>JAGCJH010000048.1 GCA_017648105.1 Tidjanibacter sp.
AACCACCGAAGGCGTTGCCAACAGATTTACAGTCTGCCCCATTTGGCCACTCTGGAACTCTCCCGATATTTTCATTTTTTGTCGCACCTGCTATCCGCTGGTGCTTTGAGCCGATGGAGGGATTCGAACCCCCGACCAGCTGATTACAAATCAGCTGCTCTGGCCAACTGAGCTACATCGGCACATTTGCCTCTCTTTGGGGTTGCAAAGATATGTGAAATTTTTTATTCCACAAACTTTCTGCGACAAAAAATTAAAAATTTTCTCTTCTTGTCTTTCTATCAAAGAACTGTGACTCTGAAACCACTCCCATTGGGGCTATATAGTTCAAAATCGGCGACAAAAATACAACTCTTTTCTTGATAAAAAAATAATTGAGCGAGTTTTTTGCATCCGAACCCCATTTTTTACTTATCTTTGTGTGACACAGAGCAAATTATGAGGCGGTTTATACTTATATATATTATATGTGCGATGGCACAGCTTACGCTTTCGGCGCAGGTGGCGAGCGATTTCCTCGCCTCTGCACGAAGTGGAAATGCTGTGGCTCAGTACAATTTGGCGCAGTGTTACCGCTACGGTTGGGGCGTGGAGGCGAACACCACCTCGTGGCTCCACTATTTGCGTCTTGCAGCGGAGGGCGGAGAGGCTAAGGCGAGGGTGGAACTTGCCGACCACCTCTCGGGCATCGCCCCCGATGTTGCCTCCTATTGGCGAGGCAAGGAGGAGCTCCATCCCGACTACACCTATCGTTCCTTCGACGAGGGGTGCTACTATGGCGAGCAGAGTTTTGGCACGAGGGATGGCTATGGCACCTTTGTGTGGGATAGTGGCACTTGTTTCACAGGGCGTTGGGAGAATGGCGTGCGCTATGGCGTAGGCATCACACGCTTCGACACGATGTTCATCTTCGCCAACCACACGGGTGGGGCACACGGCTATGGTGCTGCGCTCATAACCAACCCCGACCACCATTGGGCGGGTGCGGAGGGCAGTCTGCGTTATGTCGGCTATTTGGAGAATGGCATACCCAACGGCACGGGCACACTCTATGACAGCGAGGGCATCGTGACCTACTATGGGAACTTCACCTCGGGCATACCCACAGACACCTACCCCACCACCGAGAGTTTCTCCTCCTATCGTTGGGCGAAGGAGCAGCTCCCCAATGGCGACAGTTGGGAGGGCGAGATAATGGGTGGCGTGCGTGAGGGCTTCGGCATCTACACTTGGGAGGACGGCTCCCGCTGGTATGGCTTTTGGGAGAATGGCATCCGTCACGGCATAGGGCTCTACATCCGCACCGACGGCGCACTTCTCGGCGGCACTTGGGAGAATGGAGAATTGAGAATTGAGAATTGAGAATTGAGGCAAATGCGAGTAAGCGAGGGCAGAAGGCGCTTGCGCATTATGCCAAGCAGGAGCATTTTAGAGCAGACGGAGTCTGGTCAATTAAGGCTCACTAAAAATAAACTGGGAGGACTGGGAGGACTGAGAAAACGAGAAGAAGGCATTTCTCCTTTTCTTAGTTATCTTTTCATTCCCGTTTTACTTATTGGACAATTGACGAAATAACAACATTATGACAGCGTTGAAATTTGGATTTATAGTTGTTGAAGGGTGTGGCGAGCAGACAATGATTGCCGAGCGCACGCTCCACATAATGGTGGAAGTTGAGGGCGAGGTGGAGTATCGCATAGTGCCCAGCACTGCCGAGACGGTCTTGGCGGCGAAGTGTTTTGCGGAACTCACAAGCGTCGATGCGGTGCTTGTCTTTCTTCCCGATGGGGGCGACCACCCCGCAGTGCTCTCCGCAACGCTCAATGGGCTCACGGATGTGGTGCTCGATTGGAATATGCCCATTGTTACAACGCTCTCCTACCCCGACGGCACCTCACTCGCCCGTGCAGCCGTAGCAATGGTGGGACTCCAAATGGAGATGGAAGCCCGAGCCGAACGAGCCCAAGCGGACACCTCGGTAAACTAAACTACAAAGTCGCAGAACTCTCTGCGGCTTTTTTTATCCACCAGCGCTCCTCTCCCTCCTCTAAATTATGGTCGGGTGCCCGAAGGGCGGGAGGGTCTTGTAATTTCTCAACCCCAAAATCTGCACCCGAAAATCATTACCTATTTTCCCAATCGGGACTCCCCAAAATGTGCAAAATTTCCGATTATCAATTTTACCCCCCCCCAATTATCTAAATTCCCCACTATTTTCTTTGTTTATTGGTTTTAATTTTATATGTTTGTCACAAACGGGGCGAAAATACCCCCCACCCCCTAACTCAAACATATTTCCTAACCCATAAAAAACTATTTGTTATGAAAGCGAGTGTAAAATTATTTGCTCTTTTGGCGATGGTATTTGCCATTGGAGCGTGTGATGAATTCGGAGAAATTCCCACACCCAACATTCCTCTTTCGGATGTGCAGTTCAACATCGATGCAATACCTGCGGGTGACTTCACAAAGGCTACCGATACGGCTTTTGAGAAGGGCGATGCTGTGAGCATCTATGGTTTCAAGGGCAGTGCCAACAGTTCCGCATCTTCGTGGCTCCCCTGGCTCTCAAACGGTAAGTTCACAAAGGGCGACGGTGGCTTCACCCCCGACCAGACATACTACTGGTATCAGGGCGAGGAGAAGGGCATTATCATCGGTCTTTATCCCTACAATGCAAACTACACTGCCGAGGCTCTCATCTCCACAGGCGTAGAGTTTTGTGTGAAGTCCGACCAGAGCACCCACGCAGGCTACACAGCCTCCGACCTTATGACTGCCTACAAGCCCGAAGTAACCCCCACAAGCGAGAAGGTTGTGCTCGAATTTGACCACCTCCTCTCGAAGCTCGTAATCGACATCAACAACCAGACATCCGAGGGTGTCAAAGAGGTCTATATCGATGGCGTGAAGGGCAACCTCAACTACTCTCTCGGCTTGGGTGTGACCCTCAAAGATGGCGTGGGCACAATCAAGGCAGGCAAGCTCGCAACCGCAAGCAACGGCTACACAGACACCTATGTACTCATCACTCCCCCTCAGACCGTTGCTCCCTCGATTGCAATCACAACGACCTCCAACAAACAATATACATACAACGCACCCGAGAATATCGAGTTTGGTATTGGTAAGGTGCGCCACCTGACTGTAACCATCACCGAGGAGAGTATCTCCACCGAAATTGACGCTATCGTGAACGATTGGAGCGCCGATGAGAGCGTGGAGTTTACCGACCAGAATGGTGGTGGCGAAGGTGGTGGCAACAATGGCGAGGGGGGTGATCCCGAAACACCTTCGGGTATCACTCCCATTGCCGACATCCTTGCTTTGGGCTCCGGTGCGACCATCCAGTCGGCAACCATTGAGGCTGTTGTTATCTCCAACAAAGATCTCAACAACCTCACCTCCAAAAAAGGTCTTTATGTTCAGGACGAGAGCGCAGGTTTGCAGTTCTACCTCAGCGCAAACCACGACTTTGCCTTTGGCGACAAGGTGCAAATCGACCTTAGTGGTGCAACCATTGGCGAATACAGTGGCGCAACTCAGATTAGTGGCGTGGCTGTGGAGAAGATTACCAAGCTTTCGAGTGGCAATGCCGTAGCACCCCGACTCGTTACCATCAACGACTTCCTCAACAACAAGTACGAGAGCCAGTATGTGGCTATCATTGGCGTGCAGGTTGCAGAGGCAGATCTCGGCAAGACTTGGGTTATGGACGGCTCCCACACCTCTATCACAATCGAGGATGCTTTGGGCAACACCTTCGTAGCCTTCTCGTCGAAGTATGCGACCTATGGCGCACAGACCGTAGCACAAGGCTCGGGCGCTATCAAAGGTATTGCCGGTTACAACAATGGCAAAATCCAAATCATCTTCGCACAGGAGAGCGACTTTGCCGAAATGAACAACGAGCGAATCAGCAATGAGTCTATCGAGATGAGGGTAAACCCCAACTGGACTATCGAGCACCTTCCCGAGTTTATAGACGAGGACGGCACACTCTACAACGACATCTGCCACATCCGATCGACCTCCGATGAGGGTTTCTTCCTCGAATTCTACTCGCTCGACGATTGGAACAACTCAATTGCCCCCAACAAAGCGGATTTTGTTCAGGCGCTCGCAAACAATCTCGTGCAAAACATCACTGAGTACAACCAGCAGAATGGCACCACCTATGACCTCACAGCATTCAAATACTACTTCAACACACCCTTAGACCTCTACTACATACTACAACCCGGCACTTGGGTTGCGACGGTGTGGGGTATCACACCCGAGGGTGAAGTAACGGGTCTTTATGCTGCCTCGGAGCCTATGGAGGTTATCGATGAGAATGCTGCGTACAACGCTTGGCTCGGCACTTGGAAAATTAGCGACGCCAATGCATACTCAACCATCACTCTCACCGCAGATGTTGTGGGCGAAAGCTACAATATGGAGGGCTGGAACAACCTCTGGGGTCTTCCCACAAAAGTTTTGTACAGTGCCGAGGCAGAGGCTCCGATCTTCTGTGGTCAGGTAGTTGGTAGCAACATAGAACTTGCAGATGGTTCTATCATCGAACAACTCTATTTCGTAGGAGTGGGCACCAATGGTAAGCTCTATGCAAGTGAGTACTTGGCTCAGGGTGTGTGGTTCCGAGAGGACTCCACCAGCGCCGCAATGATTGTCCCCTATCAATATACCTACACCGACGAGGCAACTGGCGAAAATGTAGATCTCACATTCTCCCAGATTGGCTACATTATGACTATCCAGGGCAGCGAAAGTCTTTACTACGCCACCGAACAGATGCACTCCTTTGCCGACGGCGGTCTTTCGATGATAAGAGTGACTGATGCTGCGCAGAGCCGTGCGAAATACGACCTTGAAGGGGACAAGCGCTTCAAGCGCCTCACCCGAGCACCCCACAAAGATGCTCCCATCTCGGGTCTTTTTGTGGCAGGCGAATGTCGATTCAACTTCTAACAACCTAAAACCCGAGAACGGTCGCCGTGTATGGCGACCGTTCTCTTTTTTTGCCCAACCTCAACCCTCTCTGTGTCACATCACAAGGCAAGCGGTGGGCACAAAAAAAAGGAGTCCACGTCTGGACTCCTCTTTTTTTTGGTAAGTTGAAGGACTATTTCTCCTTCGCAACATAGCGTTTCTCTTTGATACGAGCTTTCTTACCAGTGAGGTTGCGGAGGTAGTAGATGCGAGCACGACGCACAACACCAACCTTATTAACCTCAATCGACTCGATGTGGGGCGAGTAGAGAGGGAAAATACGCTCTACGCCTACACCGTTAGAAATTTTACGGATGGTGAACATTTTGGTTACACCACGACCTTTGATCTGAATTACCACACCACGGAAGCTCTGAATGCGCTCCTTGTTACCCTCGATAATCTTGTAGGATACGGTGATGGTGTCGCCAGCCTTGAATGCGGGAACCTCCTTGGGAGCCCACATAGCCTCTTCTGCGATTTTGATTAAGTTATCCATTTTTTTAATCGATTAAATTGTTAAGGCAGGGAATATTACGGACTCCTGTGTTCACATAAGAGATTCCTCTACCGAGGCGCAAAGATACACACAAATTTGAGAATTGAAAATTGAGAATCGAAAATTTTTCCAAATTTTACGACTACCCAAAAAGCAATGCGCTAATAATGTGTAACTTATCCCTCAAAAAATGCATCTAATTTTTTCAACTATTTTTGAGGCTTGGGGCTACAATTTGAGCCCTTTGAGCATTTCGATGCGCCCATAGTCGGTCAGATCGACCTTGATGGGAACAATGGCGATATACTTATTTTTGAGCGCCCACTCATCGGTATCCTCCGCATTGGGCTCGTGGTTACAGAAGCCACCCGTAAGCCAAAAGTAGTCCCTACCTCGGGGATCTTGGCGGCAGAAGAACTCCTCTCTCCAAAAACCTCGGGTCTGACGGCAGATGCGATAGCCGGCAATCTCCTCGGGGCGTGCAACGGGCACATTAACATTGAGGCACAAAGGCTCCGTTGGCTTCTCCATAGCGAGAATTGCGGGGATGAGCCTCTCGGCAAAGGCAAGCGTCGCCTCGAAATCGGCATCATAGGAGTGGTCGTCGAGCGAAAGACCCACCGAAGGAGCACCATAGAAACTCGCCTCGATAGCCGCACCCATCGTACCCGAATAGAGCACATTGATTGCCGCATTGGAGCCGTGATTGATGCCACTCAGGTTCAAATCGGGTGTGAGTCCCAACTCAGGCAGCAACCAATCGTATGCCATCTTCACACAATCCACAGGCGTACCATTGCAGGAATAGACCTTGATGTGGGGTTCATCACGACGCAGAGTCAGATAGAGGGGGTCATACATAGTAATAGCGTGTGCCTTGCCCGACTGTGTTTCATCGGGTGCAAGGGCGATGACATCGCCAAACTTCGCAGCGCAGTTCACTATCTCATTAAATCCCTTTGCACGATAGCCGTCGTCGTTACTAATAAATATAATAGGTCTTTTCATAATCCACTTTGTTTTATTTGCCTACAAAGATAGCACCCTTATTCCATTCTCGGAAATTTTGAAAATCGTTTTTTCTCCCTCCGCCCCCTTTTTGGCGCAAGGTTTGCAACTTACAACCACACAAAAACCAAACACAACGGACTATGAAAAGACATTTTACGATTTTTGCCACCGCACTCCTACTCCTCTCCTGTGTGGAGAAAAAGAGTGTCGTGCAGACTCCCCCCACTCCTCGTGTAGAGGTGGCAGAGGCATCAAGTGAGAGGGTTGTCATACCTATGAGGTTCCAGACCCTCCTCTACTCCAACTACGATGCCACCATTCAACCTCGTGTGAGTGGCTACCTACTCACAAAAGAGTATGCCAAAGGGCGACCTGTGGAGAAGGGACAGGTACTCTTCACGCTCGAAGCAACACCCATAGAGTTGCAGGTTGCCTCCAATCGTGCAGCCCTCGCATCTGCCCAAGCGACACTTATCGAGGCACAGAACAACTATCGCCGAGCCGTACCTCTGGCACGCATTGAGGCAATTAGCCAGAGTTCTCTCGACCAATACAAAGCCGCCTACACCTCCGCACTCGCACAGGTGGAGGTGGCGGAGAGTACCCTCGATGAGTCGCTCCTCCAACTCTCCTACACAACCATCACCTCCCCCATCAGTGGTATCATTGACGACAATGGTGCGACGGTGGGCGACTGGGTGGGTGTGGGTACCTCCTACTCGGTCTTGGCAACAGTTTCCAACACCGATGAGATAGGCGTACATATCCAAATCCCCTTTGCACGCTACTACACAGTCCGTGGGGGCAGCAAGGACACCACCCCCTCCTATGACAACTCCACACTCCTCTCCAACATTCGCCTCTACCTTGCCGATGGGTCGCTCTACCCCTATCGTGGCACCTACGCCTACACCGAGCGCAATGCTGGCGACCAGACGGGCACAATCATCATCGTTGCCTCCTTCCTCAACCCCGAGGGTATCTTGAAGGTTGGGCAGTCGGCTGTTGTGGTGGCAGATGTTGGCTCGCCCGAGGGGGTTATTATGGTACCACAGAGTGCTGTTGTGCAGACGCTCAACAAAGCGTCGGTGTGGGTGGTGGATAAGGATAATGTCGCCACCCAACGCTCCGTAGTGCTCGGCGAGAAGTTTGGTACACATTGGATTATCGAAAAGGGTGTCGCCTCGGGCGAAATGGTTGTCACGAGTGGCTCCCAGAGGCTCCACAATGGCACAAAGGTCATTGCCGAGGTTGCCAAAACCAACAAATAGGGAGGGCGCAGTATGGAAAAATTCTTCATCAACAGACCCACCTTTGCAATCGTCATAGCCATCGTCATCCTTCTGCTTGGCGGACTCTCCATCGGGTCGCTCCCCATTGAGCAGTACCCCAACATCACACCCCCAGTCGTGGAGGTGGAGGCGACCTACACGGGCGCAGATGCGGCGGCGGTGAACAATGCTGTTGCTACACCCCTTGCCGAGAGTGTTATGGGTGTGAGCGATATGCTCTATATGCAGACCACCTCGGCGGGCGACGGCTCTATGTCGCTCCAAATCCTCTTCGACATCGGCTCTTCGCCCGACCTCGATGAGATTTTCGTGCAGAACAAAATTTCCTCTGCCACCGCCCAGCTCCCCTCGGAGGTCATCCAGCAGGGAGTGACAACCCAAAAGTCACAGACGGGCTTTCTTCTTATCTATGCCCTCTACTCCTCGGGAGGTATCTACGACGAAAACTTCCTCTCCAACTGGGCATACATCAACCTACGCAACGAACTGCTAAAAATCGACGGTGTGGGTAAGGTGCAGATTCTCGGTGCGGGCAAATATGCAATGAGGGTTTGGGTCAATCCTTACCGTATGGCTTTCTACAACATCACAGTTGAGGAGATTGCCTCGGCAATCCAGAGCGAGGCAACAATCTACTCGGCAGGCAAACTCGGAGCAGAGCCCCTCGTGGAGAGCGAGGCATTTACATACACCGTAACCACACCCCCTGCCCTCTCGGATGAGGAACAATATGAGCAGATAGCCCTGCGAGTTCTGCCCGATGGCGAAACGGTGCGCTTGGGCGATGTTGCAAGGGTTGAGTTGGGGTGTCAGAGCTACGGCACATTCTCCAACTTCGATGGCGATCCTGCGGCACTCGTTGCTATCTACCAGACCCCTGGGAGCAATGCCGTAGAGGTGGGTGCGAAGGTCAAGCAGACCGTCGAGGGACTCGCCCCTCGCCTGCCCGAGAGCGTAACGACCGCCACAATCATCGACGCCACAGAGAGTATCGAAGCGGGCATTGAGGAGATTTTTACGACTATGCTCTTCACACTTCTGCTGGTCATCTTTGTGATTTTCATCTTCTTGCAGGATTGGCGAGCAACACTCATCCCACTCATCGCAATTCCCGTATCTATCATTGGCGCCTTTGCCGTCTTCCCTCTCTTGGGATTCTCGATAAATATCATCTCACTGCTCGGCTTGGTATTGGCAATTGGTCTTGTGGTGGATGATGCGATAGTTGTCGTGGAGGCGGTGCAGGTGGGCATCGAGGAGGGCAAGAGCGCCCGCAAGGCTACGCTCGACGCTATGCGACAGGTTGCGTCGCCCATTGTGGCTACGACCGTCGTACTGCTTGCCGTCTTCATCCCTGCAACACTTATGGAGGGTATTACTGGCAAACTTTTCAGCCAGTTTGCGATGGGTATCTCGGTGGCGCTTGTCATCTCCGCCTTCAATGCCCTCACACTCTCCCCCGCCCTCTGCTCTCTCCTTCTGCGCCACAAACCACGCACCGCACGAGGACCCCTCGGAGCATTCAACCGAGCATTTGACAAAGGGGTGCTCAGCTACCTCAAATTCTCCGAAAGGGCGGTGCGTAGGTCGATTCTCTCGCTCATCCTGATTGTGATTTTGGGTGGTGCCACACTCCTGATGTTCAAGGCTCTACCCAGCGGTTTTCTGACGACCGAAGATCAGGGCTACTTGATGGTGTCGGTCGAACTGCCCGATGCAGCAAGCGTCTCCCGCACCGAGAGTGCCATAAACAAAGCCACACAAGTCATACGCTCCATTGAGGGTGTGGAGAGCGAGGCTTCGACCGCAGGTTTCGACCTCATAACAGGTGTAGCGGCAACCAATAGTGGTGTGATTTTCGTGGCGCTCGACCCCTACAAGGAGCGCACCCTCTCTGCCGAGGAGATTGCCGCACGCATCAATGCCGAGCTCCTCAATGCCGTACCCGAGGGTACATTCTACGCCTTCGAGCCACCCTCAATCCCCGGTTTGGGTGTCACTTCGGGCTTGACCTTCGTGTTGCAGAGTCGTGAGGGCGACGACATCAGCTACCTTGCCGAGCAGACCGACAAGTTCATCTCGGAGGCTACAAAACTCCCCGAGATTGCCTCCGCATCCACACAATTCGACTCCAATGTACCCCAACGCAGGGTGGAGATAAACGAAACTCTCGCACTCCAACAAGGGGTTGATATCGAAGATTTGCGTTCGCTTATTGGCACAATGCTCGGAGGCACCTATGTTGGTAACTTCAACCGCTTTGGTCAGCTCTACAACACCTACATACAAGCCGATGCGGAGTATCGACGCACCGAGGCAGACCTTGCGGGCTACTATGTGCTCAATGGTCGTGGGGAGAGCGTCCCCGCCTCGTCATTCATCTCCCTTCGTGACACCGTAGGCGTGGAGTATATCACACAATTCAACCTCTATAATGCCATCTCGGTCAATGCCTCGCCCTCGGCTGGCACCTCCTCCGACGATGCAATGAAGGCTATCGAGCGACTCGCAAAGGAGAGCCTACCCACAGATGTTTCGTTGGCGTGGAGTGGTGTCTCCTATCAGGAGGCGACCGCCTCGGGTGGAGGCATAACCTACCTCTTGGCTGTCATCTTCGTATTCCTCGCCCTCGCAGCGCTCTACAATTCGTGGTCACTCCCCATCAGCGTGCTCCTCGGTGTGCCACTCGCACTCTTTGGCGCCCTACTGTTCGTGTGGCTCGCCCACATCGGCAACCCCATCTTCATCGACAATATATTTATGAAGGTGTCGCTCGTAATGCTCATTGGACTCTCGGCAAAGAGTGCCATCCTCGTAGTGGAGTATGCCGACAAGAAGTTCTATGAGGAGGGGCTCTCACTCGGCGCCTCGGCACTCGCAGCAGCTAAATTGCGACTGCGCCCCATCCTGATGACCGCCATTGCATTCATCGTGGGTATCCTACCCCTCGTATTTGCCTCGGGCGCCTACTCGGTGGCGAGAAATGTAATGGGTGTGGCGCTGGTGGGCGGTATGCTCATTGCCACCGCACTCGGCATCTTCGTCTATCCCTCGCTCTACTACCTCGTGGGCAGGGTGGCGCAATTTGAAAAGAGAAGAGAGAGATTACACAAAAAACGCATAGAGTATGAAAAAGAGAATACATTATAGAGGTGCGGTGCTCCTTGCCAGTCTATCGCTTGCGGTGGGGTGTGCCGTGACCCCTCCCGAGATTGTCCCCATCGTGACCCCCGATGAGTATCTCTTTGCCCAAAGGGGCGACACGATACTTGTGATGGGCGTGGAGTGGTGGGAGGTCTTTGGCGACACAACCCTCAACCGACTGATAGTCACCGCTATCGAGAACAATAAAAATCTCGCCATTGCCGCCTCCAATGTTGTCGAAGCACAGGAAAACCTCGCCTCCATTCGTGCCTCCTTCGCCCCGTCGGTGGATATTGGTATGAGTGGCAGCGCAACCTACACAACCCCCTCCTCTGGGGGTAAAAAGAGCATCGGGCAGAGTTACTCCATTCTTCCGAGGGTTAAGTGGGAGGCATCTATCTTTGGGGGTATAAAGGGTGCGACGGATGCGGCTCGTGAGGAGTTTTTTGCTACCGAGTGGGGCTATCGTGCAGCACGCCTTGCGCTCGAAGCTCAGGTTGCCACAACCTATTTTCAGTGGTTGCAGTATGCCCGCCAACTCGAAATCTCGGAGCGCAGCTTTGCCCTTCGTGAGCAAGCACAACAAAAGAGCGACTCGCTATTCTACTATGGCTACACATCTGGCGTAGATATATGGCAGGCACGCTCCCTGACAGCCACAGCTGCCACCGACATCCCTGCCTACCGTAGGGCGATGTTGCAGACCAACCTTATCCTCAACACTCTGCTCGGAGGCGAGCCAGAGATACTCCCTATGCCCACCCACTCACGAGAGTGCATACATTCGCTGGGCGCACAGCTCGATGGGCTCTACTGTGGGCACCTGACCGCCTCACCTCTACCTGTCTATGTGCCGAGTGGTCTGCCCTCCTCGCTCTTGGAGCGACGACCCGATGTTATGGAGTCATTCCACAAAGTGGAGGCTGCGGCTGCACGCACACGCATCGCTCGTGCCAACCGCCTACCCTCCTTCTCACTCACTGCCGAAGGAGGTGTTCTCTCCTCAACACTCAAAGGGCTCACATCCCACAATCCAGCCTACTGGACTGCGGCTGTGTCGCTCACACAACCACTGCTCTACTTCGGGGAGTTGCGTGCCGAGGAGCTCAAAGCCTTTGAGGTGTGGCGACAAGCAATGTTGGACTATCAGCAGACATCCCTCGAAGCGTTGTCGGATGTGGAGAGTGCCCTCGTGGCAATAGACACCTACAATCAGCAGGTGACAAAGTATCTCACACTCCTTGCCGCCAACTCACGACTCCAACAGATGACTCGGGCGCTCTACAACGATGGGCTTGCATCGTCGCTCAACCTGATAGACGCCGAGCGCAACCTCTACTCCTCACAGCTCGACTACATCTCCCTGCTGACGGAGCAACTATGCGCCTATGTGGATCTCTACAAAGCATTGGGCGGAGGCTTTTAGGTGATGACAACGAGTTTTATGAAAAAATGTGCGGTCGCAAAAGGTTGCGACCGCACAATAATTTTCAACTCTCAATTCTCAACTTAACGAAACTTTCTAAACCTCAACCCCAAGACGCCCCAGAACGCCTCGCCAAAAATGGAGCTACTCATCTTACTCGTACCTGCCGTGCGGTCACGGAAGATGATAGATACCTCCTTAATCTTGAAGCCGAGTTTCCAAGCGGTATATTTCATCTCTATCTGGAAGCCATAGCCGTGCATCCTGACATTGTCGAGGTCTATGGTGCGGAGCACCTCCGCACGGTAGCCCACAAAACCCGCCGTTGCATCCTTCACAGGCATACGAGTGGCACACTTAACATAGCGGGAAGCACACCACGAGAGGAGCAAGCGGCGCATAGGCCAGTTTACAACATTCACACCACACACATAGCGGGAGCCGACCGCCACATCTGCCCCAGCCTCCAACTCCGCAGAAAGACGCAGCAGGTCGTCGGGGTCGTGCGAGAAGTCACAATCCATCTCGAATATTGCCTCATAGCCCCTTTCGAGCGCCCAGCGAAAGCCAGCAATATAGGCAGTGCCGAGTCCGAGCTTACCCTCTCGCTCAATCATAAAGAGCCTATCGGGATAGGTGGGCATAAGGTTACGAACAATCTCGGCTGTGCCGTCGGGCGAGCCGTCATCGACCACAAGTAGTGAGTAGTCGCCAGCGAGCGAAAAGACCTTAGCAACCATTGCCTCGATGTTTTCACGCTCGTTGTATGTGGGTATGATTATCAGTTTACGCATCTTCGTTTGTAGGATATTGCGCAAAAATAGTTATTTTTGCCGAAAAGACTCACACATCGTGCCCAAAACAGTAAATTTAACACTCTCGCCCAAGCAAGCCGCCACCACAGAGGGGTGGCTGCCCATTGTTGTGCGCACCCTCGGAGTGCGTCGTGACCAAGTAGCACTCGCCCGTGTGGTGAAGCGCTCGGTGGATGCCCGACACCAGACACCTCGTGTGCTTCTGACCATTGAGGTCTTTCTCGATGGCGAGGAGAAGCCCGAGGAACTCCACTTCGACTACCCTGATGTAAACGGCAAGACGGAGGTCGTTATTGTGGGCGGAGGTCCCGCAGGACTCTTTGCTGCACTGCGCCTGATTGAGCTCGGACTCAAACCAATACTGCTCGAAAGAGGTAAGGAGGTTGCCGAGCGTCGCAGAGATATTGCACAGATACATCGTGGTGTAGGGGTTATTGGCGAGAGCAATTACGCCTTTGGCGAGGGAGGTGCGGGCACCTTCTCGGATGGTAAGTTATTCACACGCTCCAAGAAGCGTGGCGACTACAATCGTGCGCTCCAAACACTCGTTTTTCACGGCGCTTCGCCCGAAATTCTCTACGAAGCACACCCCCACATCGGCACCGACTGCCTGCCCAAAATCATTGAGCAGGTACGCAAAACCATCATCGCCTCAGGCGGAGAGATACACTTCGGGGCGAAGGTTACGGATGTGGAGATTAGGGATGGTCGCATTGTGGGCGTGTGGCGTGGCGACGAACTCGTGGAGGGCGCAGCGGTCGTTCTCGCAACGGGTCACTCGGCAGACGACATCTACGAAATGCTCCACCGCAGGGGCGTACTTCTCGAAGCAAAACCGTGGGCTATGGGCGTGAGGGTGGAGCATCCACAGGCGCTCATAGACCGCATACAATACCACTCCGACGATATGCGTGAGTGGCTCCCAGCCGCCGCCTACACCCTCACCGCACAGGTAGGTGGTAGGGGTGTCTATTCGTTCTGTATGTGCCCCGGAGGTGTGATTGTCCCCGCAATGACCGACTATCGAGAGTGTGTTGTGAATGGTATGAGTGCCTCGGCACGCTCCTCACGCTGGGCAAATGCGGGCATTGTCACAGAAGTGCGACTTGAAGACTTCGCCCATCTCCACGAGGAGTGGGGCGTATTGGCGGGTCTAAAATATCGCCAAGAGCTCGAACGCCACGCTGCGGAGATTGTTGGCGGTGGTGGCACAGCCCCCGCACAGAGGCTCGCAGACTTCGTGGCTTCTCGCCAATCCTTCGACCTCCCACGCACCTCCTACCTCCCCAAAGCCGAGGTTAGGCGTGGCGAGGAGTGGTTGCCCGACTATATGGTAGCATCACTGAGGGGCGGTTTCCGCCAGTGGGGCAGTCGTATGAGAGGTTTTGTGACCAACGAGGCTCAAATCATAGGTCTTGAATCTCGCACCTCAACCCCCGTGAGGATTCCTCGCAACAAAGAGTCGTTCCAACATCCCACCGTTGCGGGTCTTTACCCCACAGGCGAGGGTGCAGGTTACGCAGGTGGCATTATCTCCGCAGCGCTTGATGGCACGAGGGTTGCAGAGAAGATTGCCGAGAGCGTGAAATAGCACCATAAAAGGGGGCTAAGGGTGGCGACTTTGGAGTAAAATTATTATATTTGTACACCACTAACCAAAAACAACGACCAAGAGATGAAACATATCGCAGCAATCACAATGGTTCGCAACGACGAGTTCTACCTGCGTAAGTGGGTCGAATATTACGGCAAAGAGCTCGGCAAGGAGAACCTCTACATCTTCTTTGATGGCACCGATCAGCGCATCCCCGACTTCTGTGAGGGTACGACTGCTCGCCTCCGTGAGCGCAACCCTCAGCACGTCGTAAAGGCAGAGAAAGACCGTCTTGGTTTTCTCTCCGAGCAGGCAGCCATACTCCTCAAAGAGAAGGGCTATGACCTTGTGATTGGCACGGATGCGGATGAGTTCCTCGTGGTGGATCCTGCTGTGAGTGGCTCTCTTGCGGAGTACCTCAGCAAGAAAAAAATCCGCACCAGCATCTCGGGACTTGGCATTGATGTTGGTCAGCATCTGAAAGAGGAGGGTGTTATTGATGGCTCGGTGCCCTTCTTGGAGCAACGCCACTATGCCTACATCTGCTCACGCTACACCAAGCCCTCGACAATCGCACAACCTGTGCGCTGGGGCTCGGGATTCCACCGCATCAAAAAGCACAACTTCCACATCGACCCCAATCTCTACCTCTTCCATTTCGGCAGCATCGACTTGAAGATGATTGAGGATAGGATGGGCAATATGGATCTCGTATCGACGGGCAGGCTCAAACACATACAGAAGCGTGCCCGCACAATCTTCCTCATCAGCGAGGCGAAGGCTCTCGATTGGGAGCCCACAACCCGACTTGTGAGGTGGATTCATCAGTACATACGCCCCATCTGGGCACTCAACAAGCCCTGGAATACGGTGCGCAAGTTTGTCGTCCGCATCCCCGAGCGCTTCTCCAAAATAGTATAGGAACAATGAAAGATGCAGTAGATGTAGTTATCGCTTGGGTCGATGGCGACGACCCCGCACACCGAGCAAAACGCCTGCAATATGGCGGCAAGGTAGCAACCATCCACAACGATGTGGGTGGCGATATGAGGTTTCGTGCGACGGGCGAAATATACTTCTGCGTGGCATCAATTCTGCGCTACGCCTCGTGGGTCAGGAAGATATGGATTGTGACCGACAACCAAGACCCCAAAGTCGATGAGTTTGTGGAGCGCAACTTCCCCGACAACAAGATTCCCATTGAGATTATAGACCACAAGGTGCTCTTCCGTGACTATGAGCACTACCTGCCAACCTTCAACTCACTGGCAATCTCCACCTCGCTGTGGCGCATCCCCGACCTGAGCGATCGTTTCCTCTACTTCAACGACGATGTATTTCTCGCAGCCCCCGCAACCCCCGAAATGTGGTTTGAGGGCGAGAAGATGCGCATATATGCCGACCGTTTCCCCACCCTTTGGGCACGCCTGCTGCGTTGGGGCAAGCACCTCGGCAAGAGCCACAAGGTCTTCGGACATAAAGACCCAATGCTCAACTCGGCAGACCTGCTCAACTCGGGACACTTCTACCTCTTCCCCCACGCACCCGTACCTATGCGCAGAAGTTGGTATGAGGAGTTCTTCGGCAAGCACCCCGAACTCTACGACCACAATATACGCCATCGCTTCCGTGAGGCATCCCAATTCAGTGCCCCCACGCTTCTCTATGTCAGCGAGCGTCGTGCGGGCAGGCTCGATGTGCGCTCGCCCAAGGGCACAACCTGCTTCTTCAAGCCCTCACTCAGCAAACCCGAGGGTTATATGGCACGCAAAATTCAGGAGGCAGAGGAGAACAAGCACCTGCTGTTTGGATGTATAAACTCTCTTGGCGAAACATCCCTCGAAGAGCAGCAGATGTTCAACGAGTGGATAACCAAGAAGCTCGGAATTACGCTTTAACCACCATCCCCACAAAGAGAAAAAGAAGAAGAATAGATAGAAAACTATGCAACCCGAAATTATCAGCAAATACTTCACTCTCACAGAGGAACAAAAAAGCCGATTTGATGCACTCGGCAATCTCTACACTGAGTGGAATAGTAAAATAAATGTCATCTCACGCAAGGATATCGACGAGCTATACACTCGCCACATCCTCCACTCACTCGCCATCGCTAAGGTCTGCTCTTTCGAGGTGGGGGCTAAGGTGTGCGATATTGGCTGTGGTGGTGGCTTCCCAACCATTCCACTCGCCATCCTCTTTCCCGAGGTGGAATTCACAGCCGTGGATTCCATCGGCAAGAAAATCACGGTCGTGAGGGAGATTGCTTCGGCTCTGGGCTTGCAGAATGTAATCCCCATAAACGCACGCATCGAGGCAGTCAAGGGAGAGTTTGACTATGTTGTGAGCCGTGCGGTTACGGATATGAAGACCCTAAAAGGCTGGGCGCTCCCCAAGTTGCGTGGCGGTCAGAAGGGCACACTCCCCAATGGTATGCTGATTCTCAAAGGTGGCGACTTGGCAGAGGAGCTTGGCGAGGCTCGCCTAAGGTGTGATATTCATCGCATTGGCGACCTTTTTGAAGAGGAATTTTTCGACACCAAGTGCGTCATTTATGCAAAAAAATAGTTTTTATGCGCAAAAAATAAGATTGAGAACTGGGAAATAGACATTAGCAACAACATCTTGATTTATTGACACTTAGCCTCAATAGAGCAACTTGCAATCACAGAATCAACAAACAAAAAATAAATAATTTTCAATTCTCAATTTTCAATTCTCAATTTAATGTGTATCTTTGCAGTCCGAAAAAGATTAAAACTGATAAATTAACATAAATAGCGCTATGAAAAGGACTTATCAACCTTCCAAGAGGAAAAGAATCAACAAACACGGCTTCCGTGCTCGCATGGCTACCGTAAACGGTCGCAAAGTGCTTGCTGCTCGCCGAGCAAAAGGTCGTAAGAAACTCACCGTTTCTGACGAGTTGCGCAACAAATAGTCGAGAGGACTAAAAGTTGATTCGCTGCCACCGATGGTGACAAGGTCACCCGCTCGACAGAGGCAGTACACAAGAAAAAACCACATCGGACGCGATGTGGTTTTTTTTGTTTATAAATTTTACCTTTGCACACTTCCGAGGTCTATATAGACAAAAACAACAACCCACCAAATGACCCAGCACAGCGAGAGCGACATACTCACAGCCCTACATCGTAGCCAAGAGGAAGGCTTCCGGATGTTGGCGGAGCAGTTCCAAGAGCCCCTCTATTGGCACATACGCAGGCTCGTGGTCGGGCATCACGACAGCGAAGATGTCACACAGGAGGCGTTCGTGAGGATTTTCCGAGGACTTCCCCGCTTCAAAAACCACTCCTCGCTCACCACTTGGGTCTATCGCATTGCCACCAACGAGTCCCTACGATGGCTCAGGCGCAATGCTGGCAAAAGCAAAGAGCTCCTCTCGGGCGAAGGACACTATCCGCAGGAGGAGTACATCAACTACGATGATTTGGAGGCGATAGCCCTACAACGAGCCATCGCCCAGCTACCACGCAAGCAACAACTCATCTTCAACCTCTGCTACTACGACGAATTGGACTACGAGCAGGTGGCAACCATCGTCGGGGGGAGTCCCTCGGCAGCAAAAGCCAACTACCACTTGGCAAAGAAGCGTATCAAAGAGCTGTTGCTCGCACAACTAAACCACTAAACAACAAAGAGGATGAAAAATTTTGAAGAGATAGAGAAGATTGGCAAGCGCACCCCCTATACGGTGCCTTCGGATTTCTACGAGAAACTCCAACGACGCATCCTTGCGACCTCCACAAAGGTCACACCCCTCGCCCACCTACGCCTGAGGCGTGTGGCTCTATGGGGCGGAGGTGTAGCAGTTGCCATAGCAGTTGCGGTTGCTCTGATTGCAGATGAGCCAAAACCCCTCTACGACTTTGAGGCGATGCTGAGTGAGCTCTCCGACGAGCAGTGCAATGCGCTGATAGAGAGCTACAACAACGATATATTTCTTACCACAATGGAATAGACACTAACAATCAACAAAAACCAATACAAACTATGAAAAACTTTTTGAAAATCGCAGTTGCCGCAATGGCAATCCTCTGCACCACCGCAACATTCGCACAGGGCTCGAAAAACAATCAGCCCAAGCAAAAATTGACTCCCGAGCAAATCGCCACCACCCAAGCGCAAGAGATTGCCTATTCATTGGGGTTGGATGACGCCACCACTGCCAAGTTCGTGACTACCTTTGTGAACTATCGTATGGATATTCGTGCAGCAAAGAAGAGCGCTGGCACCAAGAAGATTAAAAAAGATATGAATGAGCAGCAGGTGGAGGATGCTCTCAAAGCGCAGTTTGCCCACAGCAAAAAGGTGCTCGACATCCGTGAGAAATACTTTGGCGAATATCGCAAGTTCCTCAACCCCCGCCAAATTCAGCGAGTTTATGAGTTGGAGAAGCGCCAGACCGAGAAGATGAAAGCACAGCAGAAAGAGCGCAAAGCCAATAAAAAAGCCAACAAAAAGAAGAAAAACAACAAATAACCCTCGGGGTTGAAAATCTCACCCATAAGGTTGGGTGCAAAACCAAGAGAGCGAGTCCGCAATGTTAGGACTCGCTCTCTTGGTTTTATAGTAACATCTCTTCTTAGTGGCTGAAAAGAAAGCCCACATAGCACCTTATGCCACCAGGGAAGTCGAATGTATCGGAGAGCGCTATCATCCTATCAGCCTTGAATGTCAGCGACATACGGGGCGTAAGCGCATAATCGACACCCACAAATGGGACTACGACACCGACGCCATATTGGCGATATGAGAAGTTCTCCTCTGGAAGTGTGTCTTGGGCGGGGGTGGAGCTGAGTGTGATGTTTTTGACCACACCGCCACCAACCGTCACGCCCGCATAGGGAGCAAAGCGCCCCATCGGCAGGCTCCAATCCACAAGCAGACCACCCCACCCAATCGAGAGCGAGGAGTTCCAAGTGCCGTATGTGAGTGCGGAGGAGTAACCTTCGGTGCCCACACGCAGGTGGTCGCCAAAGCGCAATTTCAGCGCACCGCCAATACCCAAGGGCAGACCTTTAATCTGCTGTGGTGCAGATGTTCCGACAGAAATTGACCCTACCGACGCCCATCCACAATGGAGCATCATACCACCCATAAAACCCTCATAGGAGAGCCCTCCTCGGGAGTTGTCGTTAGCCTGCACGGGCAGACACAAAGCAAAGATTGTTAATACAACAAGTGTGATTCTTCTCATATACAATTAAGGTGATGGCTATATCTATTTGTCCGAAAGCAAATCGGCAACCACAAAAGTGCTGCCACCAACAAATATAAAGTCGTCATTGTCGGCAAGCTCTATCGCCCTGCGATATGCCGACTGCACATCGGGGGCAATCTCGCCCTCAAATCCTTCGTGAAGGAATTTATCCGCCAGCTCTTCGGCAGAGAGGGAGCGTGCAACCGAGGCACGAGTGAAGATGTAGTACGCCTCGTGGGGCATCAGGGGGATGACCGCATCGAAATCCTTATCGCTAACCATACCCACAACCATATAGAGCTTCTTGTACTCCTGTGCACGAATTTGCGCCACGACCTCCGAGAGTCCGTGTGCATTGTGCCCTGTGTCGCAATAGACTCTTGGTAATGAACCCAACCTCTGCCAGCGACCCATCAGTCCCGTGCTCTCCACAACCGTGCAAACACCCTCAACAAGTGCTCGGGTCGAGATGTTCAACGGTGTGTAGTGGCGCAGAACGCTCACAGCAGTGCGGGCTGTGAGGATATTTTTACGCTGATAGCAACCAAGCAAATCGAGATCGAGAATCTGTGTGCGACCATCACGAGGGCGCTGTATGTGGTAGCGCATCCATTCGCCAGAGGGCTCACTATCAACAACTTTCCACTCCCTATCGGCATACACCAACATCGAGCCTCGCTCGGCAGCCGTCGCATCGAAGACCTCATTGCTCTCGGGTGCGCTCTCGCCCACCACCACGGGAACTTCGGGTTTGATGATACCAGCCTTCTCGAAGGCAATCTCACCTATGGTGTTACCCAGCAGGGCTGTGTGTTCGAGTCCGATGTTTGTAATAACCGAGAGGATGGGCTTGATGATATTTGTCGAGTCAAGCCTACCACCCAAGCCCGTTTCGATGATTGCCACCTCCACATCTCGCTCCGAGAAGTGGTGGAACGCCATTGCGGTAGTCATCTCGAAGAACGAGAGCCCGAGAGCCACCATCTCATCCTTATACTTTGCCACAAAATTCACAACATCACGCTCACTGATGCACTCGCCATTGACACGAATGCGCTCACGGAAATCCACAAGGTGGGGAGAGGTGAAGAGTCCCACGCAGTAGCCCGCCTGTTGGAGCACCGAGGCGAGGATGTGGGATGTTGAGCCCTTACCATTCGTGCCCGCAATGTGGATTGTGAAGTAGTTGCGCTGGGGATTGTCGAGGCGACGGCACATCTCCGTAATGCCCCCAAGACCCTCCTTATAGGCACCAGCGCCCACATTTTGGTAGGACGGGAAGGAGTTGAAGAGGAAGTGGGTTGTTTGAGCGTAGTTCATTGTATTTCTGAGTATTATTTGCTATTCAAGAGGTGGTTTTTCTGCCTTATGCGGTAGCTCACATAGTAGAGCAACGAGAGGATGAAGAGGTAGGTGCCGAGCCTGCCGAAGTAGTCGCCCGCCTTGGCATAGAAGGTCACATTACGAGAGGGGGTAACATCCATTGTAAGCACTCCTCGCTTGTCCCAACCGAGCGACTCACACACCTCACCCTTTGGCGAAATGAAGCCACTGATACCTGTATTTGCCGCACGGCACACCCAACGACGAGTTTCGATTGCACGCAAGCGTGAGTAGGAGAAGTGCTGGCGGTAGCCCTCCGTGTCGTGCCACCAACCGTCATTCGTGATGACCATCATAAGTTGTGCGCCATCGGCAGTGAAGGCGCCAAAGTGGTCGCCATAGACCGACTCATAGCAGATGGGCGAAGCAACCGAAACGCCATAGGGGAAGCGGCTATTGCGGAGAAGGAAGGTGCGGCGATACTTGTCCGTGCCGAGCTGACCCGTCGTGCCGCCCATATCGACAATGAGTTTTTCGAGGGGTTTCAGCAAATTCATATATGGCATCTTCTCCACGCCCACCACGAGGCGTGACTTATGGCTCACTTTGAGGGTCGAATCCCTGTCGAGGGCGAGGGCTGCATTGTAGCGATCATACCACAGCGAGCCACTCCTACGAGCCGTTGCCGAAGCGTCTGCCTCGCCATTATAGCGATGGAAGGTCATTGCTCCCACGATGAGTTGCGACTCGGGATTCTTCGCCATCCTCGCACGCTCCATAGCACGCACCGAGCGACTGCCAAGGTGGTAGTGCTCCCAGATAGGGTCACCAGCATCGCCAACAACCGTTTCGGGCAGAACAATGTAGTCCACACCCTCAGGCGCCTCGCCAATAAGCCCCGAGATAATCTCCAACTGCTCCTCAACGGGAAGGTTGTACTTCTCCTCATAGGGGTCAAAGTTGGGCTGAATGAGTGTAACGGTAGCCTTCTGGGCATTGGGATTCTCCTTGTAGAGCCCACCCACCACGAGCGACACCACAATGGGCACAACTGCAAACACAGCCGTAGCAATACCCAAACCCTTACTCTTACGATTCAACAGCCACTCAAAAAGGAGCACATTGACCAACAACACCCACAGCGAGCCACCGAGTGCGCCCGTATATTCATACCACTGAATAGCCCACACATCGCCTGCGAAGCCGTTGCCCAAGACCAGCCAGGGGAACGAAATCTCGCCGTGCAGGTAGAGGTGTTCCGCCCAGAGCCAACCCGCAATGAGGGTTGTGTAGGCGTGGGGCTTGCGTGCCTTCTTGGAGAAGGAGTGGAAAATCATAAAGACACCTCCAAAGAGGAGTATCTGTATGATGGTAGCAGCGATGATGCCCACAGCCGCAGCGTAGTATATCCACCAGCAGGTAGCCACACACCACGCACCCATCACGAGAGCCACCCACCCTGCCATACGCCACCACTCCTTGCGACTATCGCCATAGGAGGCAGAGATAAGGAGCAGGGGCACAAATGCCACAAGGAGCGACAAACCACTCACTCGGAGCCACCCAAGCGAGAGGAGAATAATGGAGAGGAGTGCCAAAAGAGCACGCTGATATCTTTTCAATGTGATAGCCATAGAGAACGGTGGGTTAAAAATTGCTTTATTTTTTACAAAAATAACTTTTTTAAGGGGATATTACTCTTTGTGGGGGTAAAAATTTTTATTTTCACTCCTCGGAGGGTGGCGCCTCTCCAAAAAATAATTACCTTTGTAGTTGGTGAAATTTGCGCCAAAACAAAACACTGTACCGAAACAAAAGAGAAAATTATGTGGTTAATGGCTTTTTTAGGAGGACTAATGGTCGGCTGTATGGCATCTATGCCTCTCGGACCTACGGCAATCCTCTGCATCCAGCGCAACCTTAGCAAAGGTATTCCCTCGGGCATCGTCACAGGTCTTGGTATCGCAACAAGCGACACCCTCTATGCCTCTATTGCCTTCTTCTCACTCTCCTTTGTGACGGGTTTCATCGAGAGCAATATGCTCCTTATCAAGTGTATAGCGGGCGTGTTCATCTCCATCTTTGGTGTGAACATCTTTCTCAAAAAGCCCACAATGCAGATTCGTCGCAACCAGTCCGACAAAGACCGCACCGACTGGAAAGACTACATCTCGGGCTTCTTGTTGAGTTTCGCAAACCCCGCCTACATCCTTGTACATATCGCCCTCATCGCCACCGTCAAGTCGATGGGTTTCTACGACACCGAGGGCAATGCCTTCTCCAATGCTTCGATGATTTTGGGCATCTTCTCGGGATGTGCGGGATGGTGGCTCATCATTGCCTCGATTATGAAGGTTGTGAGAAGGTGGTTCCGACCACGACATATGGTCTGGCTCAACCGCATATCGGGCATTATCATCACACTCATTGGTGTGGCGCTCATTATCTCTATGATTTCAAATATTCAAATAGACATACATTTCAATGAACTCTTCAAGACAAAGTAAGAAAATCGTCATAGCCGTTGATGGCTTCTCCTCGTGCGGCAAGAGCACCTTCGCAAAGATGGTCGCAGCACACTTGGGCTACATATTCATCGACACGGGCGCAATGTATCGTGCCGTGACCCTCTGGGCTATTGAGAACGGATGTGTGGAGAATGGCATCCTTGATGAGGACAAACTCGTAGCCAACCTCGACCGCATACGCATCGACTTCCGCTTCAACCCCGACAGAGGTGCGAGTGATATTTATGTCGGTGGCGAGTGGGTTGAGGGTAAGATACGCACCATTACCGTGAGCAACCTCGTGAGCGCAGTGAGTGCCATTGGCGAGGTGAGGGCACGCCTCGTGGCTATGCAGCAGGAGATGGGTCGTGACAAGGGCGTTGTGATGGACGGCAGGGACATCGGCACTGTCGTATTCCCCAATGCGGAGCTGAAAATCTTTATGACTGCTGACCCTGAGGTGAGGGCGGAGCGTAGATATCAGGAGCTCTTGGCGAAGGGCGAAGAGGTGAGCCGTGAGGAGATTGTGGAGAATATCCGCCAGCGTGACCACCTCGACCAGACTCGTGCCATCAGCCCCCTGCGCAAGGCCGAGGATGCTATCGTGCTCGACAATGGCGGTATGACCCTTGCCGAAGAGATGGCTTGGTTTGATGAGGTTTTCAAGTTGAAAGTTGAAAATTAAAAGTTTTTGGGCAACTTTTTGTTAAAAAGTCGCAGAAACAAATGAAAGTAACGATTGATGACAAATCGGGCTTCTGCTATGGTGTGGTAAGTGCCATATCGAAGGCAGAGGAACTCATTGCCGAGGGTAAGAGAGTCTATTCGTTGGGCGACATTGTCCACAACGACTTGGAGGTCGCACGCTTGGAGAGCCTCGGAGTGAAAACTATCTCCCACGCCGATCTCGGAGATATCGCCCCCGAGAAAGATACGAGGATTCTCATCCGTGCTCACGGCGAACCCAAGAGCACCTATGCGACACTTCGTGGTGGCTCTCTCGGCTATGCCGACGCCACCTGCCCCGTTGTTGCCAAGCTCCAAAGACTCACGGTCGAGGCAGACAAGCAGATGCGTGAGGTTGGAGGTACGGTGCTAATTCTCGGCAAGAAAGGTCACGCCGAAGTGGTCGGTCTGAATGGTCAAATTGAGGATAGAGCGAGGGTTGTGGAGAAGATTGCCGATTTGGAGGGTGTAGATTTCTCGAAGCCCCTCTTCTTGCTATCGCAGACCACCCAGAGCCTCGCACTCTTTGCGGAGGTTAGGGATGAGGTTTTGAGGCGCTCGGCAGCCCCCTCGAAGGTCGTCGTGAGAGATACTATCTGCCGACAAGTGGCAGGTAGGGAGGAGCACCTGAGGGCTTTTGCCAAGGAGTGTGATATGGTGGTGTTTGTCTGTGGCGCAAAGAGTTCCAACGGCAAGGTGCTCTTCGAGGCGTGCCATAGCGCCAACCCCCACAGCATAAAAATAGAGTCGCCTGCGGAGCTCACGCCCAAGATGTTTGAGGGCGTAGAGAATGTTGGCGTGTGTGGAGCAACATCCACCCCCCACTGGCTTATGGAACAGGTGAGGGATACGATTTTGAAAATTGAATGTTGAGATTTTGGCGTTAGGGGCTCTAAGGGCATTAAGGGCTTTAAGGGCTTTAAGGCAGAGCAAGGTCTGCACTAAAAGTTTTTGGGCGACTTTTGTGCCAGAGTGGCACTTTTGATATGGTGGCTCCGAATTAAGGCATAGCAAAGTCTGCACTAAAAGTTTTTGGGCGACTTTTTACAAAAAGTCGCAAAACAAAAAGCAAAACAAAAAGCAAAACAAGAAGCAAAACAAAACAATATGAATAAGAACATTTCTCGTTATGTAGGTAGGGCGTTGCGCCATTTGTTGAAACTCGTAGTGATGGTGGGTGTGCTTGTTGGTGTGATGTACCTGACCGACACGCTTGCTGTGAGCCCCTCGGAGATGCTGAGTAGCTATAAGGGTGGCATTCTCATCGCCTTTATGGTGGCTATCTCGCTCGCCTTCCCCTTCTATGGCTTTTCGAGCGTGAGGGTGCAGGTGTCGATGAAGGAGCAGAGGGCACTCATCCTCCAAGCCATTGAGATGAGTGGATATCGCTTGGTGTGCGAGAGGGAGGATGGCACACAAATCTACCGCACAAAGAGCCTCGTGAAACACATCACAAGCGTGGGCGATGATGTGCTGACCCTCCGACCTGTTGGGGATGATGCAACCGAGGTGTCGGGTATGCGCAAGAGCGTCGAGGCGCTCCGTTGGAGAATTGTTGGACTGCTGAATAACACTACACGATAGGATGAAAAAAGTCACGAAATATACGCTCGTCACATTGGGAATTGCCGCCTGCCTATTGCTCGGCTCGGCATCGAAGGACAACCTCTTCAATGTGGGCAAGAATTTTGAGGTGCTCGCCAATATGATGCGAGCAATCAGTTTGTTCTATGTCGATAAGGTCGATAGCGACAAGGTGCTCATTGCAGCAGCTGAGGGTATGACCAAAATTCTCGACCCCTACACCGAGTATATCCCCTCGGAGGATATGGACGCCTTTGAGCAAATGACAACGGGTAAGTATGGTGGCGTGGGCTCACTCATACGCCTGAGGGGCGACTATGTGGAGTTCTCACTCCCCTACAAGGAGTCGCCTGCCGACCGTGCGGGCATACGCCCCGGCGACCGCATTGTAGCAATCGAGGGCGAGAGTGCCAAAGGTTTTACAACGGATAAGGTCAGCAGCCTGCTGAAAGGCGATGCGGGCACGGATGTACACCTGACCATCGAGAAGTTCCCCACCAATGAGCAACAAGAGCTGACCATCACTCGTGAGAGGATTGCCATCCCCGGCATCCCCTACTACGGTATGGTTGCCGAGGGTATCGGCTACATCAACCATAGCGACTTCACGGATGCGTGCAGCGCCGACTTCCTGAAAGCCTATGAGGAGTTGAGGGCACAGGGTGCAACCTCTATGGTGCTCGACTATCGTAGCAATGGAGGCGGTCTGCTTAGGGAGGCGGTGGAAATTCTCTCCTTCTTCCTGCCCGTGGGCAGCGAGGTTGTGAGCACCCGTTCGGAAAACGACCAAATGGAGT
>JAGCJH010000005.1 GCA_017648105.1 Tidjanibacter sp.
AACTCCGTGACCGTCTTCAACATCGACTCCGACGAGGTTAAGGGCCGCATCATCGGTCGTGAGGGCCGCAACATCCGCGCCCTGGAGGCCGCAACAGGTGTGGAGATTATCGTCGACGACACCCCCGATGCAATCATCCTCTCGGGCTTCGACCCCGTGCGTAGGGAGATTGCACGCCTCGCACTCCACCAGCTCGTAACCGACGGTCGCATCCACCCTGCACGCATCGAGGAGGTTGTGGCAAAGGTTAAACGCCAGATTGAGGATGAGATTGCAGAGGTTGGTAAGCGTACAACCATCGACCTCGGCATCCACAATATGCACCCCGAGCTTGTAAGGCTCATTGGTAAGATGAAGTACCGTTCGTCGTATGGTCAGAACCTTTTACAGCACGCTCGTGAGACCGCAAACCTCTGTGGTATTATGGCTGCCGAATTGGGTCTGAATGTGAAGAATGCACGCAGGGCTGGTCTGTTGCACGATATCGGCAAGGTGCCCGATGATGAGCCCGAATTGCCACACGCAATTATCGGTATGAAACTCTGCGAGAAGTACAAAGAGAAAGCAGAGGTATGCAACGCTGTGGGCTCCCACCACGAGGAGATGGAGATGTCATCGCTGATTGCACCCATCGTCCAGGTGTGCGACGCTATCTCGGGCGCACGCCCAGGTGCTCGTAGCGAGATTGTCGAGAGCTACATCAAACGCCTCAAAGAGATGGAGGATATCGCACTCTCCTACCCTGGCGTTATGAAGACCTACGCTATTCAGGCAGGTCGTGAGCTCAGGGTTATCGTTGGTGCCGACAAGATTTCGGATGCCGACAGCGAACAGCTCAGCCACGATATCGCCAAGAAGATTCAGGATGAGATGACCTACCCTGGTCAGGTGAAAATCACCGTCATCCGTGAGACCCGTGCTGTGGCTTACGCTAAGTAGAGTACGCCAGAGGATAAACGAGAGAGGCAACCCCGATTTTGGGGTTGCCTCTCTTTTTGCTGCCCAACGACCGATATTACTCCTATTTTTTTGTGGGTCGATTGACGGTAGATGATTGATGCAAAAAATGCAGATAATCGAGCGAGTTCAAGGCGCACAAGAAAATCCCCTCCGCAGTTTACTAAGCGTAAATGAGGAGGGGATTTATCACAGTGCAACGACGAAATCGCCGATTATCTGCATTTTTTAGAAGAGGACATCACCATCATCGAGTATCTGTGTCATACAATGCGCTGCACCGTAACCTTTGGTAAGGTTGGAGAGGGGCACCCAAGTGACATCCACAAAGTTGGACTTGAAGGCGTCCTGCAACTCCACAGACTGACCTGCCACCGCCATAATTTTGCGGGGTGCAACATTGAGGAAGTTATTGGCATAGGTGAGCTCATCGCTACGCTGAATGGGTATAACCTTCATTTTGAGTTCATCCTCGATGAAGTCCACGAAGGAGATATCACTAAATGCCTTGCGATAGGGCTCATCCTTGCTTTCACGCTCCCAAATGTCGATTTTCAGATACTGAGGGTCGCTCTTGGCTGCGAGATAGCGAGCCTCGGAGAGTGTGCAAAGGTCACGGTCGATGATGTTGAAATAGGTGTCGAGGTGCATCTGCTCCTGCTCGCCCCACACATCCTTAACAACCACAACCTTATTGCAGCCCAGCAGGTCATTCTCCATCAGTTGGTCGATAGCCTCCTGTGTAGTGCGCAGACCACGACCGATGAAGGCGTAATCGCCGAAGGGGAGGAAGTCGCCACCTTCGAGATAGGCATTCTCGCCAGTGATGTGGAAGATTGGGGGGAAGCCTATTTTATTGAGGCAGAACTCGGCAATCTCACATTCAAGCTGTCGCTGTGCGGAGTTCATACGACCAATGACGATACCCTTAGCGGTGGAAATCATCTGGTCACGCATAAAAAAGATGTTCATAATGGGGCGCTGGATATAGGTCGCAGCGAAACCCGTGTTGCTCTCGGTATAGGAGAGGACAATCTCGGGCTGGAGCATAATCATCTTCACGAGGTCTTTGGGATGAGCTCGATCAACAATCATTCTCTTGTAGCGCTCCTGCGCCTTTGCCTCCTCGGGGATATTGGAGGTGTTGTATTTGAGGAATTTGGAAGCAAAAGCCCTCAATTCGCTGAGTTCCTTGCCCTCCACAGGTCTGCCCTCCTTTGTGAGCGTACCTTCGAGCAAAATCTCACGCACGGTGAGAACTTTGGCACCCACCTTTTCGAGTGCCTTACGGTAGGCTTCGTGTTCCTTAGCGGCAAGTTCAATATCGAAATAGTCCGAGAAGAGTGCCGCATCGGGGTGCATAACACCGAGGAAAAGTTCATCGGTGGGTTCGTGCATTAGGATAATCATAGTATTTCTATTTGGTAGTTTCAGTTTTCCCAAAGGTATGAATTTTTCCCCGAAATAAAAAATTTCTATCTCGGAGAGAACATTTTAAGCGCATTTTGCAACTCTTTTTCACGCCCACCCGTGTGGTAATCGACCAATGCGTGGAACTCCCGAGAGTGGTTGGGATGGACCGTATGGCACAGTTCGTGGATGCAGACATACTCCACCAGTTCGTCGGGCAGGGCTGCCAAGTAGAGCGACAGGGAGATATTACCCTCCCTTGTGCAACTACCCCAGCGAGTGTGGCTCTTGCGCACCGTAACTTTGCCGTAGGATAGCCCCGTGCGCCTCGACACCTCCTCCAAGATGCGGGGCAGGCGTTCCTTCGCCACCCTACGCAGAGCCTCAACCTCCTCGGGCGTGCGAGTAGGCTGTTCGGCATTGCGCCTTGCGAGCCTTGCGAGCGACTCCACAATCCACTCGTGGCGACTCTCCGCCCAGCGAAGAGCCAACCCTTTGGGTTGCCACCACGGAATCGTGAGCCTCACACCACCCTCACGAGTGATGCGCAGTGATGTGCGCTTTGCCCTGCGGCTACGCACAACCTCTATCTTATAATCTCTCTCCACCGAGCGCACAATGCCCTATTTGCAGTACCTCTGGCGCACAGTCTCAAAGAGCATAACAGCCGCAGCAGCAGCCACATTGAGGCTCTCAATGGCACCCACCATAGGGATTGCTGCCTTGCAGTCGCAGAGCTTCAAGACCTCCTTGCTGATGCCAGTCTCCTCATTGCCCATCACAAGCACGGTGGGTTTCGAGAGGTCGGCATCGAAGAGCAAAGTATCTGCCTTCTCGGTAGCCGCCACAATCTGCATACCCGCCTGTGCGAGGGTTTTGAGCGTATTGCGAATACTGCCTGCACGATGCACAGGGATGCGTGTGAGCGCACCTGCCGAGGAGCGAATAGCATCGGCATTGACGGGCGCCGAGTTCTTCAAAGGGCAGATAAGACCGTGAGCACCTGCGCACTCTGCCGAACGGGCAATAGCACCGAAGTTCCTCACATCCGTAACACCATCGAAGACCACGATGAGCGCCTTCTCATCCTCGGGAATCCTATCGAGAATATCCTCCAACTCCACATAGGCAATGGGGGCAATGACTGCCACCACACCCTGATGATTACCCCTCGTGAGGCGGTTGAGTTTCTCCACAGGCACCTCCTGATAGCGGATACGACTACGGTAGCAGAGGTCTTTGAGGTCCGCCATCAGCTGACCCTCCGCACCCTTCTTGACATAGAGTTTCTCTATCTGCTTATCGGTCTCGATAGCCTCAATGACAGGGCGCAAGCCATAGACAACATTCTCCTCACTTGCAGGTCGCTCCCTGCGTGGGCGCTCCTCACCTCGGGGCTTGCCGAACTCCTTGCGGGGTGCAGGGCGTGACTCCCTCGTGCGCTCCTCCCAATTCAAATCTCGTGCCTCAACATACTCCACCTCGCTGGCTGTCTGCACCGTGCGTGGCTTACGCTCACGCCTATCTTTCAAAAATTCGTTGTTCATATTTTTATTTTATGTTTCTTTCTTTTTGACGCTTTTTGTAAAAAGTTTCCCCAAAA
>JAGCJH010000049.1 GCA_017648105.1 Tidjanibacter sp.
AGGTAGCCGCCTCTTTAAGACCAATCCGATATGGGTTGGTCTTTTTTTTGTGCCTAAATTTTGGTGCAGCATTGCCTCTACTACCCACCGCCTTGTACTTGGTCTTAAAGTGGTCGGCTGCTTGCCTCAAATGAATATATACAATCCACCCAAACCCTCCTTTTCGGAGGGTTTATTGTTTAGGATAAGGTCCTTAATGCCCTTAGTGTCCTTAACGCCCTTAAAGCCCTTAAAGCCCTTAATGTCTTTAATGATTTGGGGAGAGCTGGGAGAGCTGGGATATTTGGGGGAAATAGGGCTAATTAGGAAAACAGTAAAGGCTACAATTTATCCCCAATTCAAACAAAACATACTCCACTCATCCCTCTTGGGTATCTTTTTTAATACCCGAGAGGGTTGGGTGTGGAATTTTAGTCAAATAGAGTTTGAGGTAGAAATGCTCGGAAGTTGAGAGGAAGAGGAGTGTTCTCCAAACTTTTTTGAGAAAATAGATATCGTCCATCACACATAAACCCGAGTTCGTACCAATTGACATTATTTAGCGCTTCGCAGATTAGTTCAATATCGACATCTTGATTTTTAGGGAAAATTGCCAAAATAGAACCATCGTAGTCATTGCAAGGGTGTGTAAAGAAAGGTCGTTTATTCCTTGTTTTAGAATTGACATAAATCCTTTTTTCATTTGACACGTAGTGATTTCTTCCCCACATAAACCAATTAGATTCATCAAATTTGCGAATTTTCCTACTCATTAAGAAATCTTTGTGGGGAAGAAGATCTGCATGAGGTGTATTAAATAACATCTTTTTTGTCTTGCCAGTTTGTTGTGTGTAAGAGCATACAAATTCCTTATTGCCATTTTCACTTGTAAAAATTTTATCACACCCACTGACGGCACCAACTTTTACAAAAAACAACTCTGCAAAGTGTAAGGGATAGGCATTGTCTGTGAATAGTAGTTGACCATTGGAATAGACAAACTCCTTTGTATAGTTTGTTTTTCTTGAAAAATTACCTTTTTCAAAGCGGAAGATGATGCAATTGGGGCTATATCCCTTAAAGATATTTTTATCTCCTAAATCAATCAAATCGGTAATTGTCCCACTTTCATATATGAATTTATTCAAAGCTATACTTGATGTTGCTTTAAGAAAATCTCTTGGAGTAATAAATATTAGCTCCCCTTTGTCATTTAGATGGTTGATACACTTCTCAATAAAAAACAAGTATAGGTTACTTCGAGAGTCAAAAATGTTAGAATTGAGCTTTTTTTTGGTACTATCTAGAATGTCTTGGAATCTTACATAAGGGGGATTTCCAATAATCGTATCAAATTTTTCATCGGTAGAAAAATCGAAAAAATCCATATTCATTGCCCCAGTGGGACAGTGTGTGGAATCAATTTCAATACCCACACAATTTGGAATTTCGCAAAAAAATGCACCATTCCCACAAGAAGGCTCAAGAGTGCGCCCAGAATTTCTTTTTAATAGTAGCATTTCTGCAACTATGCTTTGCGGGGTAAATACTTGCCCCAATGTATGAACGTTAAACATATTGTGGGAAGTATCGTTTGAAGTTAAAATATACATCTGCACGTAACTTGATGGATTGTCCCAGTGTGGTTAGTAGCATTTCTGCTGCGGACTCAAAAGTTCTGCATTGTGGTTCTCTATTATCTTTCCATCTACTTTGAAATGGTAGGTTATTGCCATTGGGTTGCAATGATTTAAGACTTTTTAGTGTAGTGCAGAAAATGTCGTTACGATTACTTTTGTTAACAACCAAAAAGTAGTAGTCGTGATTTTTGTCATAACCAAAATTTTTGGATAGTTCTTCAAAGAAAGGAAGCCAACCTATTTCGTTTTGAAAAGAAGGCTTTCTGCCAGTAAGTGCGTAGTATAATCCTAATTTGCAGTTTAAGTTGTCTGCATGTGTTGTATCTGTTACTTTGATATTTACAGGGAAAAATTTATCTCCATCTTCAATAGCAAAGTCATACCATGCACGAGAGCGAGGCACATTTATTTCAAATTTTTCTTGAATAATAGAAATGATTTCACTTTCATTTATGGCTGCGTTTAGTCTGCCGTCGGAGGTAACGCAAGACAAATCGAATTTCTTGTCACATAGATACTGGCAAATATCGCCAATCATCTTGGGAATGGGACTGGTGGTCATAATGGTTTTTGATTTGTGCATCTATGCCAGCTAGTCCATAGGTACGAAAAAGGCGTGAAATCATTTGATACTCCACGCCTTTTGGTACCTAGGAACGACCATGCATAATGAAATACACAAATAACTCACGCCATTAACGTGAGCATTTCAGTATCCATGCTATGCTATTTCATTTGAAATTTCCTAGGTTTCAAAGGCGCAAGGCTAACTTCGATGCTGTTTATGATTTTATATTATATGTATCTTGTTTCGTTTTTAACTCTCTACTTATGTTTATTTTTAATGGTTTATATTGCAAAGGTATAAAAACTTTTCTTATTTAAGCCCTAATCTTCTTTAAGAATTCAAGGAGGGAGTGTCGATCTTAAAGAGTGTGGGTGTCTTTTTTAATGCTCTCGCAGGAGGGGGATTATTGTTTAGGATAAAGCCCTTAATGCCCTTAATGCCACTAACGCCCTTAATCTCTTTAATGATTTGTGGGAGAGCTGGGAGGGCTCCTGCAATAGAGGGTGTGTGACCTTATGGCTACGGATTATATTGTCGGGGGGGGAGAGAGAAAAAAGGCAAGCTATAAGCTTGCCTTTTGGGAGAATGCTATTTGTTTTACTTACTAATTCGTCATCATCGGCACGAAGATGGTCAGCCATTCTAGGAGATCGTCGTTGGAGTCGTCGTTATTAACTTCGTGGTAGGTAAAGCGGTATTGTGTGGAGCCGTCGGGCTGGGGCTGATATTTGATTTTGTCCAGCACAATCTCTCCTTTCTGGTAGCGTGCGTAGAGTTCGGGGTTGCTACTCAACACACTCTCCACCTCCTCTTTATTCTTCATATTTAGTGTTGTCCATTTCGATGCGGCGCACGAAACGGCAAGCACTGCGACAAGGATCGCTGCGAGAAGGGTTAGATTTTTTCTCATAGTTTTAGCTGTTTTAAGGGGTTATTATTTGCAAATATACCAATCCAATCAAATCATTTTTCCCCAAAGGGCAGAAAAGTGCGCCCCCATCCTCGGGGCGCACTAAATTTTTCTTCACGCTCAAAGCCTAAAAGAGCAACACCGAGTAGGTCAAACCGATGGTGTTGGAGGAGTGGGTGATGTTCTGCATCGAGGGACCAGTGACGAAGATTTGCTCGTCGCCGTTTGTGTAATAGTAGTCATACATCACGCTATTCGTATAGTGTGCCTTCGAGAGTGTCCATACCAAATCGAGCGAGGAGCCCGAGGCAAAGCGCCATCCCAAGCCGAGCGAATAGTTGGTGCTATGGGTCTTATAGGTGCCATAGAAGACGCCACCATTGTCGTTGTAGTGGGTCGCTTCCTTGTTGAGAGGCGAGCCGTAGTAGGCATAGCCGCCACGCAAATAGAGGCTCTTGGTGGGGTGTACCTCCACGCCTACACGGAAGTTATCGGCAGTACCGAGGTCGGCAATAACATCATTTTTGAAGCTCCAATCCATATCATAGTTATTGGTGTTCATCCTCATACCACCATACCACACCTTATCGTAGTCCACCGAAATCATAGCCTTATCCGCAAGTGACACCGAGGCGCCCAAGAGCAACTTGCTGGGCGAGGAGTAGTCATAGGTGTAGCTGTTGATATAGGAGTTTGCCTGATATGCCGTATTGGGCACAAACGAGCTCTTCATTGTTGTGCTAAAATCTCTTGTGAGGCTCACCATCGTGGGGCTGTGGTAGGCAATACCGAGGCGTACGAAGCTTACGGGGCGCAAGATAGCACCAATCTTCACATTTACGCCCGAGCCGTAGTTTGCCACGCAGGGGCGGAAGCTCATACTGCTCATCTCGTCGGTCTGTGCGCCCACATACTCCTCAAAGAAGTTGTAGTTGATGACCTGCTCGATGCCCGTGATGCCCAGAGTAGTACCCAGATAGAGGATATTGCCGAAGTTGAAGCCCATCGAGAAGTCATACTCCTCGACCCTGCCTCGGCTCTCCATAAGGAGGTTGGAATTTACGAGATTTTCGTCAGGAATGGAGCCAACGAAGTAACTACCCATAAACTGGTCGTTCTTGAATGTTGGGTCAATCATATAGGTGCGATAGGCGAGTACGCCACCCCACTGATCGGTAGAGATTGCAGAGGAGGTGAAGGGTGCTGCCGTCGAGCCCAAGTCTGCGGGGTTGATGCCATACATCTGCTCGGCAAAGAACTCACCAATGGTCACTGCGCCACCCTCCCACCTTGCGGAGTTTGCGAAGTTCAGGTCTGCGAGTTTGTTGTAGGCAAAACCGATGGTGAAACTCAGGAGCGCACCCGAGCCTTGATAGACATTCATTGCTGCGCCCAACTGGTTGAACGAGAAATTGCTACTATTGACCTTGCTCAGTGTGCTGTTGGTCGAGTGGGTTGTGTCGAACTCGGAGGATAAGCTCAGCTGTGAGGTGCGATACATACCCATACCTGCGGGGTTGATTGCCATACTCGACAGGTCGGCACCGAGCGATGTGAAGGCGCCGCCCATAGCTGCCACCCTTGCCGAGAGGTGGGCATTGTCGGTCTGTGCGTACTTTGCCGCCTCCATATGGCTCATATTTGCGGGGCTGATTACCTCGCCACCCCAGTAGAGGGTCGCTTGTGCGCTCATTGAGAGGGCGGAGAGGCAAGCCAGTGTTATACTCAAAAATCTTTTCATAGTCGGACTATATAATATCGTTCAAAATCTTGCGTGTTTGCTGTTCTCTGGGGACACTCCTACCTGCCACTGCGGGTGCTGCTACCGCCACGAGAACCACCTCCTGAGGAGTAACTGCCACGACTTGTGGAGCCGCTGCCCGAGGAGTAACTACCACGACTTGTGGAGCTACTGTTGCCCGAGGAGTAACTGCTACGGCTCGACGATGAGCTCGACGATGAGTAGCTGCTGCGACTCGAAGAGGAAGAACTCGAAGAGGACCTCTTCACTGCGCTCGAACTCTTCTTGGGTGCCGAGGTAGTCGTAGTGGTGCTACGGATGGTTGTGCCACTGCTCCTTGTTGGGCGTGTGGAGGAGTTGCTCACACCGCTTGTGCCACCGCCCCTTGTGGGGTTGGTCTTGATTGTTGTGCCACTCAGGCTACCCGAGAGCTCACCCTTAGTTGCGGGTTTCACGGTTGTGCCACCCCTGCCTGCTGTTACACCACTCTGTATGGTACCTGCTGCTGGGCGTGCGGAGGGGCGTACCGATGACGAGGAGGATGTGCCCTTTGAGGGGGTTACAATCTCCGTACCACCTCTACCTCCGAGGCGATCGTTGTAGGAGAGTGCGCTACCGCTGGGTCGCATCGACGAGCCGCCACCTGCTGAGTTACCATAGCTGGGTCTGTGGGTTACATTGGGTCTTTTGTGGTGACCATCGGGACCCGCAGGATGGTAGTGATGGTGGTGGTGATAGTGGGGTGCATACCAGTTGTGGTAGTAGGGATGATAGTATGGGTTGCGGAAGAAGGGGTCGCAAGCCCAGTAGGGCGAGTTCCAAGCCCAATAGTCCCAGTAACCATAACTATAACCATAATAGTATGGGTTGTAACCATAGCGGTAGCCATAGTAGTATGGGTTGTTCCAACTGCCAAACATATTGGTGATGTAACGAGGCTCTACCCACACGCTGTCGCCAACAACCATCACTGTGTAGAATGCGGGGTCGTAGGCAAGAGTGAGGAAGTAGGCGTCGCTGTATCGGAAGTTCCAGTACGACGAGGGCATACGATAGGTGAGCGATGTGAAGCCCTGCAAGCGGCGTGCGTAGGCGCTCTCGTAATCATCGACATAGATGCTGTTGTAGGTGATGTTGATGTCGCCACCCTCATTGGTCGATATTACGCCACCGGTCGCAGCAATGCCCTCCTCTGAGAGGTCGAGAATCTCATCAATATCTGCCCCTGCATTGGAGGCTGCAACCAATGCTGCGATGCGTTTTTCGTGCTCTGCTTTCTCTTTTGCGAGCTTCTCGGCAGCCAGCCTCTCTGCTTCACGCAGAGCCTCACGGTCGTGGGTGGCGTAGAGGTCATCGACATAGGTTGTAGCATTGGTATTACCACTCAGAGCCAGTGTGAGCGACGAGCCACACGAGCTCACGCCAAGCGCAACTCCCACAAGAGTAGCGCAAAGGGCGAAGATATTTCTCATTCTCATCATAGTTTTTATCTTTTTTTATTGGTGAGAGTTCAGTTCCTCTTTATTATAAAGACGCAAAAATGGGGCAATTCGTTGCATTGGGTGCAAAAAAAACTTATTTATCTTCCGACAAAGTTGCCTAAAACTCCTTTTTTCGGCAAAAAAGTGTACCTTTGTGTCGGTGTTTTTGCGTCTAATAGGCAAAATTAACTATTTGGCGTAAAATTTCCACAATGTGGCGCCTTTTTTTGAAAGCAAAACACGAAAAATTATAGAAATAAAATGGCAAAAGAACTCAAACAACTCACCCCTCGTGAGGAAAACTACTCGCAGTGGTACAACGACCTCGTAGTGAAAGCAGGTCTGGCGGAGAACTCCGCAGTGCGTGGCTCGATGGTCATCAAACCCTATGGCTATGCAATTTGGGAGAAGATGCAGCGTGCGCTTGATGATATGTTCAAGGCAACTGGTCATCAGAACGCTTATTTCCCTCTGTTCATCCCCAAATCATTTTTCAGCCGTGAGGCAGACCACGTAGAGGGTTTTGCAAAAGAGTGTGCAGTGGTTACCCACTATCGCCTTATGAATGACCCCGAGGGCAATGGTGTTGTTGTGGATCCCGATGCAAAACTCGAAGAGGAGCTCATCGTGCGCCCCACCTCCGAGACAATTATCTGGAACACCTATAAAAACTGGATTCACTCCTACCGTGACCTGCCCATCCTCTGCAACCAGTGGGCTAATGTGGTACGCTGGGAGATGCGCACCCGACTCTTCCTCCGCACCGCAGAGTTCCTCTGGCAGGAGGGTCACACCGCACACGAGACTCGTGAGGAGGCTATTGAGGAGGCACAGAAGATGATCCGTGTATATGCAGACTTTGCGGAGAACTGGATGGGCGTGCCCGTGATTATGGGTACCAAGAGTGCCAACGAGCGCTTTGCAGGTGCTGTGGATACATTCACTATTGAGGCTTTGATGCAGGATGGTAAGGCTTTGCAGAGTGGTACTTCACACTTCCTCGGTCAGAACTTCGGTAAGGCTTTTGATGTTCAGTTTGCAACTCGTGAGGGTGGTATGGACTACGCTTGGGCAACTTCGTGGGGTGTTTCGACCCGTCTGATGGGTGCGCTCATTATGGCACACTCGGACAACAATGGTCTTGTGTTGCCTCCCAAGTTGGCTCCCATTCAGGTAGTGATGATTCCTATCTACAAGGGCGACGAGGAGCTCAAAAAGATGACCGAAGAGTTGGAGAAGATTGCGGCACCCTTGCGTGCTAAGGGCATCAGCGTGAAGATTGACAATAGGGACAATGTTCGCTCGGGCTTCAAGTTTGCAGAGTATGAGCTCAAAGGTGTGCCCGTAAGGCTTGTTGTTGGTCCTCGTGACTTGGCAAATGGCACTGTGGAGATGATGCGTCGTGATACTCTCGTGAAGGAGAATGTTGCGTTGGAGGGCATCGAAAACCTCGTAGAGCAGACACTCGAAGATATGCAGAAGACCATCTTCCAGAAGGCTCTTTCGTTCCGTAACTCGATGATTACCAAAGTGGATACTTGGGAGGAGTTCAAGGAGGTATTGGAGAACAAGGGTGGTTTCATCCTTGCACACTGGGACGGTACAACCGAGACCGAGGTGGCAATCAAGGAGGCTACCAAAGCGACAATCCGCTGTATCCCCTTCGATACGGTTGATGAGGAGGGCACCTGCGTATTTAGTGGTAAGCCTTCGCAGCGTCGTGTGCTCTTTGCAAAGTCCTATTAGTGAGCATACTTTGTGGTGTTTTTTGCACCATAAAAATAACCCAAAAGAAAAGTGCGTCAATTTTGGCGCACTTTATTTTTAGTTTAGAAGGATGTTGCGGAGCAGGTCGTTGTGGGTAGCCAGAAGGCGGGTGTTGCGTTGCTCTGTGAGCATCCTGGCTCTCTCTTGCCCCACAAGATAGGGGGTGCTCAGTGAGCCACAGCCCACAATCCAGCCACTCAACCATTCGCCAGCCACCATTTCGCCAACAGCAAAAGTAGCGAGTGCGCCACTCACAAGCATAGAGATTGCACCCCTACCAAACTCACCCGCATAGAAATACCCCAAACCGGGGATGAAGTTCAGAGCCCAAGCTACCATAGGGTTGCGCATCTTGGGTGAGGAGTCATAGAGTTTTGCAAGTTGCCTCTTGCGTTCCTCGCTGTCGGGTTGGCTCTCCAACCACTGCATTGCTGCCCTCTCGGAGCGCTCCCATTCGCCCTTTTCGCCTGCCGAGAGTGCCTCAATGAGCGTGAGAAGCGATAGAGCCTCGGGGTCGGTGATGTAGAATCGAGCCTCCTCCGTAGTGGTTAGTGAGAGGTCATACTCCCCCGCAAGGTAGCCACACAGGGCTCGCTGGGTGTAGTAGGTTGTCAGTTCCTCATCTCCGAGTGCATAGGTGTAGATGCGTGAGAGTTCGGCAAGAGCTTCGCCGTAGAGTTCCTGCTGTTTGCGAGCCTCCACCTTACCCATCACCGCACGGTTGTGGTCGTGGGGCGAGGTGGCAGCGTAGATTTCACGCTCCCAAGCAAGTGCCTTCTGCTCCCACTCGGTGGGCTGTGCATTAGTCGAAAATGCTACGCAGAGGAATATGGATGCTGTACATAACAGCCTGATGGTTAATCTCTTCAATGTTCTGGTAATATACTTTCACACTCGCCACACTGCCGAAAATATTGCTAATGTAGAGTAGCGAGCCGATTGTTCCATAGGTTATTGTGCGCCAGTTGTTGGGAGTGCCAGCCTTTGACCAACTATTTGCTGTGAGTGCCGCAAAAGCACCAACAGCCAAGAACGATGCAACACCACCGCTAAGGTCGCCCGCATAAATCTTACCCAATCCAGGGACTACCGCACTCGCCAAGCCTGCAACGAGGGGCGAACGGTGGGGAATGGTGGTGTCGGCTATGTGGTTGAGTTTTTGTTGGTGCTCCACGAGGGTTGGGGTGTTGTATGTGTACTGCTCACGGCAGCGCTCATACTCCGCCCTGTTGCCCTCCAAGAGAGCCAAGCCGCCACGCTCGAAGGCGATGATTTCACGATGAAACTCCCCTGTGGGGGTTGCGGCGAGGTTGTCGAGGCGTACCTTTGCACCCTCAATATTGCCACTCTCCACATCGCACACCACGCCAAAGAGTGCGCTCTTGGCATAGAGGGGCGACGAGGTGCTCACCTCCGCAAAGGCGGTGGCAGCAGGGGCAAACTGCTGATTGTGGTAGAGTGTCCATCCTCGCAGATAGCGCATCGTGTCGAGTGCTGCGGGGGTATAGTCGTCAGCGAGGGTGTGTGTGAGGGTTAGTGCATCACGCATCAGCCCCTTGCCGATAAGGTAGTTGCCGAACTTAAAATCGCCCACAGCCGAACGCTGGGCGAAGACTCCGATGGTTGAGAGGAGTAAAAGGAGTATGCACACAAACTTTCTCATCGGCGGTAGCGTTTAGGGTCATCCTCGATAAGTCCTCGGGAGTTTGTGGGCACTCCCACACGCCCAATCTTGGTGTTACGCACGGCACGGTCAAGCCCATAGATGATAGCCATTGGCGAGCCATACTCCTCGACGAGTTTTTTGAAATAGGCGGTATTTGTGTCCGTATAGCCACCCGGAGCACAGACCTCGGGCGCAATATAGTTCTCCCACAGCCACATCGCACCGCTTGCCGAGTGGTAGAGAGGCGAAATGCTGTGGTAATCCTCCAAAATGCCATAGGGCACCTCTTTGCGTTCCTTTGTGCCCTTGCGTTTGCTGCCCGCACGCAGCAACTCCATATCGCTCCTCTGTGCCGAAGCACCAAGTGGGGCGAGGAGTAGCACAACAAGTGCCACAAGGGGTAGGGTATGGCGCCTATGGGGTGTCATTTGTTATTGGAAGAGTTGCGAGGGGTCGATGGTTGTGTGCTTTGCGCCTGCGGGAATCTGGAAGTCAAACAGAGGCGACTGTGCCTCGCCATCGAAGAGCAGGTTGGAGTAGTTCGACAGGCGCACGAGCGAGTCACGCTTTACGGTGTACTCCACCTCTGTAATGCGCATAGGGATAGGGATGCGCTCATACTGATACTTCGAGAAGTAGAGCTTGCGCATAGCCTCGCCCTTGGCGTTGTAATAAACCATACAGATGGGTAGGTGGTTTTGGAACACAAGCTCTACCATAGCCGTTGCCGAGACGCTCTCGGGGGTGTAGGTCTTGATAATCATACCTCCCTCATTGCGGATGCTACTCTGGGTGTAGCCATACATCGGCAGAGCCATATCCACATAACTACCCGAAGCAAAAATCGCAATAATATCCTTGCTCGACGCCAAATCCTTGTTGTTGATTACTGCCACATCGTTTGTTGTGGGGGTGTAGATGCGCATCTCGCCTAGTGTGTTTGTGAGAGTGATGTTATGGCTGGGGCGGTGTTGCTCGACAATCATACGACCGTCGGGGTGGAGGCAGATGCTACGCTCGGTGGTAATCTTCTTACCCTCTGCTACCTGCACGCTCTGAACATCGACCGAGAGCCTCACTTGTGCGCCCACGAGGGTGGGGAGCGCAAGCATCATAAGGAGTATTGTTAGTTGTCGTTTCATAAATCTGCCGGGTCTATTGCTGTTCCAAACAATAAAAAAATACGGGGCGAACTCTTCGCCCCGTAAAGATACATCTAATTTTTGAATTAGAACAAGTCAGCCCAGAGAATAACTTTGGGGTTGTTGTAGTATTTCTTGTTGATTTTGCCATTCTGAACATATTCGAGAGTGAACACAACAGCGTCAATCCAACCAAGAACACCGCAAGTTACCAAGTAGGGAGCAGCCATCCAGATCTGGGTACCCAGATAGTAACGGTGAAGACCACACCAGCCAGTTACCCAGCTAAGAAGGGTAGCTACCAGAGGATCTGCGTTGTTGGTGAGCTGGATCATATTTGCGGGAGCAACGGGAGCCGAAGCCTCCATAACCATCTCTACCGAGTTCTCAACGAGAGCGTCAAAAGCTGCATCGTTAGCAACATAGTTGTTTGCCGAAGCCACGAGGGACATCAAAGCAACTGCCAAAGTAAGTACAAGTTTCTTCATAATAATTAAGTTTTATAGGGTTAAACTTTTGTGTGTTTTAGTTTTTGAGATTAGCAGAAACCCAATTTTATCTCCCTTTGAGGTTTTCTGTTACTACAAATATACAACTTTTATTGTTATGTTGTTCTCTTTGGTGAGATTTTTTTTCACATCAAAGGAAAAAGATAGGTGTGACCCACCGAGGCAGGTCACACCTATCTCTAATATAATAGACCTTAGCGGGTAGCTACAAACTCTACGCCGTCGGGCATACGGAAAGTAATGCTCTCCACTGCAAGAACATCATTCTCCACGCAGAAGGATGCAGTCTTGGTCAGACCATCCCACAACGATTTGAAGTCACGAGCAACATTCAGAGGTACTGCAACGGTGAATTCGCCATAGTTGTTGTCGGTAACACCAAACGACTCGTTCTCGGCATTGTATGTACCAAGTGTGAGTTGGAGCACAACGCTCTTGCCACGCTCCTTGATATACTCAACCTCTGCCTCCTCCGTGAGTTTCTCTTTGAGGGCTGCGAGAGTCTCCTCATTGACACGAGAAGCATATTGTGCCTCGGTCTCAAACTCATCCTTAACCTCAAACTCTGCCACTTTGGGAGCCATATACTCGGCTGCAAAGTTGGAGAACTTCTGGTAGTAGAGGAACTCTTTGCACTTGTCGGCAGCCTCCTCCTGGGTGTAGAGAATAGCCACAACCTCGGCGCCAGTGGTGTTGATGTAACCCCAGAGCTCGCCGATGCTCACGAGAGCCACGCCCTCCTCGAAGTCTGCAATGGTGTCATACTTGGGTGCAGTGATACCCCTACCGTTCTTGTCGATAAGACCACACTTGCCTTCGAGTTTCACCCAAGTGATACCATTCTTGAAGTTGCCAACCTCATCGTAGATGGGAGCGAGTACCTCGTCATACTTAGCATCCATAAAGCCCCATTTACCATCGGCTTTAACTTTTGCGATACCCTCTACTGCCTCGCCAATCTCGGTATATTTCAAAGGAGTAATCTCCTTGCCATCGATGTCGATGTAGCCCCATTTGCCCTCCGAGCAAACTTTTGCTACGCCATATACAAAGTCACCCACCTCGTCGTAGATTACGGGGATGATTTCGTTGTACATAGTGTTGAGGAAGCCCATCTTGCCACCAATCTTAACTCGTGCCAATCCATTCACAAACTCGCCAACCTCCTCATACTTGGGAGCAACGACAATCTTGCCGCCCTGTTTAACCCAGCCGTATTTGCCGTCGAGTGCGATGCTCGAATGACCTGTTTCATCCCAGTCGCCTACCTCGTCATAGATAACAGCGAGAACCTCTACGCCCGAACGGTTGATCCAACCACTCTTGCCACCGAGGGTTGCCTTTGCAACGCCATTCTCGTCAAACTCGCCCACTGCCTCATATTTCTTGTCGTTGAGAGGTTTGCCATCCACGCCAATCCAGTAGTATGCGCCATCCTTCTGTACCATTGCATAACCCTGTGAGTATGCCCATACTGCGTCGTACTCTGCGGGAACAACCATAGTACCTGCCACATTGCAGAAGCCCCATTTGCCATCGAGCTGGATGGGTGCGAAGCCCTCGTCGAAGTGGAGCGAACCGATAAACTTAGGAGTTACGGTCAGGATGCCGTTGGTGTCAATCTTGAACCAAGTCTCGTTGCTGAGCACCTTTGCATAGCCTTCTGCATCGTAGGGCTCTGCGCCATTGTACTTCACAGCAACAACCTCCTCGCCTGCACGGTTGAGGAAGCCCCATTTGCCATCTTTGCAAACCCTTGCCAAGCCGTTTGCGTCGAACTCGTCGGCTACCTCATACTGGATAGCGATAACCTCCTCGCCCGATTTGTTCACCCAGCCATACTTGCCGTCGAGTTTGACCATAGCAACGCCCAACTCGAAAGCGTGTACATCGTCATATTGGAGAGCGATAGCTACCTTGCCGTTCTGGTTGATCCAACCATACTTGCCAGCCAAGCCTACCCACGCAAGACCCTCTGAGAAGTCGCCTGCGTTGTCATAGGTGAGTTTGATGACCTCTTTGCCACGAACATTCACATAGCCCCATTTGCCACCGCTATAAGCGCCATCAGCCCAGGTGCCCTTTGCGCTCACACGAGCAAGACCATCGACAAACATCTCTGCATAGTCGTAGCTGATGCGAACAACTGCCTTACCTTTGGCATTGTAGAAGCCCCATTTGCCACCGCTGTAATTGCCATTCTCGTCGTAGGAGCCCTTTACGCCAACCCTTACAAGACCGCCAACGAAGTCGTCTGCATAGTCGTTCTTTGCGGGAATTACCTTCTTGCCCACAGCGTCAATGTAGCCATATTTGCCTTTTGCATCACGGAACTTAGCAAGACCCTCCTCGTTGAACTCCCATACAGCTATATTATTCACTTTCAAAACCTCTTTGCCATTCTGGTCGAGCCAGCCCCACTTGTTCTCACCAAGCGACGCCATTGCAAGACCATTCTCACCGAAGGTGCCGAGGTGGGTGTATTTAATAGGTACCACCTTCTTGCCCTCCAAGTTGAGCATACCGAAAAGCTCGCCCTGTTTTACCCAAACAAGACCGCCATCTGTCCACTCGCCAACCTCGCAGTAGGCAACGGGAGAGATGAGCTCGCCCTCACGGGTAATCCAGCTCATAAGCTCGCCTTTGGCAACCTTAGCCAAGCCGTTTGAGTCCCAAGCCCATAGTTTGCTATACTCAACTTTGGTCACAGCCTTACCTGCAACATCAATCCAGCCGTAGAGCTCGCCCTGACGAATCCAGTTCAGACCATCCTCAGTCCACTCGCCAACCTCGTCATTCACGATGGGCATAATCTCCTTGCCCATACGATCAACCCAGCCAACTTTCTCCTCGACAGTTACGAGTGCCAAACCATTCTGTGCATACTCGTCGAAGGAGTCGTATTTCACGGGAGCGACCTCACGACCATCTGCGCCCAAGATACCATATTTGCCCTCGATGCTAACCTTTGCAAGACCTGCAACGAAGTCGCCAATGGTGCTATATTTCACGGGAGCGAGTACCTTGCCAAGTGAATTGACGATACCATATTTGCCCTCGTTCATAACTTTTGCGATGCCGAGCTCGTTGAAAGCGCCAATCTCGTCGAAATTCACATCGAGTATCTCTTTGCCCTCTTTGTTGAGAAGACCCCATTTGCCCTGAATACCTACAAGTGCAATACCAATCTCGCTCCACTCGCCAACCTTCTCATATTTGTTGTCCGAGAGGCGTTTGCCTGCACTGTTGAGAAGACCATAAAGACCCTCCCTTACGCTCCAAGCCAAACCATCCTCATTGAACTGACCAATGCTGTCGTAGATGGGTTTGTGAATCTCCTTACCTGCTTTGTTGAGGATACCAACAAGACCACCCACCTTGATGTGTGCAGTGCCATTGTCGTTCCATACGCCAGCCTCGTCATATTTGGGTTTAGCGATGGTCTTGCCCTCACGGTTGATCACACCCCACTTGTCGGAGAGTTTGATCCACGCCAAGTCATCCACCGAGAACTCGGTTACCTGCTGGTAGCGCACCTTGATAACCTCCTTGCCCTCCTTGTTGATCATACCGTAGTTCTCGCCGATGCGAACAACAGCGGTACCTGCTGCCGAGAAATCCTCGATTTCATCATATTTGGGTCTGCAAAGCTCTTTACCTTCGCGGTTAACGATGCCATATTTTTTCTTCTTCTGCACTTTGCAGATGCCGTCGAGGTTGAAGCTGCCGAGCCACTCGTAGTCGGGGCGCACAACCTCTTTACCATTCTTATCGACATAGCCCCAAAGGTTTTTCTTTGAGATTTTTGCGAGTCCGTCGGGTCCGAACTCCTCTGCGATGTCATAGCTGTACCTGATTACAGCGTTGCCCTTGTTGTCAACATAACCCCATTTACCCCTGAGGTTTTTGGCGGGGGTCAAATCCTGAGCCAACATAGGGATGCTCAGAGTTGCCGCCAAGAGAACGACAAAAAGTTTCTTCATAGTTGTAATGTTTTAGTTATTAGTTATTTAAGTATTTTTATTTTGCGCTGTTGGGGTGGGCACATCCTTGTGTGTGATTGGACGAGTGCCCCAAAAATCGGCGTACTCTCCCCCAAAAGTATATTTTTTTCGTCGGATGACAAAATTTTTTCACCTTTATTTATTATATAGAACATCGAAAGGGGCAAATAAAACATCCACGAAAGCGGGGTGGGGTGGTGTCGCAAGGGCACGAAAATTGCCCCATTTGCCTTTGGATTGCCCACAGTGGGCGTTTGTGTGGTCGAGCTCTTGGGAGTGTGGCGGAGAAGAAAAATTCAAAAAAAATTGCTACTTAGTTGTAAATTAACCAAATAATAGTGTATCTTTGCAATCCGAATTTGGAAACAACAGATTTTTCATAAACTAATTAAAATATATACAGTTATGACCAAAGCAGATATCGTAAACAACATCGCCAAAGAGACTGGCGTAGAGAAAGCACTCGTTCAGCAGGTTGTAGAGGCTTTTATGGAGAATGTAAAAGGTTCTTTGATTGAGAACGAGCCCGTATATTTGAGGGGTTTCGGTAGCTTCATCATCAAGGAGCGTGCTCAGAAAGTGGCTCGCAACATCTCGAAAGGCACCACTATCACCATTCCCGCACACAACATCCCCGCTTTCAAGCCCGCTAAGAGCTTCACAAGCAAGGTGAAATAAGCTAACGACGCAAAAAAATTATAAACCAAACTAAAATTTTACAACTATGCCTAACGGTAAGAAAAGGAAAGGTCCCAAAATGGCGACTCACAAACGCAAAAAACGCTTGCGTAAAAATCGTCATAAACACAACAAGAAATAGGTTGTCGGTTTACCCTTAAAAGAAAAAATAGAGCACAAAAGCCTTTCGGGGTTTTTGGCTTTATTTTTTCGTGAAGGGGGCTTCGTGCCCTCGTTCCCCTCCTCCTATTCCGAAAATAGGAAATCACTCGAAGACAATGAATAGAGAACTAATTATCAATGTAACACCCTCCGAAGTAACTATCGCCCTTGTTGAGGACAAACAGCTCGTCGAGCTGGACAAGGAGAGTTGCAAAAGCGGATTTGCGGTGGGCGACATCTATCTGGGCAAGGTTCGCAAAATTATGCCTGGTCTGAATGCCGCTTTTGTCAATATTGGTCACGAGAAAGATGCCTTCATCCACTTCCTCGATCTCGGACCTCAGTTCACCACGCTCCACAAGCTCGTGGCGAATCTGTCGACAAAGAAGAAAAATATGCGAATTGAGAGTTTGAAACTCGACCAACCTTTGGGTAAAAGTGGTAAGTTGGCGAGTTATATTGCGGGCGGACAGCCCATTATGGTGCAGATTGCCAAAGAGGCTATCTCCACAAAGGGTCCAAGATTGACTTCGGACATTTCTCTCGCAGGTCGCAATGTGGTGCTTATTCCATTTACAAACAAAATATCCATATCCCAAAAGATTCGTTCCAACGAAGAGAAAAAACGACTCAAACGCATCTGTGATAAAGTGTTGCCCAAAAACTACGGCGTGATTATCCGCACCGCAGCGCAGGGCAAGAGCGACATCGATATCGAGCAGGATATCCTCTCGCTCATCAAACGCTGGGAGAGTGCGTTGGAGGGAATCAAAACCAAAGTGCCTCCCACTCAGTTGTTGAGTGAGATGAGCAGAGCAAATACTATTATTCGTGACTCGCTCAACTCGTCGTTCAACGCCATTTATGTGAATGACGAGGCGATTTACAACGAAATCAAGGAGTATATTTCGGTCATTGCGCCCGAGAAACTCAAAATTGTCAAACACTACAAGGGTTCCCAGCCCATCTTTGACAATTTCGATATCTCCCGCCAGATCAAGTCACTCTTTGCTAAATATGTGTCGCTCAAAAGGGGTGCCTATCTCATCATTGAGCACACCGAAGCTCTGCACGTCATTGATGTGAATAGTGGCAATCGTGCGAAGGTTGCCGACGATCAGGAGAGCACGGCTATGGATGTCAATCTCTCGGCTGCTGCCGAAATCGCCCGTCAGTTGCGCTTGCGTGATATGGGCGGTATTGTGATTATCGACTTCATCGACCTCCATAAAGCGGAAAACCGCCAGAGGCTCTATGAGGAGATGCAGAAACTGATGGCTACCGACAAGGCAAAGCACACTATTCTGCCCCTCACAAAGTTTGGTCTGATGCAGATTACTCGCCAGAGGGTGCGCCCCGAGGCTATCAGCAAGGCGGAAGAGACTTGCCCAACTTGTGGCGGCACTGGCAAAATCCTGCCCTCCATCTTGCTCGATAAACAGATCGAAAACCAGATTGCATACTATGCAATCGAAAAACGCCGTCGCAGTCTGCGCATTGTCGTAAATCCCGTGATGGCAGCATACCTCACCAAGGGAGGCTTGTGGAGCATCCGTCGTAAGTGGCGCAGGCGCTACTTGTGCGATATCCGCCTCTTTGTGGATCAGTCGATGGGTATTGTTGAGTTCAAGATGGTCGATAGGAAGCGTCAAGAACTTAAATAACCGAAATAGATTTCTTTGAAAAGCGAAAACAATTCCATACAGGATATTGTTCAGCGTGCTGCCCGAACAGCCCCCGTCAGGGAGCTTGTCGGGAGAATTGAGAGCCGAACCGTGACAGAGATTACCTCTCTGGCAGGTTCGGCTTTTGCTCTTTATCAGGCTGTGGTGGCTCGCAAGGTGGGTGGCGTACATATCTGCGTAGCAGAGGATAGGGACTCGGCAGCATATCTTGCGGGCGACCTCTATGGTATTGCCGATGCCGAGAGGGTTATGTTCCTCCCTTCGAGCTATAAACGCTCCATCTGCTATGGTGGCGAGGATGCGTCGAGTGTCGTTCAGCGCACCGCAGCATTGGAGGCTGTGAGAAACCACAAGGGCGGATATCTTATCGTCTGCACCTATCCGGAGGCGATTGCCGAGTGTGTGGTGTCGGCAGAGAGTGTCTGCGAAAATGTAGTGGAGGTAACCGCTGGTGAGCGTATCTCTATGACGGCGCTCCAAGAGAGGGTTGAGGCTCTCGGCTTTGAGAGGGTCGATTTTGTCCACGAGCCCGGACAATACTCCATAAGGGGTGGAATTTTCGACATCTTTTCCTACTCGGAGAATAAACCTTTTAGGTTGGACTTCTTTGGCGATGAGGTGGAGAGCCTCAGGCGTTTCGACCTCTCCTCTCAGCTCTCAACTGAGAAGGTGCCGATGGTTCGCATCCTGCCCAACTTGAAGAACTTTTCAGCCGACCAGAAGGTCGCTGTGAGTGAGTATGTTGGCGAGGCTATCTGGTGGATGATGGGTCTTGACCACACGCTCACAAAGATAGACGACCTGCGTCGCAAACTCCTCAGCGAGAGCGACGAGCCCGCCGAGGATGCTCGCCGTGTGACCTCCGCAAAGGCATTCCTCTCGACCACCGAGGGGGCGGCTATGGTGCTTTTGGGGGCGTCGTCGAAGCGTGAGGCTACGGGCTCGGTGGCATTTGCTACCACCCCACAGGCAGCGTTCAATAGGCAGTATGATATGCTTGCCGACGATATTGAGGCGAGGGCACAGCAGGGCTACACCACCTATCTTCTCTCGGAAAACCGCACGCAGTTTGAGCGCTTGGAGAATGTGCTCGCTGCGACCCACCGCAAGGCGCACTTTGAGCCGATGAAGATGACCCTTCACGGGGGCTTCACGGATAGGCTCCTGAGAGTGAGCCTCTATACCGACCATCAGATTTTCGACCGCTACCACCGCTACACCCTGCGAGGTGAGATAGACCGCAAGGAGAGCCTTACGATTGCTGAGCTGAATAGGCTCAAAATGGGCGACTATGTGGTACATATCGATCACGGCGTGGGTCAGTTCGGAGGTCTGGTACGCTCGGTGGAGAATGGCAAGGAGCAGGAGTCGGTCAAAATTGTCTATAAGGAGGGCGATGTGCTGCTGGTAAATGTACATTCGCTCCACCGCATATCTCGATACAAGAGTAAGGATAGCGACGCCCCACCACGCATCTATCGCCTCGGTGCGGGCGCTTGGCAGAGGGTCAAGGAGGCAACCAAGAGGGCGGTGAAGGATATCGCCCGAGAACTCATAAAACTCTATGCCGAGAGGAAGGCGAGTGGCGGTTTTGCCTTTTCGCCCGATAGCTATCTGCAATATGAACTCGAAAGCACCTTTCAGTGGGAGGAGACCCCCGACCAGCAGAAGGCTGTGGAGCTCGTGAAGGGGGATATGGAGTCCAAAGAGCCGATGGATAGGCTCGTGTGTGGCGATGTGGGCTTTGGTAAGACGGAGGTTGCTGTGAGGGCGGCTTTCAAGGCTGCGTGTGATAGTAAGCAGGTGGCGGTCTTGGTGCCTACAACCATCCTCTCTCTCCAACACTACCGCACCTTTGCGAGCCGTATGAAGGGACTGCCTGTGAGGGTCGATTACCTCTCACGCACACGCTCCGCAAAGGATACGAAACAGATATTGGCAGATCTTGCCGAAGGAAAGATTGATATCATTGTCGGTACCCATAAACTCCTTGGCAAAGAGGTTAAATTCAAGGATTTGGGTCTGCTTATTATCGATGAGGAGCAGAAGTTTGGTGTGGCGGCAAAGGAGAAACTCCGACAACTGAGCGTCAGTGTCGATACGCTCACACTGACGGCTACGCCCATCCCCCGCACTCTTCAATTTTCACTGATGGGTGCAAGGGATTTGTCGGTCATCTCAACCCCTCCCCCCAACCGCCAACCCATCATTACCGAGTCGCACACCTTCGATGAGGGTATCATCAAAGAGGCACTCGATTTTGAGCTCGATAGGGGTGGTCAGGTCTATTTCTTGCACAATAGGGTGGAGGATATCGACCGCATAGCGGCACTTGTGCTCAAATTGCGCTCAACGGCAAGGGTTGTGGTGGGTCACGGACAGATGCCCGCAGCGACGCTCGAAAGGCTCATTATGGACTTCATCTATGGCGAGTATGATGTGCTTGTGGCTACGACAATCATAGAGAATGGCATTGATATTCCCAATGCAAATACAATCATCATCAACCACGCCCACCGATTTGGACTCAGTGAGTTACACCAGCTCAGGGGTCGTGTGGGTAGGAGCGATAGGAAGAGTTTTTGCTACCTCCTCTCGCCCCCCGATGAGCTCCTGACGAGCGACGCAAGGCGTAGGCTTAGGGCTATCGAGGAGTTTTCCGACTTGGGCTCGGGCTTCAATATTGCAATGCAGGATTTGGATATTCGTGGTGCGGGTAACCTGTTGGGTGCCGAGCAGAGTGGTTTTATTGCCGATATGGGCTTTGAAACCTACCAGAAAATCCTTGCAGAGGCGATTACGGAACTTCGCACGGAGGGTACCGAAGGACTCGATGAGGTGCTGGGTGAGAGCGCTACGGAGATGGCTTTGCCCGAGGATGTACGCTATGTTACGGACTGCCAAGTCGAAACCGACCTTGTGGCACTTCTGCCCGATAGGTATGTGGGCTCGACGAGTGAGAAGTTGCAGCTCTATCGTCGTTTGGATGGCATTACCGAGGAAGGTGAGATTGAGCGCTTTGTGGGAGAGCTGACAGACCGCTTTGGTCAGTTGCCCATCGAGGCACAAACCCTTGTGGATATTGTGCGTCTGCGTTGGAGGGCTGTGGCGCTCGGCATTGAGCGTGCAAAAGTGAAGAATGGACTGATGCTCCTCTGGTTCCCTGCCGATGGTAAGAGCCTCTACTACAAGAGTGGCATCTTTGGAGGTATCCTGCGCTACATCACAACTCGTGCGGATAAATTTGTTCTCAAACAGAACAACAATAGAGTCTATTTGGTCGTTAGAGATGTAGAGAGTATTGCGGTTGGATGTGATGTGCTTGATGAGTTGAGCGCAGCACTTGGGCGTGCGAACTGCTAAAATTACCACTCGGGAGGGCGAAAAATCGCCTTTTGGTCACTAAATGTGCAGCGAAGCGGGAAAAAACTTTGAAAAGAGATTAAAAAATACGATATTTGCGAGATTTATATAGACAAAGTCTATAAAGGCTCGAAAAAGTAACCGAAAGAAAAGATGAATTTAAGAAAGAAAATAGCGATTGTGATGGCAATGATTGCTGCGCTTGTGGGAGCCGAGGAGGCTTCGGCACAGAGCAGTTTGAATGCCTACTCGCCCTATACCTTCTACGGAATTGGAGATATTCATCAAGAGGGCAACGCCGCCATCCGTGCAATGGGTGGTGCGGGTGTTGGCTTCCGCAACTACCTCTATGTGAACTCTCTCAACCCCGCATCGTATAGCTCCGTGAGAAACAACTCGTTCCTCTCCAACTTCGATATGGAGGGTCAGAATTTCTATGCCCGCACAACCGATGCTAAAACCTCCTACAACACCTTCAACATCAAGGATATCTCGATGTCTTTCCCCTTAGCAAAGGGCTTGGGAGTGGGAGTGAGCGTTATGCCATACAGTTCGGTGGGCTACAATGTGAGCTACTACGACGACAGTGCCGATGTCCTCGCAGGTGTCGGTCAGGTGCTCAATGCCTACTCGGGCTCGGGCGATGTAACCCAGTTCAAGGCAGGTGTGGGCTATGAGATTTTCAAGAACTTCTCGGTGGGTGCCGACCTTATCTACTATCACGGTAGCATCCTCCGCACATTCAGCGCACTGCCCTCCTCGATTACGGGCAGTGGCTCCTACTACTCGTTGAGTGGCACCTCGACCGAGCGCATCAATAGCTTCTTCGGTAAGGTGGGTATGCAGTGGACCCCCATCTCTTCGGAAAATACCGTGCTGACCATTGGTGCTACTTGGCAGATGGGCGGCAAGATGGGTGGTGAGGTTGTAACCAAAGTGCCCATCAATGGCACACTCGCCCCCGATGAGTATGCTGTGAATGAAACAACCACCTCGACCTTCACAATGCCTTCGATGTATGCTGTGGGTATGTATCTCCACCGCCCCAAATATAGCATCGGCGCAGATTATGAGTTTGCCGATTGGGGCTCACGCAATGAGGGCGACCGGGGTGCAAACCTTGCGTTCCGCAACACCAACACCGTGCGTGTGGGTGGTCAATATACCCCCAATCCGGGTGATGTGCGCAACGCCTTCAACCGCTTTACCTATCGTGCAGGTGTGCGTTGGAGTCAGTGCTATGTGGTGCTGAACAATCAACCCATCAGCGATGTAGCGCTCACTTTTGGCGTGGGCATACCTCTGCGTATGACTGGACTCTCCAATGTCAATCTCGGCTTGGAGCTCGGTCAGCGTGGCACAACCAAAGCAGGACTTTCCAGCGAGAGTTACCTCAAATTTACCGTAGGTTTCAGCTTGTTCGGAGAGGATTATTGGTTTGTGAAGGTTAAGTATGATTAGGCATTAAGGGCTCTAAGGGCATTAGGGGCTCTAAGGTAGAAAAAGAGATTGGACAAACAAGAAACAAAATTATATAACACAAACACTAATACCAATGAAACGAATCGTAATCAAATCGATGGTTGTGCTTTCGCTTATGATGGCGGGCACTATGAACACTGTAACCCTTATGGCTAACAATGTTGAGAGCCAGCAGGTGGAGGAAACCCCCGCAGAGCGCAAGGCTCGTGAGAAGGCTGAGAAGGCTGCCGCTAAGGAGGCTGAGAAGGCTCGCAAGGCTGCCGAGAAGGCAGAGAAAGCTCGTCTTGCGGAGGAGGCTAAAATTGCTAAAATCATTGCTGCACAGAAGGCTGCTGCTGCAAAGAATGGTGTTGTAGAGGAGCAGAAACCCGCAACTACCTATGGTCCTGAGTGGGGTGAGAATGCAACCGCTGCTGAGAGGGAGGAGAATGTACAGAAGTTCAACTTCTTCCAGGATGCCTACAACAACAAAGATTATGACAAGGCATTGGAGTATATGAACTACCTCATCCAGAACTGCCCCAAAGCTCGTAGTAACATCTATGCTTACGGTGCAAACATCTACCGCAGCAAAATTGCTCGCTCGAAGAGCTTGGAGGAGAAGAGTGCAAACATCGAGGCTCTTATGAACCTCTACGATGCTCGTCTTGCAGCGTTCGCAGATGACCAGAAGTATGGCGAGGTATATATCCTCAAAACCAAAGCAAAAGACTACTACAAATATCGCTCGGAGGACAAGCAGGGTATGTTGGAGTTGTTCCGTAAGGCTATCGAGATTGACCCCGAGGTAGATGCAACCTTCATCAACCAGTACTTCACTGTTCTCGTTGAGGAGTATGAGGCTCTTAATGTGGAGACCGACCACTTTATGAGCGAGTATGACTTTATGGCTTCCAAGATGGACCTCGTGACCGACGAGGAGGCTAAGACCACCTTCGACGCACTCCTTATCAAGTCGGGTGCTGCTGACTGTTCCAACTTGGAGCGTATCTTCGGCGAGAGGTTGGCAAATGATCCCGAGAACGCTGCTCAGATTGAGAAAGCATTTAAGCTGATGGCTCGCAACCAGTGCCAGAGCGAGTTCTTCCTCTCGGTGGGCGAGAAATACTACGCACAGAACCCCACAACCCAGACTGCACAGATGCTTAGCCGTGCATTCGAGGCAAACAAGAACTTCGACAAAGCACTCGAATATCTCCGTTCGGCTATTGAGATTGAGGAAGATCCCGCAGTGAAATCCAATATCTGCGTGCAGATTTCGGGTACTGAGCTCGCAGCAGAGGCTTCCAAAGAGGCTGCCGCTTGGGCTAAGAAAGCTATCGAGTTCAACGCAGAGAACGCTTCGGCATACCTCTGCCTCGCACAGGCTTATGTTGATGGTGCAAAATGCGAGGGCTTCGACAAACAGACCGTCTTCTGGTTGGCTTGCGATCTGATCGCAAAGGCACGCACCCTCTTTGAGGGCAACGAGGCACAGCAGGAGATGTGCAACACCTTGCTCAACACCTACCGCAACTACTTCCCCAAACAGGCTGACTGCTTCTTCCGTGGTATTCAGGAGGGCGACGATTACAGCGTAAATTGCGGTTGGGTATCGGGCACCACCACTGTTAGACCTATCAAATAGTGACTAAAAAAATACGACATAGACTGGCAATGGTAGCATCTCTTGTGGGAGGTGCTATCTTGCTGTTTTCGTGCTCGGGTGGAAAGACCCCCAAGCAGGCAAATCTCGAAACGATGATTACCCAGCAGAGCGACACCCTCACGATGGTTTTCACCAAGAATGGCGTGAAGGAGTATCGCTTCTGGACACCCCTTATGGAGCGCTATGAGTTCGCTCGCGACCCCTATATGGAGTTCCGCAGGGGTATCAATATCATAACCTTCGACTCGCTCGGCAACGACAACTCCAAGATGAGGGCAGACTACGCCATCTTCTATGAGAAGAGGGAATTGTGGGAGGCGAGAGGTAATGTCGTGGGCAAGAGTGCCGATGGTAGGGAACTCTATACCAACCAGCTCTTCTGGGACCAAAAGACCGATAAGGTATTCTCCAATGTCGATTGCAAAATTGTCGATGGCGCCGATGTCTTTGTTGGCGAGGGTTTCGAGTCCGACTCGGAGTTTAAGGATTGGGTATTCAGAGAGAGCGAGGGTAGGATGTGGGTTGATGCCTCCCAGGAGTAGCGAGAGTATCTCGTGGGTATAATGGACCGTTTTCATTAGAGCCCTTAACGCCCTTAACGCCCTTAATGCCCTTAACGCCCTTAGAGTCCTTAGAGTCCTTAGAGTCCTTAGAGTCCTTAGAGTCCTTAGAGCCTTTAACGCCCTTAGAGCCCTTAACGCCCTTAGAGTCCTTAGAGTCCTTAGAGTCCTTAGAGTCCTTAGAGCCTTTAACGCCCTTAGAGCCCTTAACGCCCTTAATACCGAGCAATGTCAAATAGAGCGAAAGGCTCTTGCCATTGTCGGTTGTTAAACAAAAAAAGAATGCAAAGTTTGTTGAGCATCATAGTGATTGTAGTGATTTCGGTCACGCTCTCCGCCTTTTTTTCGGGTATGGAGATTGCCTTCACGAGCGCCAATCGTCTTCGTATGGAGATTGATCGCAAGAGGGGTGGCGTGGTCGGTCGCATCATCGAACGCTTTGCAACTAATCCCGGGGAGTTTATCACGACAATGCTCGTGGGCAACAATATCACTCTGGTCATCTACTCCACATTTATGGCGAAGCTCATACACATTGTGGCTGCCAAGATGGGAGTGCAGATGGCGGAGGATGCGGTGATTGTCGAAACAATCATCTCGACGCTCATCATCATCTTCCTCGGAGAGTTTACCCCCAAGAGTATCTTCAAGATGCGCCCCAATGCATTTTTCAGGGCGCTGATATTCCCCGTATATCTCTTCTATCTCCTTCTTTTCCCCATCGCAAAGTTTGCCACGGCACTCTCGTTTGGCATCCTGCGCCTTGTGGGTTTGAAGGTCAAGGAGGAGCATAACATTAAGTCGTTCGGTAAGATAGACCTCGAAAACCTCATTGATGAGAGTGCCGAGAGCGAGAAGGTGCAGGCGAACGACATCAAGATTTTCCAAAATGCCCTCGACTTCTCGGATTTGAGAGTGAGGGACTGTATGGTGCCGAGGGTCGATGTGGAGGCCGTTGAGGCGACTATCAGTATTGAGGAGCTGACCGAGAGATTTATCGAAACATCCTTCTCCCGACTCTTCGTGTGGGAGGAGAGTATCGACAATATCATCGGTTATGTTACGACCAAGAGCCTCTTCCGCAAACCACAGAGCATTAAAGAGATATTGATGCCTGTGAGGTATGTGCCCGAGGCGATGGTTACTGAGCGATTGATGGGTGAGATGATACGCTCACGCCAAAGCGTGGCAGTGGTCATTGACGAATTTGGTGGCACAGCAGGCATAATCTCTTTGGAGGATGTCTTGGAGGAGATTGTTGGCGAGATTGAGGATGAGCACGACGAGCCCGAGATGGTCGAGAAGGCTCTCCAAGATGGTCAGTGGGTATTCTCGTGTCGCTTGGAGGTTGCCTACCTCAATGAGCGCTACGACTTGGGGCTTTCGGAGAAGGGTGAATACGACACCTTGGCGGGTTATATCATCGACCACTATGGCGGAATACCCACCGTCGGAACACTCATAGAGTGCGAAGGAAAGGAGATAAAAATCCTCAAATCCACCTCTTCGAGGGTAGAATTGGCAAAAGTTAGGATTTTGTAATGATATTTTCGTAGAAAATAATTATATTTGAGGCTGATTTTGTAACAACGCAAAATAGAAACAACAAAATAAATAACAAAAAACTTTAACTCAAGTATGGCAACATTAAATGATTTGAGAACTAAGGGTGGCGTGATTGTTACCGCCGTTATCGCTCTTGGTCTTGTAGCTTTCTTGCTGGGCGACTTGTTCAGCAACGGTAGCGTCTTCACTTCAAAGGCAAACCGTGTAGGTAAAATCAATGGTCAGAACATCGAGTACCAAGAGTATGCATACCAGACTGAGTATGTGAAGAACATCTACTCGGCACTCTACGGTACCAGCGCTTTTGACGCTGCACAATACGATGCGATCTACAATGAGGCTTGGAATGACCTCGTGATGGCTAATGCCTACGCATCGTCGTTCGGCAAGCTCGGTCTTGTGGTTTCCGAGCAGGAGGTTGTGGATATGATTCAGGGTGGTTTCCTTTCGCCCGTGATCACCAGCTTCTTCTCCGACCCTACCACTCGCACTTACAGCCCTGAGTTGCTCCGCAACTTCCTCGCACAGGTGGAGAGCAATCAGGTGGCATTCGACCTCTGGAACTACATTAAGAAAAAAGCTGTTGAGCAGCGCCTCGTGTCGAACTTCTCGACCCTCGTGAGCGCAGGCTTCTCGGCAAGCAACCTCGATGTTGAGCACTCGACTAAGGCTGCAAACACTGCTTCGCAGGCTAAGGTTGTGGTTAAACCCTACTACACCATCGCAGACTCGCTCGTAGAGGCTCCCACCAAAGCAGAGATCAAAAAATACTACAACGAGCACAAAGAGCTCTTCCGCCAGAAGACCACTCGTGAGGTTGAGTATGCAGTATTCAGCGTAGAGCCTTCGGAGGCAGACTTCGCAGAGGCAAAAGAGGCTGTTGAGACTCTCGCAGAGGAGTTCAAGGCTGCTGCTAACGCTTTGCAGTTTGCAACTGCCAACACCCACGGTTCGGTAGATAACCTCTACTATGCAGCAGACAAGATTGCTGAGGAGTACAAACCCTACGCATTCGGCAACAAGAGGGGTCAGCTCTACGGTCCCGTACTCAACGGCACCACCTACACTATGGCTCGCATCGCCGACATCCGCAATATGCCCGATGAGATTGGCGCACGCCACATCCTCCTCTCCTTCGATCAGGACAAGTTGGCAGATAGCATCGTGAAAGCCCTCAGGGGTGGCGCAAAGTTTGCAGAACTCGCAGAGAAATACTCGCTCGATGGTTCCGCACAGAATGGTGGCGACCTCGGCAAATTCGCACCTGAGGCAATGGTTCCCGAGTTTAGCAATGCTCTTCTCGCAGCAAGACTCAACGAGGTTGTAAAGGTGGAGAGCCAGTTCGGTATCCACGTTGCACAGCTCACCTACCGTTCCAAACCCGTACGCAAAGCACAGGTGGCTGTTGTAACCTATGAGGTTGTGGCTGGCGACGCTACTATCCAGGTTGCAGCCAACGAGGCTAATAAGTTCATCGCTACTGCAAACAACTCCTCTTTCGCAGAGGCAGCTGCTGAGCTTGGCGTGGCAAAACGCACCGCACGCATCCGCAATACCGATCGCTCGGTAAGTGGCTTCGATGAGGCTCGTGAGCTCGTACGCTGGGCATACAACAATAAGACTGGCAAGATTTCGGGCGCAATGGAGATCGATGGCGACTATGTAGTTGCTACCGTTACCAAAGTGCGTGAGGAGGGTTATATGCCTCTCGCAGAGGTGCAGTCCCGCATCGTAAGCCAGCTCCGCAACGAGAAGAAAGCTGCGTGGGTTGCAGAGCAGACCGCAGGTGTAGCAACCATTGAGGAGGCTGCTGAGAAACTTGGCGTTAATGTGGTAGATGTTGAGGAGGTGCTTGGCAATGCCAACAATATCGTGGGCGTCGGTCCCGATATGAAACTTGTGGGCGCACTCGCAGCTGCTGAGGTTGGCGTTATCGAGGCTCCCCTCGCAGGTAACTATGGCGTATATGTATATGTTGTAGAGAACCAGAACACCAAAGAGAACGCAACCGTGGAGAGCGAGAAAGTACGCCTCGACTCCTACGAGCTCTTCTACATCAACGAGCGCATCGATCAGGCTTTGAGCGATGGTGCGGAGATTGTGGATGAGCGAGTTCGCTTCTTCTAAAAAAACACATCCGAGTGCATCTCGTGGGCGACTACGGCGTTGCACTGCGATAAATCCCCTCCTCATTTGCGTCAAGCAAACTGCGGAGGGGATTTTCTTGTGCGCCTACTATTCGCCACACGATATGCCCTCGGCACTCACTACTGCGCACCTCGCCTTCTTGTTTGGCACAAAATTTCCTCCGTTCTATGCGTTTTTTACCTCTTCCGAACAAACTGCGGAGGGGATTTTCTTGTGCGCCTACTATTCTCCACACGATATGCCCTCGGCACGCACTACTGAGCATCTCGCCTTCTTGTTTGGCACAAAATTTCCTCCGTTCTATGCGTTTTTTACCCCTTCCGAACAAACTGTGGAGGGGATTTTCTTGTGCGCCTACTATTCGCCATACGATATGCCCTCGGCACGCACTACTGAGCACCTCGGCTTCTTGTTTGGCACGACTCTATGTGCTTAATAATTGAAGCCACTTTCTATCTATATCTACCCAAAACCTTCGACCTTCGGGGGTGGTGCGCCAGTCGAAGGCGTGGGCGATTATGTACTCCACAGGGCACGCCTCCCACAGAGCCGCATCTGGTGTGTTTTTATATTGCTATTTTGTCAAGTAGTCAATGGTTTTATGAAAAAAAACTATAATTTTGTAGAAGGTAGCAATAAACTCCAAAGATTAATAATTATGGATATGAATTGGAAGGAAGAAGTTCTCGGCATTGTTAAAGATATCGAATTAAGCGCTAATAACAAAAAATTCAGAGATATTATTAAAGAACCTTGGGGGTTTGTTCATTCAACCCCTGGCAAGTACGGCAAGGCTGATGATAAAAATAAGGGAGAAACATCGAGGCAACGAGAATGTTTCGACAAAGAGAAAGATTTGTGGTGTGACTTGGAACTCCCTATTGGACAGCAAAGAAATAAGGAAACCGGATATTTAAGCACCTTAAGGGTTGATTTGATTGGCAAAATGGATTCTCGTCCTGTGATATGCGAAATGAAACACACCTTAAAGGCGGGACAACCTTTCGATGCGATTTTGCAGTTGTTGGCATACTATTGTATGATTGTAAACAATGCAGATAAATTGGATCAACGTGACATACATCATAAAAATGATGATGTCAAGGACTTTAATTGGGGAGATTTCAAAAATAACAACCCCATTTTAATACTTAGGGCTAATGAGCCCTACTGGAGTAATTGGAGTAAAACAACCAACAAGAATAAGGCTGCCAAGAAAATTATTGAGGTCTGCAAGGAGTATGGATTGGAAATCCAACTTTGGATTGACAAGGACCAATAGAGTAAGTTTTATAAACACTCGAGCTCACGCCGTTGAGGTGTGGGCTCGGTGTTTTAAGTGGGTTAGATGGGAATGCCGAGTTGGGCGGTGTCAGCAGCGATAATTTTCGCTTTGAGTTCGTCGGGGAGATTGAGGGTGTGGAAGTCGCTCGTAGCATCTTTGTGTATGGGTATGATGGCGGAGCGTGGGTTGAGCGTACGGCAGACCTCTTCGATAGCCTCGGGCGAAGCGTGCCCCGAAGTGTGGATATACTCCACCTTGCACCCAAACGAATCGACAAACTCCCGCAGAGAGGGTTGCTCCTCGAGGTAGCCGAGGTATTGCGAATAGATACATAGAGTTTCTGCGAGGTCGATATGCTCCTTGATAAAGCCTATCCACTTGCGGAAATTAGCATTGTTGCGGACAACCATCGTGAAGCCCTGCTCGAACATATTTTTATGGAGCGACTTGGCATTCAGCGACATAGGCAATGCATTGCGAACATTGTAGTACCAAGAGTGTTTGCCCGAATATTTGCGGAGGGTGTCGAGTTGTCGCTTCTGGTACTTGTCGCACACGAAGGGTCGCCCGATTTTTAGGGTGTCCTGATAGAGCCCTGCGAGTCGGTCGAAGTTGGTCGAGGAGCAGACTACAAAGATATTTTTGTAGCGCCCCATCAGCTCCAACATCTCTTGCTGAATTTGGTATTCACTCTTGCTTGCACTGCCATCACGAGAGAGCATCGTGCCCTCAATAATCAGTGCATCCACCTGCCCGATGCGTACGAGAGTGGGGGTAAGTCCCTTGCCCGTAAAACCGTGATCACGGAAGTCGCCCGTGTGGAGCACACGCTTACGGTCACACTCCACAAGAAGCATATGGGCATCCGCCGCCGAGTGACTCACGAAGTAGGGAGTGATGGCGATGTCGCCGATGTGGAAGGTGCGAGCGGTGGCGTAGGTGCGGAACTCGCCGAGGCGTGCAATTGCACCCATTAGCTCCTCTGCCCTTTGTGTGCGCCCTGCTCGCTGTGCGGTGTTGAGTTGCTCCTCGAGTGTGTTCTGCATAACCTCACGACCCATTGCGCCCATATATTGAGGTATGTGCTCGGGAATGTTGGCAAAGAAACCTACGTGGTCGCCGTGATTGTGGGTATAGATGACCGCCTCAACACCCTCCAAGAGCGCCGAGAGGGTTGCGGGGTTGTCATACTCGTCGTAATCGTTATTCTCGCTGGGCAGATTGCGCCCCAAGTCAATGAGAATCTTTGTACCGCCCTCGGAGCAAATCTCCGTGATGCAGCCGCCAATCTGATTGGTTCCTCTGTGAATGGTTATCTTCATAATACGGGCACTTCGACTATTAGTGAAACTTTTTCCTGATCCTCAAACTGCTCCTTTGTGATGGGGTTTACAAAGTACTCCATCTCGCCCAACTGAATGTGGTTGCACCCGAATCGCAAAAACTCGTGGTTGCAACGCCCAATAGCCCAGTGGTCGCCCTTGAAAACTATCTGCGCAATTCGTTTGTTGTAGTTGTCGAAAAGCACAAAGTAGAGCGACTCGTCGTGGGAAATGATACCACCCTCTTCGGGAGTGATTGTAATCTGTTTGTGTGTCAACTGAGGCTCGGTTAGGTGTGTTATTACCTCAATAAAAATGTCCCTTGTCGTTTTCATTATCATCTTATTATTTTTTGTATATAAGTTTATTCCACTTTTGATCCATCGCACGCCAGAAATTGCTCCCTTCTGGGGTGGTGCGCCAGTCGAAGGCGTGGGCAATGATGTACTCCACAGGGCACGCCTCCCACAGAGCCGAGTCGAGCACCGTGAAGTCGTTGTGGAGGTAGAACGCCCGATCGAACGCCTCCTCGCACCCCTCCGTCCTCAAAAAGGAGCGAAAATCCTCGTATGTTGCACCCCTCAGTCCCACAACATAACAGTGATAAGTTGGTCGGAAAACTCCTCCGCAGTGGGGTCGAAGCGCTTGTTGCAACAAGGACACCAGAAGGGCGCATAGTCATCCACGACTTCACCGCAGCCCACGCAGGCGTAGGCAAACCCTACGCCCACCGAGTGCTCAAACTCCGCCCCACAGCGCTCGCACTTTATTCGGTAAATCTTTCCCATAGCATACCTATTTATTATTGTCCTTTTGCCTTGATGAAGACAACAATCCTCACTTGGTACTCGGGGTGGGCGTCGGGATTTTTGGACTGCACACGGACCTCAAAGAGGTCGTTGTGACCCAAGTCCAAGAATTTGGCAATCTCCTCATTGTGCGATGCGGGAATGTAACCGAGCTTTGTGTCGCCATAGTAGAGCGCAATGGCATTGTTGTCGTGGGGATTGTTTGACTCACGCTCCATATCGATCGTCGAGCCGATTTTCAGATCCTCCATTACAAGACATCCCTCCCAGTGGGAAAATCCTGCAATATGGCAGTTGATGTAGTGCAGATTTGCTGGTTTTCTGTTTTTCATAATTCCGTTTTTTTAAGGTTAATAACTATTTTTCACGATACAAAAGTATGGCACCATTTTGACAGGTTTTGTCAATTTTACACACTCCTCCGTAACTCACTGACTACTACACTGCTAACCCTCTTTTGTCCTCAACATTACTTGTACATTTCGTTTTCCTGCCCATAATTATAAATGCCTTTCGCAATGAGCAATAACACCAATAAAAGAGCCACCGCACCAGAAATAAAACCAAGAATAAATACGAAGATATTGTTCATAATAGATATGTGTTAAAATGTTGAAAAAATTGTCTAAAAATGCTCTTATTTTCGATTTTCAAAGAATCCAAACAGCCACAGGAATAGTAGCCATCGCCAAAAATTATTGTGCCTGTCCATAGTATTGTTGTGTTTATTATCTACTGCGACCAAACAGCATATCTGCAACCTCGCACAAAATCCAAATTACCACCATAATTCCGAAAATTACCTTCATCGTAGTCAGTTTTTAGTGAATAAAAAAGTCCCGACAGCACTATCTAAATGTTGTCGGGACAAAGGTATGGGACCGTTTTGACAATTACTGTCAATCTGAAAAATTCCTTATATTTGTTTGGTTAGCGAGTACAAATTCGAAGTCGGGCATATCTTTCGTTGCATTTAAGTTCTTCTTCTGAAATTCAAATACAGCATTGAATAGTTCTTGCATATCAAATTTGCCAATCTCTTCTATGGTTTGGGCATAGACCACAGTCAAGGCATCTATCCCTAATTCACTGGGATTATAAATTAGGTAAATGAAGCGTATTTTGTTTTTGGCATCATCATTTGTTAAATAGTTGGCAGAGATTGCCAAGAAGTGACATATCAACTGTTTGAAATCCAAATGCTCAATTGGGCTGCATTTATACTTAAATTCGCACTTAAATCGGTTTTTATCTCCCTTGATGTCGCCTTCGTTGGTGTAAATATCGCCAACTGATTTGGCAATGGCATCATAAACTGGCATATATGCTCTTTTTACCGATTTGTTTTTGCTACCATAGATTTCTCGACATTTTGCCTCAATAAAAATCTCGCAATTCTCTCTGGCTATATAGGCGTCAAGATAGGCTGTGCCACCCACTTTAGTCTCCCAAGGGCATTCAAATTTAACATCGGCGACATCTCGTAAAAGCAAATAGATAAAACGACTTGAAGATCCATAGCAAGCCATTTTTGGAGGATACCTACCCTCTTTAATCTCTCCGCCACTACCATCTTTATAGCTATCGTAATGTCGTATATATTGCTTAGCCATATTTTTCAAGAAAGCACGCCAACTATCATTGTTCATATAGCGATCATAGCATTTCCCTTTTTTAACCACATAGCCATATTTATGACCATCCTTATCTATGTTGCGAAGAGCATAGTCTAAATCATATTGAAGGTTTCCCATATAACTACTTTTGATGAAACATATTAGTTACTTTCTGCCTTATATACTCCCCAAATTCGGGGGTGAGGATGCGGATGTCGTGCATAAGACCGAGCGTAAAGCGACCGATGCCCACATAGTCGCAGACCATCGTGTCCAAGAGCCAATGCGAGTCGTCGATGGGCGTGAGGTCACGGGTTGAGAGGGGGTACTCCTCCACCAAGAGGTTGTGCGCCATCATCCCAAGTTCCAACTGCACACGCCTTTGCTCAAAGCCCGTGATGCGAAAGATGTCGATGTAGCCCTCGTGGTGCAATTCGCCGAACTGCCAACCCTCCTCCAAAACCTCCACCGAACTTACACGGGCGGTGTTGAAGAGTTTGTTTTTGCCCGACTCGGGCTCGTAGCACCACACCTGCACATAGTTCGTAGTAAAGCCAAAAGGCTCCACGAACCTATCCCTCACCACACCCGTGTGCGACGACGAGTAACCTTTGAGTACAACCTGCTTGCGTTCGCCAATAGCCTCCACCAAACGATTGACATTCACGGCGTTCTTGCCCTCCACAACACAGTCTGCGAGCGATGTGCAGTTATAGACAGCGGTGAGTTTCTTGCGCAGATTTTGCTTTATGACATTGGTATTGTCGAGTGCCTCGATGAGCTGATTGACGATATATGCCTCCTCATCGGTGAAGTGGATGAGCTGGGAAATCTCCTTGAAGTAGCGGCTCTCCTTACCGAGGCGATAGACGCCACCCTCCTTGCGCTGCACGACAAAACCCGACTCCTTGAAGGTGTCGATATAACGATAGATGGAACGATAGGAGGTGCCAAGTCGCTCCGCCATATCCTCCACGGTGTAGTTGTTATTGCCCGTCATCATCTTCATCAGGCGCAACACTCGCTCAATTTTTGGCTGATCCATAACTCTCTTTTGTTGCCAATTAAAAACCTACTGCACACAAAGTTATAAATTTTCGCCCACACTTCCACACATTTCTACCAAAAACACACCTTTCGCATCAATTTTGACATACATCTGTCAAAAAACAGCAGAGGTGGGAATGCAGCTTTCACCACCTCGAACCCCCAAAACGCACCTCGCCCCCAAAGGTTTGTGGAACTTTTGGGGGCGAGTTGTGGTATGGGGGTGGGTATTACTTCGAGAGAAGCATAAAGCCCCACGATGCGAGCTCGACAACTTCGCCTGCTTTGAGGCGTTTGGTCTTGCCGCAAGCGGTCTTATAGGTGCCAACCTCCGCCTCGGTAAGGGTAACGGTGGTGGGCTCTGCCGAGAAGTTGAAGAGGCACAAAACGGTGTTATCCTCCTTCTGGCGGGTAAATGCCAAGACATTCTCGCCAGCGCCCTCTACGAATACTACGGGTGCTACATTCTCGCCAGCAGCCAATGCCTTATTGGCGTGGCGGAACGAGCAGAGTGTGCGGTAGAAGTTGCGGTACTCCTTGCCGTACTCCAAATCAACGAGCTCCACAACGGAGTCTTTCTCGAAGAACTGCAAGCGACGGTTGAGTGCAATCTCCTGACCGGTGTAGATGAGGGGCTGCGATTTGGGCATAACGAATGTGAGGGCTGCGAACGCTTTGTGTGCTTCGCCCATACGCTCAAACTCAGTACCTGCCCACGAGTTCTCGTCGTGGTTGGAGGTAAACATAAGGCGCATTGCGGGTGCGGGATATTTAGCGTCGTCACGCACCATATACTCTTTAAGGTCTTTCACACCCTTCGCATCGGTCTTGATGGTGCCGTCGCCAGCCACATTTTTGGTCTCGCTACCACCCTTTGCCATAGCGTTGAAGATGTGATGGAGTTCCCAAGCGTAGGTAGCGTCGAAGCCCGAGGAGTGCAACCAAGTCTCCTCGCCCTCTGCCAAGAGATACACATCGGGGTTAATCTTACGAATCTCCTCCCAAGCGCCCTTCCAGAAGTCGCCGGGGACATTCATAGCCACATCGCAACGGTAGCCATCTACACCCTTCTCAATCCAGAATTTTAGAGCGTCGAGCATTGCTGCACGCATATCCTCATTTTTATAGTTGAGTTTTGCGATGTCGGTCCAGTCATACTCAACAATGGGCAGACCGGTCTTCTTGTCCATCACATACCAATCTTTCTTGCCCTCTTTCCACCAGTTAGCATCTCGTGAAGTGTGGTTTGCCACCCAGTCGATGATAACTTTCAGACCGAGGTCGTGTGCGGTAGCAAGGAAGTGATCGAAGTCCTCCATAGTACCAAACTCGGGGTTGATAGCCTTGTAGTCGATGATGGAGTAGTAGGAACCGAGGGTGCCCTTGCGACCATCAATGCCGATGGGGCTCACGGGCATAAGCCATACGATATCCACGCCCATAGCTTTAAGCTCGGGGAGGTACTGCTCCGCAGCTGCGAAAGTACCCTCCTCGGTTGCCTGACGAACATTGAACTCATAGACAACGGAGTTGAATTTGTCGAAAGCCTCTACACTCTCGTTGTTGTTGCAAGCGCAACTCATCAAAGTCGCAACAAAAGCGACCAATGCAAATAATTTTTTCATATCTCTTTTTTAGCGTTTGGATTACTTGTTCACAATAACATAACCATAGGCGGGGATATTAAGGCTGATGTTGCCATTAGTAAGCACAGCCTCGCCACCCTCAGCCGCAAGAGCTACATTGGCGCTCTCTGCCTTCACAAAGTCGGGCAAAGCAACCTCCACCGAGCGAGCCTCGGGGCGGATATTGAGGGCAACAACAGCCCACTCGCCCATATAGTGGCGCAAGAACACCAATACATCGTCGTCGATGTGAAGCCTCTGGTAGTCGCCATACATCAAAGGCATAGATGCATGGCGATACTTAAACATAGCCTTCGTAGCTGCGAGCTCCCTCTGCTGGAACTCGTTGTATCCGTCGAACACCATCATATAGCGGTTGTCGGGATCGTTTGCACCAGGGATACCATACTCGTCGCCCTGATATACGCAGGGAACACCAGGAACAGTTGAGATGATAGCCTTCAAGAGCGACAAACGAGCATAGCCCTTCACATTGTCGCCTACGCCCACCGTGCGGTGCCAACCCTCGGCTTTATCGTCGGGGCACCAGAGCGACATATCGCCACCTGCGAGCGACAAGAAGCGGGGTTTGTCGTGGTTACCAGTGATGTTACCCATTGTGTGGTGGGAGCCATAGGCAGCCTCAGCCTCCTCAATAGCCTTTGCGATATCTCGCATCGAACGGCTCTCATCGACGATGACATCACGAGAGGTGTGGTAGAGGTTGAAGTCGAACTGTGCGTCAATCATACCACTCTTAACATAGGAGCCAATGAGTTCAACATCGCCATAGGTCTCGCCAATCTGCCAGAGCTGACGCTCGGGCATCGAGGATTTCATCTTGTGGGTCAGCATACGCCAGTAGTTCAAGGGGATATGCTTGCAAGCGTCGTGGCGGAAGCCATCGAAGTCAAATTTGCGCACCCAATAGAGTGCCGAGTCGGTCATAGGCTCACATACCTCATCACGACGAGTGTCGAGGGTGGGAATGTGCTCATCAAACCAAGTCGTGAGGCGTGTTTCGCCATCCCACAAACCGATATTTTTGCGACCATCGGGCAACATAAGTTCGGTAGTCCAATCGGGGTGCTCTTGGAGAACGGGCGAGTTGATGTGCAGATGGTTTGCCACATAGTCGAGAATTACATTCATCTCGCCTTTGTGCGCCTTTTTGAGCATAGTGTGGAGCTCCTCCTCAGTACCGAAACGCTTGTCGATAACGGTGCTGAAAATAGGCCAGTAGCCGTGATAGCCCGAGAATTTGGTGTCGGGGTTACGGTTCTGACCCCACGCATCGTAGGGGTTCTGAGTGATAGGCGAAATCCAGATGGTGGTGATGCCGAGGTCGTTGAAGAAACCATCTTCGATTTTCTGGGTAATACCCACAATGTCGCCACCCTGATAATCTACCTTATCCAACACCTCGGGCGAGTTGATTTTCCAGTCATTGGAGGTGGTACCGTTTTTGAAACGGTCAATCATCAATGAGTAAAGAATCTGCGACTTGAAGTCCTGACTATTGATATCATTCGCATCGACCACAACCTTGCCATACTCCAATGGGAGAAGCACATCGTTGAAACGACCCGACT
>JAGCJH010000006.1 GCA_017648105.1 Tidjanibacter sp.
CTCCTCGTCTGACGCCACAAACGCCTCGCGAATAGGTCTTCCGAGAGCCTCGCGAATGGGAATGTTTTGGAGGTTGGGGTTGGTCGAGGAGAGGCGACCCGTTGCTGCCACAGCCTGATTGTAGGAGGTGTGGATGTGACCCGTTGCGGGATTGACCAGCAGGGGCAGAGCCTCCACATAGGTCGAGAGGAGTTTTTTGATGCCACGATACTCCAACACGAGGGGTACGATGGGATGGCGATCGGCAAGGAATGTGAGATACTCCTCGTCGGTGCTATACTGTTTTGTCTTGGTCTTCTTGGGTTTGGAATCAATCTTCAAGACCTCAAAGAGCGCCACGCCCAACTGGCGGGAAGAATTGACATTCAGGTCGGGCACACCTGCGTATTCTCTGATTTGGTCTTCGAGTTCTATGAGTTTAGTGTTCAACTCTTTGGCATAAGCGCCCAACTTACCAACATCAACCTTTACGCCCTCCCACTCCATATCCGAAAGGGTGCGGATGAGGGGCTCCTCAATGGTATTGTAGAGGTCGAGCGCCTCTGCCTTCTCCAAACGGGGCAGAAGCACCTCGAAGAGTTGCAAAGTAATATCGGCATCCTCGGCACAATAGGGAGCAACGAGTTCTACCGCCACTCGGTCCATTGTGAGCTGTTTGCTACCTCTGCCGATAAGACTCTCAATCTCTATGGGGGTGTAGCCGAGGAGTGTCTGCGCCAAGAAATTCATACCGTGACGACCGTCGGGCTCCAAGAGGTAGTGCATAATCATCGTATCCCAAAGCTTACCACCCACCACAACGCCCGCACCTCGGAGCATTTGGATGTCGAACTTGATGTTCTGTCCCACCTTCTCCGTTGTGGGGTTTTCGAGCAGGGGGCGGAGCGACCCCATCGCACCCTCCACTGAGGTGGGGATATAGAAGGCTTTGTGGGGCTCGGCACAAAGACCCACTCCTACAATGCGGTCGGCAAAATAGTCAAAGCCTGTGGTTTCGGTGTCGAAGGCAAGCCTCGATGCGCCCGAGAGTTCCGCCACAGCCGCAGCAACCTTCTCGGGAGTGTCGCAGAGAATGTAGTTGTGCTCTACGGTGTCGATGGTTTTATACAGAGGTGTCGCCACCGAGAACAAATCCATTGCAGGCTCTGCCGCCTTGGGGGTGTTCTTTGTGGGCTCCACAATGGGGTTGCCAAAGAGGTCAAAGGATTGCGCCTTGGGCTCCTCGGCACACCTCGCCTCCTCCTTATAACCCACCGCCTCGGGGCACACCTGTGTGTTGAAAGGCGAAAAAGTGTCGCCCTCCATCTCACGCAGGAACATATTGAAGTCGAGTTTCTTATAAATATCACGCAGAGCCGCACAGTCGGGGGCACACATAGCCAACTCCGAAGGCACAAACTCTATGGGAGCGTCGAGCGAAATGGTTGCCAAAACCTTCGAGAGTCGGAGTTGCTCCGCACCCGCCTCCACATTCTCTCGCTGCTTGCCTTTGAGCTTGTCGAGGTTGGAGAGGATATCCTCCACCGTGCCAACCTCATTGACAAGTTTGATTGCTCCCTTCTCGCCAATGCCCTTTACACCCGGAATGTTGTCGGCTGCATCACCCCAGAGTGCCAAGATATCGATAACCTTGCGAGGGTCGTCGAAGCCGTAGTGCTCCTTGATTTCGGGGAGTCCGACAACCTCCACACCCTCGCCGCCTTTGCGCTGTTTGTAGATGCGCACATTGGACTGCACGAGCTGACCGAAATCCTTATCGGGAGTGACCATATAGACATCATAACCCGCTGCGGCAGCCTTATGGGAGAGGGTGCCGATGACATCGTCTGCCTCGTAGCCCACAACCTCCAAGATGGGGATGCGCATAGCCGAGAGCACCTCTTTGATGTAGGGCACTGCGGCAATGATATCCTCGGGGGTTTCCGAGCGATTTGCCTTATACTCGGGGAAGAGTTCGTTGCGGAAGTTGCCACCCTTAGGGTCGAACGCCACACCGAGGTAGTGGGGGCGCTCGTTGATAATGATATCACGCAAGAACTTCACAAAGCCGAAGATGGGTGAGGTGTTCAGACCCTCACGGTTGCGCATAGGGCGACCCGCAAAGGCGTAGTATGCACGGAAAATCTGTGCATAGGCGTCTATGAGAAAGAGTTTTTCCACTCTGCAATAAGCGTTTTAATAATGGGGGGGGTTAGTAAATGGTTATATCGTAGGGCATACGAGCCTGCACAGAGGAGCCACCCTCGATCGTCCTTGCAACACTCTCCAAGCTACCTGCCAAACCTTTCAGGCGGGGAGCCTTCACTCCCATCAGGGTGTTAAGCATCGCTGTCAGTTCGTCCTCCTCTTCGAGAATCTCCGTAATGCGCCAGTTGTCGCCAAGCTCAGCCTTCTCGGCAGCCACAATGAGCGCCTCTTTTAGACCACCAAAGTCATCCACAAGACCAATCTTCTTGGCATCCAAACCACACCATACCCTACCTTCGCCAATGGTGTTCACCGCCTCGTGGGTCATACCTCGACCCTCCGACACACGATCCACAAAGACGCCATAGACATCCTCGACGGAGCGCTGCATATAGTTCATCTCATAGGGGGTCAGCGCTCGGAAGCCTGTGCCCATATCTGCGTGGGGAGAGGTCTTGGTAACATCCACAGTCACACCAAGCTTATCCTCCAACACATCGCCACCGCTGATAATTACACCAAAGACACCTATGGAGCCTGTGAGGGTTGTGCGACCAGAGATGATATGGTCGGCAGGGGCGGAGATGTAGTAGCCACCCGATGCAGCATAGCCCGCCATTGACACCACAAGAGGTTTCTCCTCGCCGAGAAGTTTCAACTCACGCCACATAACATCCGAGGCAAGAGCACTACCACCGGGAGAGTTGACACGCAAGACCACCGCCTTGACACCCTCGTCCTCACGAGCACGACGAATCTGGTCGGCAGTCGTTGTGCTACCAATGATGCCTTCGCCACCCACACCGTCAACAATATCGCCATCGGCATAGATGACGGCTACTTTGTTGGGCGAAATCTTATTGGGTGCGAGGGTTGAATGATACTCGCCGAGGGTCACTTTCTTTGCCTGCTTGCCACCCGAGAGGGCTGCAAGTTCAGCCTCCACCTCGTCGTTGTATTTAAGACCATCAACCATACCGAGCGAGAGTGCCGACTTGGGCGAGTCGATGGCAAGACACGCTGCGTAGCTATCCACCAATTCAGGCGAGAGGGAGCGAGATGTGGCAATGTCGCCCACAAGGCAACTCCATAAACTCTCCACCATAGCCTCTGTCTGGCGACGGTTGGTGGGACTCATCTTTGTGAGCATATAGGGTTCAACGGCAGACTTATAGGTACCGTGGCGCACAATCTGCACATCCACACCGAGTTTGTCGAGAGCCCCCTTGAAGAAGAGCGACTGCGAAGCCAATCCTCGCCAGTTGAGTTCTCCCTGAGGATTCATATAGAGTTTATCTGCCACCGAGGCGAGCCAGTAGGTCGCCTGCGAATAGACCTCATTGTAGGCAATGATGGGTTTTCCCGACCTCTCCTTAAAATCCAAGAGGAGCGAACGAATCTCCTCGATATGTGCGGTTGTGGAAATCGAGCCTGCACCCGTTGGGTTGATATAGAGCGCTACGATGCGGTCGTCGGTAGCCGCTGCGTCTAAGGTTTCGATAACATCGAGCATTGTGAGGGTCTGCACAAACTCCATCTCCATCAACGAGCCTCCCTGTGCCAGCGCTGGCATACGGGGCGAGTCGGTGATGTTCTCATCCAAATTGAGCACCAAGATGGTGCCCTCCTCAACAATAGGGGCTTCGGGCTCAAAAGAACTAACAAGGCTGCCAAGACCAAACAAAAGCAGAAGCGGAAGGACAAGCAGTGCTGCCAAAACCGCAAAAAATGTGGAGAAAAAACCTTTCATAGTGGTAAAATTTTCGTATTATAATACAAAGGTATATTTTTTACTGCAAAGAAAGAGTATCTTTGTGTCTGAAATTTTGCTAAAAAAGAAGTTGCAAACAAGAAAAAATCCAAGATATGATTACAAGAGAAGAGATTATTGAGATTCTCAAAGGAATCACACACCCCGAAAGCGGTCAGAATGTCGTGGAGGGTGGTATTTTGCAGGAAGTAACCGTTGGCGAGGAGGGCAAAATCCACCTCACAATGGTATTCCGTCGTCGTCGTGACCCATTCGCAAAGAGCGTGGCTATGCGCTCGAAGATTGCCATTGAGGCTGCTGCCGAGGGTGCTGAGGTGGAGATTCTCATCCGAGAGGGTGAGGATGCGCCCAAACCCCGCCAGCACGAGGGTATGAAGGGTGTAAAGAGTATCGTTGCCGTAGCTTCGGGTAAAGGTGGTGTTGGTAAATCGACTGTGACTGCCAACCTCGCAGTTTCACTCCACAAACTCGGCTACAAGGTCGGCGTGTTGGATGCTGACATCTATGGTCCCTCACAACCCAAACTCTTTGGCGTGGAGGACTACGAGCCCTGGGCAGAGCAGGTGGATGGTCTGGACTACATCGCTCCTGCCGAGTCGAACGGTATCAAAGTCAATTCGATAGGCTTCTACATTGGCACCGAAGATGCCCTTGTTTGGAGGGGTCCAATGGCTACCAATGCTCTTAAACAACTTATCAACCAAACCCTCTGGGGAGAGTTAGACTTTTTGTTGATAGATATGCCTCCTGGTACGGGCGATGTGCAGATATCCATTGCCGAAAACCTCTCACTCTCAGGGGCTATCATCGTGAGCACTCCACAGAAGGTTGCAACTGCCGATGTTATCCGAGGAATGAAGATGTTTCAGGCTGAGGGAATTGGCGTTCCTGTGCTGGGTATTGTGGAGAATATGGCATACTTTTCTCCTGCCGAGCTGCCCGGTAGCCGTTACTACATCTTCGGCAAGGGTGGCGCACGAGAGATGGCAGAGAAAGAGGGTGTTGATTTCTTGGGCGAAATACCTCTTATTCAGGCGATTGCGGAAAATTCCGATGCAGGAACTCCTGTTGCACTTGGTAGTACCGAGGAGGAAAAATACTATGCCGAGATTTGCCGAAAAGTTGTTAGTAAACTGACAAAATAGTGTTGATAAGCGGACAAAAACCTGTTGATAGAAATTCTAAATAAAAGGGGTCGAAAAATTTGGATTTTCACAACTGCCGTATATACAGGTGCAGTTAGAAAAATGCAAGAAAAAAGTATTAAAATTTCCCCTCAAAGAACTAACAACATTTCCTCGTCGGAGGTTGAAAATTTCGGGGTGTTAGTATGTTCATAAAGTTACGAACAGCCTGTTGAAAACATCTCTAAATAGTCCTCTTTCACAGCCCTATACAAAGAGATAAGTGGGGTAATTTTTGATAACTATTTTTCTCCACCGAGAACCAAAAGTTACCAACACTACTAACAGCGTTTATTATTGTTGTTATATACTTTTATATATTTAATTAAAGAAAGAAATTATAAATAATATAAAAAGTCTGACGATGGATTTGCGAAAAAAAATCGAGGAGCTCAAACACCAAAAGCGTGCCATCATCTTGGCGCACTACTACACCAACAGCGAAGTTCAGCAGGTTGCCGACTTCGTGGGCGATAGCCTTGCGCTCTCCCAGAAGGCGGCGGAGGCTGAGTGTGATATAATCCTCTTTGCGGGCGTGAGATTTATGGCGGAGACTGCCAAGGTGCTTTCGCCAGAGAAGAAGGTGCTCCTGCCTGTCGTGGAGGCGGGGTGCTCGCTTGCGGACTCGTGCGATGCCGAGGAACTGCGCAAGGCGAGAGAGGAGAATCCCGACCACATCGTAGTGTCGTATGTAAACACCTCTGTGGAGGTAAAGGCGCTGACGGATATCTGCTGCACATCTTCAAATGCCCTCGATATTATCAACGCCCTACCCCAAGAGCAGGAAATCCTCTTTGTACCCGATCGTAACCTCGGCTCATATATAAATAGGTGTACGGGAAGGAGTATGAAACTCTGGAATGGCGCTTGTCTTGTACACGAGGAGTTCTCGGCAGAGAAGATTAAAGCCCTCAAAGTGCAACACCCCGAGGCTGTGGTGCTGGTGCACCCCGAGTGCAAGGCAGAGGTTGTGGCTCTGGCGGACTATGCGGGCTCTACGGCGGGTATCCTTGCCTACTGCGCACGCCCCGAGGTCAGGGAGGTTATTGTTGTTACGGAGAGTGGCATCCTCTATGAGATGGAGAGCCGCCACCCCGATAAGAAATTCTATCTCGTAGAGCCCGAGAATGGGTGCGAGAAGTGTGTATCGTGTAAGGATATGAAGTATGTGACACTCGAAAATATCTACCAGACGCTCCTTGATGAGAGTCCTGAGGTGGAGATTGAGGAGAGCATCCGCACGGCAGCAGCTGGCTCCATCACACGAATGCTCGAAATGAGCAAATAGAGCCTCGCTCAGCCAATGAAAAAGAGTTCCTAATAGTGGGGACTCTTTTTTTTATTATATGGGTGCGTAGGGGTTATAATGCGACTAAATCTTTTGGGCGCACGGTGCAAAGAGGTCTTTTAGGTAAAAATTCAACTTTCAACTTTCAATTTTCAACTCTATTCACTATCTTTGCACTAATATAGACAAATCAGATTCATTATGGAAGTAAAAACCACAGAGGCACCCAAAGAGAGGTCGCTCAACTTCGTAGAGGAGATTATTGAAAACTATATCGCCGAGACGGGTAATGCTATCCAAACTCGTTTCCCTCCCGAGCCTAACGGCTACTTGCACATTGGTCACGCAAAGAGTATCTGCTTGAACTTCGGCTTGGCAGAGCGCTACAATGGTAAGTGCAACTTGCGCTTCGACGATACCAACCCCGTAAAGGAGGACACTGAGTATGTAGATTCCATCAAGGAGGATATCAAGTGGCTCGGCTTTAACTGGGCAGTGGAGCGCTACGCTTCGGACTACTTCGATCAGCTCTACGACTGGGCAGTGGAACTTATCAAGAAGGGTAAGGCTTATGTGGATGACCAGACGCAGGAGGAGATTCGCATCGGTCGTGGTACTGTGCAGCAGGCTGGTACCGAGAGCCCCTATCGCAATCGTTCCGTAGAGGAGAACTTGAAACTCTTTGAGGAGATGAAGGAGGGTAAGTATGCCGATGGCGAGAAGGTGCTCCGTGCGAAGATTGATATGGCTCACCCCAATATGCTCTTCCGTGACCCCATTCTCTACCGAATTCTTCATACCGATCACCACCGCACAGGCAATAAGTGGTGCATCTATCCTATGTATGACTACGCACACGGTCAGAGTGACTCGATCGAGAGAATTACCCACTCGATTTGTACCCTCGAATTTGATGTACACCGCCCCTTGTATGACTGGTTCATCGAGGAACTTGGCATCTTCCCCAGCCACCAGTATGAGTTCGCAAGGTTGAACCTCACTTATACCGTTATGAGTAAGCGCAAACTCTTGCAACTTGTTAAAGATCAAGTAGTTACGGGTTGGGATGACCCCCGTATGCCTACTATTTGCGCACTCCGTCGCAAGGGCTACACCCCTGCATCTATCCGTGCGTTTGCCGAGAAGGTGGGTGTTGCTAAGAGGGATAATGTGATTGACCTTTCACTCCTCGAATACTGTGTGAGGGAGGATCTTAATAAGGTTGCCGAGCGCAGGATGGCTGTGATTGACCCCTTGAAGGTTGTTATTACCAACTACCCCGAGGGTAAGAGTGAGTCGTTCAGTTGCGTGAATAATCCCGAGGATGAGAGCGCTGGTCGTCGTGAGGTGCCCTTCGGTAGGGAGATTTTTATCGAGCGTGCCGATTTTATGGAGGAGCCTCCTAAGGGTTACTACCGCCTCCGTCCCGATGGCGAAGTACGACTCCGCTATGGCTATCTCATCAAGTGCAACGAGGTTGTGAAAGATGAGGAGGGCAATGTTGTTGAACTCCACTGTACCTACGACCCCGAGTCGGCAGGCGGTGGCTCGTCGGATGGTCGCAAGGTTAAGGGTGTTATTCACTGGGTGTCGGCAGCGGATGCTGTTGAGGCAGAGGTAAGGCTCTACGACAATCTCTTTGCAAAGGAGAATCCCGATGATGTAGAGGAGGGCAAGACTTTTACCGACTATCTCAACCCTACTTCGCTTGTTGTTAAGACCGCCTACTGCGAGCGCTCGCTTGGCGAGGCAAAGGCTGGCGATAGATTCCAGTTTGAGCGTGTAGGTTACTTCTGTGTAGATAAAGATTCTACTCCCGAGAAGTTGGTGTTCAATAGGACTGTTGGGCTTAAAGATACTTGGGCTAAATTGCAGAAGAAATAGTTTTGCAAATGATGGTTTTTTAGAGAGTAGTGTTCCGCTGCGGAACACTACTCTTTTTATATCTCTACCCCATTTTTATAATAAAGAAAACTTCGATTGTTCCACGAGGAACATTTTGCGCCCCTACCCCACTCTTGTAATAAAAAAAATCCCTAATTGTTCCACGAGGAACAATTAGGGATTTTTTAATTCTCAATTGACCAGACTGTGTCTGCTCTAAAATGCTCTCGCTCGGCATAATGCGCAAGCGCCTTCTGCCCTCGCTTACTCGCATTTGCCTCAATTCTCAAACCCTGTTTTATCTGCCAAAGAAAATGAGTAAAACATTGATGTCCGCAGGTGACACTCCGGGAATGCGGGACGCTTGTCCGATGGTAGTGGGACGAATGCGGGTGAGTTTTTGGCGAGCCTCGATAGTTATGGAAGTTATCTTCATAAAGTCGAAATCGGCAGGAATACGGATTTCTTCGAGCCTTTGCAGTTTGTTTGCAGCTGCTTTTTCACGCTCAATATAGCCACTATATTTAACCTCTATTTCGACCTGTTCGATGACTTCTCGGTCGGGCTTGTGGGTTGCGACAAATTTTTTCAGCGCAGGAATTTGCTCAATTAAGTCAAAAAGTGACACATTGTTGCGAATTACGACATCGGAAATCTTTTTTTTCTGTGAAAGTTGTGCAGAATTCACACTTTCTAAATAGTCTGAAATTTCGTGTGGTGCGACCCCTTGCTTGTAAACAAAATTTTTAAGCGATTCTGCGAGCGATTTTTTTTGCTCAAAATCTGCCCATCTTTCATCATCCACAAGACCAATTTTTCTGCCGACGGGAGTAAGTCTTCGGTCGGCATTGTCTTGCCTGAGGAGGATGCGATACTCGGCACGGCTTGTGAACATACGATAGGGCTCATCGACACCCTTCGTTACGAGGTCATCAATAAGCACACCGATGTATGCCTCATCACGAGAGAGCACAAGAGGCCCCTCCCCTCTCTGCTTCAAAACCGCATTGATACCCGCCATCAGTCCCTGAGCTGCCGCCTCCTCATAGCCAGTCGTTCCATTGACCTGACCTGCGAAGTAGAGCCCATCGACGAGTTTTGTTTCGAGGGTGTGGGTCAGCTGTGTGGGTGGGAAGTAGTCATACTCGATAGCATAACCCGGGCGGTAAATTTCGACATTCTCGAAGCCCTCAATCTTCTCCAATGCGGCACACTGCACCTGCCACGGAAGGCTCGAAGAGAAGCCATTGAGGTAGTATTCGTTGGTATCTGCGCCTTCGGGTTCAAGGAAGAGTTGGTGGAACTCCTTATCGGCAAAAGTCCTCAATTTATCCTCAATGCTGGGGCAATAGCGAGGACCAATACCCTTAATAAGACCCTGAAATAGTGGCGAATCGTTGAAGCCTTCACGCAAAGTGTTGTGTACTTCTGGCGAGGTATAGACAAGATAGCAGGGCTTCTGCTCCCCTACGGGCTCTACCCTCCTGAGGAATGAGAACTTTTGAGGCTCGGCGTCGCCATCCTGCTGCTCGAACTTTTCGAGAGCCAGCGAGCGCACATCAATCCTCACGGGCGTACCTGTCTTCATCCTGCCCGCCTCAAAGCCGAGTTCAACGAGTTGCTCGGTGATGCCGTGCGAGGCGCAATCTCCCGCCCTGCCGCCCTCGGCACTATTGCGACCAATGTGCATCAGTCCACCGAGGAATGTGCCTGCTGTGAGAACAATTGCACGGGCACGGAAGGTCACACCCATCTGGGTTACAACACCCGCAACCACTCTCCTACCCTCTTGTTCTTCTATAATCAACTGATTTACAGCGTCTTGCCAAAGTCGAAGGTTGGGCGTATTCTCCAAAGTTGTGCGCCAGAGTGCCGAGAAGCGTGCCTTGTCGCACTGCGCCCTCGGGCTCCACATTGCCGCACCCTTTGAGCGATTGAGCATACGGAACTGTATGGTGCTGCGGTCTGTGATGATACCCATTTGACCGCCCAGAGCGTCTATCTCCCTGACAATCTGACCCTTTGCCACGCCTCCCACTGCGGGGTTACACGACATACTCGCATATTTGGTCATATCCATCGTCACGAGAAGGGTCGCAGCACCCAGTCGTGCAGCAGCAACTGCCGCCTCACAACCTGCGTGACCACCGCCCACAACGATTATATCGTAATCAAATCTCATAAGCCTTTTTAAGCCGAATTTCTATTTTGGGAGTCGTGCGAGGTAGAAATCTTCCTTCTGGCGCATCACTGCCGCCTCGCCATCGCTCTTGTCCTTGTAGCCACACAGGTGGAGTACGCCGTGGATGATAACCCTCAACTGCTCCTCCGCAGGGTCGGTGCCGAGTTGGTGGGCGTTGTCATCCACTGTAAAGGGGTCGATGAAGATGTCGCCACTGACAACCTTACGACCCTCTAAGTCGCTGTAATCGAAAGTTATAACATCTGTGTAGTAGTCGTGACCGAGATACTGACGGTTGATGTCGAGGTGGTTCTCCGAGGAGCAGAAAATATAGGAAATTTCCCCCACCCTGTAACCCTCGTTGTGGATTGTTTCCCTCACCCAACGGTTAATCTTAACCCTACCCTTTGGAAGATAGTCGGTCTCCTGATTGTAGAAATGTATTGCCATATTCTATGTGTGGTCTATCTTTTTGTTTTTCAGTTTGTTGTGTGGTTTTTTATACCCCCACCTCTACCCCACTTCGCCTACTTTGCGAGCCATAGTTCGGGGTCTTGGTTGATGGTGTGATACCACACCTCGAAGTGCAACTGGTAGTCATCGGGATTATCGCCAGCCGAGAGGGCTCCGAGTCGTGCATTGGTTGCCACCTTGTCGCCCGCCTTGACCGAAACGGCAGCCAAATTGGAGTAGATTGTGAAGTAGTCACCGTGACGGAGCATAACGCAGTTGCCCAGTCCGCTGATGAACATCACCCTTGCAACCTCGCCCTCAAAGACCGCAAAGACCTCCGAGCCTTTGGGTGCGGCGATATTGACACCCTTATTTACCACCGTGATGTGCCTCTGTGTGGGGTGTTGGTGTTTGCCGAAGCGCTCAATGATGACACCTCCATTTACGGGCATCAACATCTTTCCCTTGTTCTGGTCGAAGCGTCCATTAAGCTCTGTGATAGCCCTGCGCTCCGCATCGGTCATTTTGCGCTTGGTCTTGCGAGTCTCCTCGTCGATTATCTTTTGGAGGGTCTGTTGTGCCTTCTTTTTCTCCTCGCGCTTCTTTTTCAACTCTTTGGAGATTTTTTTCTCATTTGCGTCGAGCTTCTTGCCGGCATCCGATAGTTGTTTTTTCTCATTTCCGAGCGTTTTGAGGCTCTTTTTGTGCTCGCTGCGGGTCTTGTCCAACTCCTGCTGTTTGGCGGTTAGAGAGGCAACTTCTGTGGCAACTTCGGCACTCTTGTTTGTAATCTCTTGTGCACGCCCTGCCAAAGCACGATTGTAGCGTGAAAGAAGCCCTAAGCGATGCGTTGCAGTAGTAATATCCTCCGAGGAGAAGATGAAGTGTAGGGGAGCGCCCAAGAGATGGTTTTTGTATGCCACGCCCACCATCTTTGCATACTCTTCTTTGAGCCTTCCGAGGTTGTTTTGCATCGAGGCAATCTCACGCTCTTTGGCTGTGATGTCGTTGGAGATGAGAGTTATCTGCTTGCCGAGCGAACTAACAACCTTTTCTCGGTTGTTGATCTTCACTTGGAGGAGTTTTATCTCTGTTTGGTTGCTCTTTTTGTTGGCAGTGACCTCTTTGAGTAGTTTTTCGTTTTTGGCTATTTCCTGCTCGGCACGGCGTATCTGTCGGCTCAACTCATCCACCGTCTGTCCATAGAAGGGTAGGGTGGTGAGCAACAAGGCGCAGAGTATGTATAGAATCTTTTTCATCACTTCTGCCTCAATAAATTGACCCTCTCCAAGCGCAGAGCGACAACCTCTTCGTCTTCGCCCGCCGTGAGAGCTCGTTTGTAGTAGTGTTCTGCCATAAAATACTCCCCTTCTGCTGTGAGGATGTCGCCATAGTGGAGCAGAAAGGTACTTTCGTTCGAGGTGTCGAGCGAAATAGCTTGGCGCATAAGCGTCTTAGCCTCCGAAATCCTGCCCATCAGGAAGAGAATCCACGCCTTTGTGTCGATGTAGTTGGGCTCACTGGGCTCTATTTCGCACACTTTGGTACTCATTTGGAGCGCCTCCTCCAAGTCGCCACCGTTATTTGCCGAGAGGTATGCCCAGTTGTTGAGCGCCGAACAGTTCTCGGGGTCGTATTCGACAGCCTTTGCGTAGTAGGGGAATGCTTTTTTGGGCTCTATTTGAATGTCTGCAAGGGTTGTGTAGAGGGCGCTTTTGGTTGATTTGTATGAAGTCTTCCTGATGCCCTTTTTAATCAACCTTTCGGCAGTTTTGAGAGGTTTGCCTATCTGCAAGAGGAGAAGGGCTTTGGTGCTTACGAGTGAGTCATACCCCACATTCTTTATGCCCTTGTTGAGCACCTTCAAGGCGTTGTCTATATTGTTGTTGTGAAACTCTATCTGCGCAGCCAATAGATACACCTCGCTATACGCTGACTCTTGGTCGCAAAGCATATAGAGCAGTTCGAGCGCACGCTCCTGCTCGCCCATATGGAGTTTGTGCTTAATGTAGAGTATCGAAGCGGGGGGATAATTGAATGGGAACCCGTATTTTAGGTAGAACGCCTCCCAAATGGCATTGATGGCAAAAATATTCTTGCGCAGAAAGTCGTTGCCACGAGAGTCGATACACTGATTATAAATCCTATATTTATCCCAAACATCGGCACTGTCCAAGAGGAAAAGTCGCTTGATAATGTCGAGCATCTTCTCATCTTGCACACTTGCGTGGTAGAGACCTGCAAGGAGGATGTGTGCCCCACGATGGTTTGGGTCGATTTTGAGCACTTGAAGTAATGCCTCCTCGCCATCCTTGAAGTTTTTGAGGTGGGTGCATATATGTCCCATATCGAGGAGTGCTTCGATGTCGTAGGGATTCATCTTCACCGATATCTGACACTCTCGCAACGCCTCGCCATAGCGATTTTCGTTCATATAAAGAGCCCTTTTCAGCTCCATAATTCCCATATTGCGCCCAATCCTACGCTCGGAAAGCTCAATTATTTCGTGCGCTTTGTCATACTCGTCTAACCACATAGAGAGTCTTGCGACGATGTAGTAGTTCTCTGCGTTTCGGGGTTCCAATTCAATTAGGCGCTCAAAGATGTCCCTCGGTTGGCGTTCAAATCTGAGTTGCAGCAGAGCGTTGCCCAACCCCCTTGCGTACTCCGTATTCATTGAGTCCGCAGAGTAGGCAAGTATATGGTGGAGCAAAGCCTCGTCGGGGTTTGTTTCAGACAATATTCCCCCAATCTGATAGTGGGTGGCAGCGTGAAGTGAATCTATACCCAAGACTCTCTCGAAGTGGGGGAGTGCTTTTGAAATGTCATCCTCCAAAGTCACAACCTTCATTCCCTCGGTGTAGTGGTATGCCACACGAAGCGAGTCGTTCTTATTGAACTCCTCGGGCACTACGACCTCCGATGTGGTCACACGCCCCCTCTCGCCACCCCTCTGTGGCATACGCACACAAGAGAAAAGGCAGAGAGTGAGCAGGATACATAACGAGGTCCTTTTTGCCATCGTTGGGGTCTTTTGTGGGTGGGAGTCGAACTACAATACCGACTCAAACTGGTTGAGGAACCTCAGGTCGTTCTCGAAGTAGAGCCTCAGGTCTTTCACGCCAAACTTCAACATTGCGATACGCTCCACACCCATACCGAATGCAAAACCGCTATATTTGGTGCTGTCGATGCCATTTGCCTCCAAGACATTGGGATCTACCATACCGCAACCGAGAATCTCCAACCAACCTGTGCCCTTGCAGACATTGCAACCCTTGCCACCGCAGAGGTTACACGACACATCCACCTCAGCCGAAGGCTCAGTGAAGGGGAAGTAGGAGGGGCGCATACGAATTTGGGTCTGCTCGCCGAAGAACTCCTTAGCGAAATAGAGGAGTGACTGCTTCATATCGGCAAACGAAACCTTCTCGTCGATGTAAAGACCCTCAATCTGGTGGAAGATGCAGTGTGCACGAGCCGAGATAGCCTCGTTGCGGAACACTCTACCGGGGCAGATTACACGAATGGGGGGCTTCTGGTTCTCCATCACACGAGTCTGGATGGAGCTGGTGTGAGTACGCAGGAGAACATCGGGATTCTTCTCAATGAAAAAGGTGTCCTGCATATCCCTTGCAGGGTGCTCGGGCGCAAAGTTGAGCGCCGAGAATACGTGCCAATCATCCTCAATCTCGGGACCATCTGCTACGGTGTAGCCGAGGCGGGAGAAGATATCGCAAATCTCATTACGCACGAGCGAGATGGGGTGGCGTGAGCCGAGGTTCTCGTTGAGTGCGGGGCGAGATAGGTCGCCACTCGATGTTGCGGCTACGGGTGCCGAGTCGAGTGCCTCTTTGAGCGTAGTGATACGCTCGTTTGCTTTTGTTTTGATAGCGTTGATCTGCTGACCGAGCACACGCTTCTCCTCTGCGGGAACGGTCTTGAACTCCTCCAAGATGTCGTTGAGTTCGCCCTTACGACCGAGAATTTTCACACGGAAATCCTCAATCTCTGCTGCCGACGAAGCGTTGAAATTCTCAATTCTGCCAAGCAGGTCGTTGATTTTGTCAAGTAATGCCATAGTGGTATGTTGTCTAAATTATTGATTTTTTCGTCTATCTAACCGACAAATTTAGCAACTTTTACCAATAGGTAAAAGAAAAAAGGCGATTTTCGTTAAAAAACCGCCTTTCTTGCCCAATACTCGGTGTGGAAAATCACAAACTTTCGAGTGTTTCCTCCACCTTTTCGAGCTCCTCTTCAACAGCCTCCATACTCCTGTCGAGCTGTTCCATATGCTCTTCAAACCTCTCCTCAAAGTCATCACCCCACTGTTCCATACGCTCCTCCCAGAGTTCGAGATTTGCCTCTGCTTGTTCTGCCCAGATGGTCCAGTTGTCGTAGTTCTTCACACCCACAACACAGAGCCAGCCGAAGAACACAAGCCACACAACACCCGAAATGATGAGGTTGCGGAAATTGACCCTCTTGCTGCGCAGAAGCTTAAACCACAAGTCAGCCAAAATGCCCATACCCAGCACAATGACCGCAACGATGAGTCCCGCAAAGACTACGGGCGAAACCCCCTCAATACCACTAATATAGTTGGCGTCATATACGCCAATAGCAACCAGCGTAATGAAGCTCAAAAGCAAGCCAAGGGCAGAGAGCAACCAGCCAATGCCAATAATCCAGCCAATAACTTTCAGTGCTGTAACCACAATCTGACCACAGCCATTATACCTATCTTGGGGTTGTGCAGGGGTTGCACCCCTACCATTATCATTCAAAATCTCCATATTTTTTTAGTTGTTTTGTTTTGTTTTGCGACTTTTTGTAAAAAGTCGCCCAAAAACTTTTAGTGCAGACTTTGCTAAGCCTTAGTTCGGAGCCACCATATCAAAAGTGCCACTCTGGCACAAAAGTCGCCCAAAAACTTTTAGTGCAGACTTTGTTATGCCTTAAAGTCCTTAAAGCCCTTAAAGCCCCTAACGCCCAATTTTCTCAACTATCGCCTTATGTTTGCGATTTGTCCCACGAGTGCATCCCACGACTTGTCGAGTTCTCGGAGTGCCTCACGACCTTCGGGGGTTAGGGAGTAGTATTTGCGAGGGGGACCCTGTGGCGACTCCTCCCAGCGATAGGTGAGCAACCCTTGATTCTTCTGGCGTGTGAGGATGGGGTAGAGCGTGCCCTCCACCACAATCATCTCCGCCTCTTTCAGTTCGGCAATAATCTGCGGTGCGTAGGATGCTCCACGAGAGAGAATAGAGAGTATGCAATACTCGAGAATTCCCTTTCGCATCTGCGCCTTGGTGTTATCTACATTGATGACCATAAGAGGGTTATTTTCTTTCGGGAATCAGCGCCCACGCAATAAGATAGGCGACAAAGGCTGGAACACAAGGAGTCATAAGGAGGAATACGGCAATGACCCTCACGAGGGTAGGATCGATATTGAAATACTCCGCCAAGCCAGCACATACACCACCGAGCATACGATCTCGGGTGCTTCGATAGAGTTTTTTAGGTTCGTTCATTATCTCCATAGTTCTTAAATGTTTAATGTTATGATTTGTTGGGGGTTAATTTTCGTTTTTGTTGAGAATGATGAGTGCCGCAATGACACCGGGCACCCAGCCCGCAGCGGTGAGGAGCAGGACAATCAACACGGAGCCGCAACCACGATGAAGCACCGCCAACGGAGGGAAAATAATCGCTAAAAGTACTTGCCAGAAAGTCATAGTTTCAAGGTTTTTTTAGTTGTTCAACACTTTGGTATCGAGTGGAATAAATATCCAGAGGATGATGTAAATCCAGAGGCTCAGACCACCAAAAAAGATGAGTAGAAGGGTTGCAATCCTCAGTAGGGTGGGGTCGATGCGAGTGAACTTGGCAATGCCACCACACACACCGCCGATAACCTTATCCTCCGAGGTGCGCAGAAGCCTCTTGGGAAGCTCCTCCACACTCGACCTCTCCTTGGGCTCCCTAAGTTCGCCAAACTCCTCGGGGCGACCAATCTGCTCCTGCACCTTGCGCACAAGATAGATATCCACCACACCCTCGGGTGTTCCGAGCCAACTGCTCAGAAGGTCGGCAATCCTCATCTCTAAGTCGCCCAAGACCTCCTCTTTTGCCGCCTCGTCCAGCCGGGCAGCGATATCGTTAAGGTAGTTTTCGAGGGCACGGTAGGCATCCTCGTCAATCGAGAATGCCGTTGAGCCAATCTTTACACTCAGTTTTTTCTCTGCTTTCATAATAAAGTTTGATTGTTTGTACTACAAAGATATAAAATTATTTCAGTACCTTGCAATACATAGTACCAAAAAATTTAATTATTTTTCTTCCCTCCGTTCGATTTTGCAAGACGGACACATAGTGTCCGAGGGGGGAGGGGAGTGGTGAAGAGTGGTGGAGGGTGGTTTTTTTAAGGGCTTTAAGGGCTTTAAGGGCTTTAAGGGCGTTAGGGGTGTTAGGGGCGTTAGGGGTTTTTAGGGGAATTAAAGACATTGGGTTGGTTGGTGGTAGGTGGTTGATGAAAAAAGCGGTCGTTCATTGCTGAACGACCGCTTTTTTCTATTCCAACGAGGGATTACTACTCAGTAGGGATGTTTTTGTTCACATTCTTGCTACCAACCAAAGCATAGAAGAGGAGGTATGCAAGGCAAACGAAGATTACCCAGTAGCTTACGAGGTAGTTGCCAGTTACATCCACGATTGCGTTCTGCAACAAGGGGAGGATACCACCACCGCACACAAGTGCCATAAAGATACCCGAAGCCTTCTCGGTGTATTTGCCAAGACCTTCAACTGCAAGGTTGAAGATGCCACCCCACATAACCGAGGTGCAAAGACCGCAGAGCACGAGGAGTGCAGCATTGATAGGCACGAGAGCCATACCGAAACCTGCGGTACCCTTGAATACGGGGAGGTTTACGGTAGTCTCGGGCGAGAGGAACATTGCGCCACCTACGAGTACCATACCGAGTACCGAAACGAAGGTAAGCATAGCCTTTGCCGACACTTTGCTACCAACAGCAACGCCCACAAGACGACCCACAAGCATAAGGAGCCAGTAGGTAGCGGTCACAGTACCTGCGATAGCTTCTGCGCCACTCTCCACATTCAGACCGCCATTCTGCAACCATTTCTGCAAGACATTGGGAATACCAACCTCTACGCCAATATAGATGAAGATTGCGACACCACCCAATACAAAGTGGCGGAACGACAGAGGACCATATTTCGATTTCTCCTTGCTTTCCACAACCTGAGCCTCATTCTCGGGAATCTTGGTGAGCGAGATAACCACGAAAGCGAGAGCGAAGATTGCCATAGCGATGAACATCAAGGGGAATACCTGGCTGATTTTTGCCTCCAAGATGTTGGGAACAAACACACCGGTGAGGAAGATTACGGTTGTACCCATCAACGAGTTGAACGAGCCACCAATCTGGATAAGCTGGTTACCCTTGTTGCCACCACCACCCAGACGGTTAAGCATAGGATTGACAACGATGTTGAGCATACACATCGAGAAACCTGCGATGAATGCACCAAGCAGATAGATGCCAAATGCGAGGTTGCCCTCCAAAAGACCTGCGATAGTCTGGATGCCAACACCCACAAAACCTACGGTCACAGCAGCGAGTGCGGTCTTCTTGTAGCCGTACTTTTGGAGCATATTACCTGCGGGAATACCCATACAAGCGTATGCGATGAAGTTAGCAAATACACCCAAAGTACCCATCCAGTTAGCAACCGAGAACTGGTTTTTGAGCACATCGCCCATAGGGGATGCAAGGTTGGTAACGAACGAAATCATACCAAACAACAAGATGCATACGATGATTGCAGGTACGCTCGAGTTCTGTTTTTTCTGATTCATAATGTTTTTTGTTTTTTAGTTAAGTTAATATATTGGTTTTCTGTCTTTTACACCTATAATTAGAAGAGTGTGTTCTCCTCGGGATTGCGGCTATAACCCAAGTGGGAGTAGGCGAGGTCGGTAGCCTCACGACCACGAGGGGTGCGTTTGAGGAATCCCTCTTTGATGAGGAATGGCTCATAGACCTCCTCGATGGTGCCCGCCTCCTCGCTTACGGAGGTTGCGATGGTATTGACACCAACGGGACCGCCGCCAAACTTCTCAATAATCGCACGGAGAATCTTGTTGTCCATCTCATCAAGACCTCGTGAGTCGATGTTGAGAGCCTCCAATGCTCGGCGTGTGATTGCGAGGTTTATGGCGCCATTGCCCTCCACCATCGCAAAGTCCCTGACACGACGCAGGAGCGAGTTGGCAATTCGGGGAGTGCCACGACTGCGCAGAGCCACTTCGTGTGCGGCTTGATCATCAATTTCCACACCAAGAATACCTGCCGAGCGCTTAACAATAGTTGCAAGCTCCTCGGTGGTGTAAAGCTCAAGCTTTTGAATAACGCCGAATCTGTCGCGCAGAG
>JAGCJH010000050.1 GCA_017648105.1 Tidjanibacter sp.
CAAAGTTACCAAGACTGGCGACCGCACAGCCAAGATTGAGGGCGTGGAGGTAACATATAGCGCCTACAATAAGAAAGTCTATTTCAACGCCAAAAAGAATGACTACTTGCAGAGCGAAACCATCGTTATCAAGTTCTCGCTCACGAAGGTGGATGGCTCCAACTTAGGTAGCATCCTCTCCACCGAACTCACTATTGTGGATGACGAGAAGGCGCCCCTCTTGAAGGTCGGCTACTACGACACCACCTACACTCCCGTAGAGGGTACCCAAAGAGCAGAGTGTGGTCAGTTCTACCTCCGCTTGCAGAAGGTCGGCAAGTATGAGTATGTTGCTTCCGAGTGGTTTGGGCTCTCACGCCCCCGCTTGCTCGGCAAGTACGACCCCGAGGCTAAGACCCTCACATTCGACGGTACGGACTACGACCACATCATCTGGGAGCAGAAAATTGCCGCTTTGGAGGAGGGAAACAAGTATAAAGTACCCTTCGCACCCGTATCGGCATTCCAGAACGATACTATCTATGGCTACTCCTACAACGAGGCGGGCAAAGTGAACAAGGTATTGCGTATGTATGGTGCAGGCTCGGCAGGTATGTCCCCAATCGTGATGACCACCGAGGCTATCGAAGAGAATAGCAACGGCGTGATACTCTCGATTGACACCGAGTGTGGTTTTAGCATCTTCTCCTACGATGCCGACACCAAGAAAGCGGGCTCGAAGGTTGGCATCTACGACGGTATGACCCAGAGTGAGAGTATGATTTTCAGCAAGACCAACTACGACGACGAGCAGCAGGTTGCAACCCGCACAACGACAGAGGGTGTGCCCTTCCTTTTGAGTGGTAAATAAACGAGATTTTGAGCGATATGACAAAAAAGATATTTTGCGCAATTATGGTTGTGGTGCTCTCCACCGCAGCCTTCGGACAGAGTGGTAAGAGTGCCAAAGAGATTCGCCAACAGCACTTCGTCTTTGGTCCCAAAGCAAGCCTCTACTCCCCTATGCAGAACGCTGTGAGCAACACCGTTGCAATCACTGATATGATCAACGGTCTGAACCCTGGCGTACAGGTGGGTGGCTTTATGCGTGGTATGCTCCCCCTGAAAAAGAGCAAATGGATGCTCTATGCACAGTTGGAAGCTGCGTGGGCAATGGATTTCTATGTAGGTGGTGGCGGTAACGCATCGGAGGGTTGTGTATATATCCCCCTAACGATTGGTTGCGGCTACAAACTTAATCCCAACCTCACTCTGCGCCTCGATGGCGGTGCGGCGTACAACATCAACACATATAGCACTGCAAATCTCGCATTCAAGGGCGAAGATGATAGCTATGAGAGTGATGTTGCCGACCTTATTTTGCGTGAGCCCTGGGGCTGGTTGGTAAATATTGGTGCCGACTGGAAAGAGTGGACACTCGATGTTCGCTATCAAAACCAGTTCGCCCCCAAATCGGTCACACGACTGGTCGATGACGCCCGATTCTCCTCCATCGGTATCGTGGTCGGATATAAGTTCTAACAACAAAAAGCGCTTCCCACTCGGAAGCGCTTTTTTCTTGCAGACTACTCTGCCTTAGTGGTATTAAGGGCTTTAACGCCAAGTAAAATCTCTCGTTTGCTTTTGATCCACTACTCTTTGTGTTTCATCTTCTCCACTCTGGGTCGTGCATATTCAAGGGTCACAGTAAACTCCGTTACACCCGAAGAGGGAAGTTCAAACATTGCATCCGTAACAATAGCCTCACAAATGCTCCTAAGTCCTCGTGCGCCAAGTTTGAACTCCACAGCCTTATCCACAATGAAGTCCAGAACCTCCTCATCGAATGACACCTTCACACCATCGAGCTCAAAGAGTTTGATATACTGCTTAATGATGGAGTTCTTAGGCTCCGTGAGAATCTGACGCAAAATCTCCTTATCGAGAGGTTGCAAGTAGGTCAATACTGGCATACGACCCACAAGCTCAGGAATCAAACCAAAGGAACGCAAATCCTGAGGAGTGATGTACTGCATAATATTCTTGCGGTCGAGGTGCTGAGCTGCGCCCTGATTGTAGCCCACAACTCGGGTGTTGAGCCTCTGGGAAATCTTCTTCTCGATACCATCGAAAGCGCCACCACAGATAAAGAGTATGTTGCTCGTATTAACCTGCACAAACTTCTGCTCGGGGTGCTTACGACCGCCCTGAGGAGGTACATTAACCACCGTACCCTCCAAAATTTTCAGCAGAGCCTGTTGCACGCCCTCGCCACTCACATCACGAGTAATGGAGGGGTTATCACTCTTGCGGGCAATCTTATCGACCTCGTCAATGAAAACAATACCCCTTTCTGCCTGCTCCACATTGTAGTCGGCGACCTGCAAGAGTCGTGAGAGGATACTCTCCACATCCTCACCCACATAGCCCGCCTCGGTCAAAACCGTAGCATCCACAATCGTAAAGGGTACTTTCAGAAGGCGTGCGATACTCCTCGCAAGGAGGGTCTTACCCGTACCCGTTTCGCCCACCATAATGATGTTGGACTTTTCGATTTCCACATCGTCGATGGTTGCCGACTCCGAGTTGGGCGAATTTTTCTTCGCCGTGTTCTGCTTATCCTGCGCTGCGAGCAGGCGCTTGTAGTGGTTATAGACCGCCACTGCGAGGGTACGCTTGGCAGCATCCTGACCAATCACATATTTATCCAAGAACTCCTTAATCTCGGTGGGTTTCATAAGATCGCTCTTCTGAATAGCCGACGAGGAGTTTTTAGCCTTCTTCTTTGAGGTGTTCTGCTCCTGCAAGACATCGTAGCCCCTCTCCACGCACTCGTCGCAGATGGTCGCCCCATTCATACCCGAAAAGAGCATACCGACCTCCATAGCGCTACGACCACAGAAGGAGCAAGAGTCAATACCTCCGCCACCGTTGTGGCGATGATTATCTTTGTTGTTTGCCATCTTTTTTGATTTATTTCTGTTTGCGACCCACGAGCACCTCGTCGATGAGTCCATACTTCTTAGCCTCCTCTGCCTTCATCCAGTAATCACGATCGGCATCGAGGGAGATTTTGTCCACCGACTGACCCGAGTGGAGAGAGAGGATTTCGTAGAGTTCCTGCTTGTATTTGAGAATTTCACGAGCAGTAATCTCAATGTCGGAAGCCTGCCCCTGCACGCCACCCAGAGGCTGATGAATCATCACTCGTGAGTGGGGCAATGCCGAACGCTTACCCTTTGCACCTGCCGAGAGGAGCACAGCAGCCATACTCGCCGCCATACCAGTACAGATGGTCGATACATCGGGGGAGATGAGCTGCATTGTGTCGTAGATACCCAAGCCTGCCGACACACTACCACCGGGGGAGTTGAGATAGATTTGGATATCACGCTCGGGGTTGGCAGTTTCGAGGAAGAGAAGCTGCGCCTGAATGATGTTTGCTACCGTATCGTCGATGGGGGCACCGAGGAAGATGATGCGATCCATCATAAGCCTCGAAAAAACATCCATCTGAGCCACATTAAGACTGCGCTCCTCGATGATGGTGGGCGACACATAGCCATCTACAATCGACTGATAGCGATGCAGGTTGAGCGAAGAGATACCCTGCGAGAGCGCAAACTTCTGAAATTCGTTTTTCATAGTATATTTACCTATATTTATATTATTAAACTCTTTCATTGCAAAGGTTACACCATAGTGTGGCGTACCAATCTTCAAAGATACTAATTATTCGCACCTTTTCGTTAAAAGGCGCACCAAAAATTTCAACAACACCCTCCTGTGGGTGCACCAACCCTCTTCTTCTATCGTTTGAAATTTCCCGTAAAATCCACATTCAGCAAGCTGAAAGGTGCAAACAGAGCATCCACAACCACTGCCGCTTCGAGTCTTGTCGCCACCCTTTTCTCGGAGTAGTTCTCCAAGCCTAACGAGCTCCACCACTCCTCTGTCAAGAAGGGTACATCACCACCCAACTGCCTCACAGTTCCGAGGAGTTCGCCAATGGTCACTTCGCCCCGACCAAGCCCCAGGTCGCCCGTATAGAATGGCTCGGCGTAAATCTCCTCTACAAGTAGTGGGTCATTGGGGCGGAAGAGAGTCTGGTTTTCCCAGCCGACATTTCGACCCTCACCCCTCAGTATTCCCGTAGCACCTATGCGTTGAATGGCACAGAAGTGGGCATCATCCTTAGCCACATCCACAAAGGGCATAATGTAGCACCCATCCATAAGGAGTTGCGCCTGAACACTCCTCACGGCTACCCTATCCACACTTCTCTTCTGCGTAATGGAGAGTGCTGCCAGCGCACCAGCCGCTTGTCCGAGTTGCATAACGACAGGTTGTAGGCGTGTGGCTCCATTTATGAGGTTGGACACCGACACGGACTTCTCCACCACAAGTAAATCATCGACCCCTCGGGGAATAATCACACCCAAAGGCACACAAAAAGAGGGTATCGGATAGAAGTGCAAATCGGGTAGCGAGCGCCACTCGGGGTGGCGGAAATGATGATGATCTACGGCATAGTCCCCAACAGCAATACCCGTGCGATAGTAGGGATATTTGTAGTCGTAGGGGGTCGCTGCCGCATCCATCGTAAAGAACGCCTCGCCCACAATGCGCCTCGACTCTCGATGGTAGGGGAAAATGGGGAGCCCATCCTCAGTGGGGAAGATATCGTCGGCAATGCCGAGATTTTTCATCCCAAGTTGGGTCTGGATGAAATAGACAAACGAGAGCGTGAATTTTTTTGCCCTCTCGAAAGCCTCTGCCCTCTCCTCAGAAGAAGAGTCCACCACATTGGCGTAGTAGTCGTTGCCATAGATGGGCCAGTTTATCATATAGTGCCCACTGGGAGTCCTACCATAGGAGATCATCATCCCTGCCGACCATACAGTCTGTCCCGTTTCGGTCGTGCCACTACTTAGGGGGTTGATGCACGAGTTGGCAAACAGCATCGGATCGTACCCCTCGGGTTGGGGAATAGTCATATCCGCACCCTCCCCATAATCTTTCAGGAACGCCACATAGGTCAAATCTTGTATCACATCATTCGCCACCTCGGGGGCTATGGATTCGCCTGTGTCGCTACGAGAATCCATACCAATGCGATACTCCACCCCACACGCCTTTGCAACATCACCCAACTCTGTGGCATCTATCACAACATCCGCAAGCACACACCTGCGCACGCCCTCGTCATCACGCCAAACAACTCTCCACCCGTCACGACATCTGCGCACCGAGAGCACCCTTGCACACCTTTCGACAGTCAAATAGTCCGAACAAGAGTTGCAGATGTTGGTAAAGACCTGCTGACCGATGTGAGGGTCGAAGTTGATGTTACTCACCCAACCCGTTTGCAATGCCGAATAGCCACCATAGCGCACAGCGAGCGAATCGGCAAACTCGCCAAAAATACCGCTTCGCATCTTGTAGTTACCATCCACACAACTCACACCTGCCGAAGTCAGCATACCGCCCAACCACTTGCTCTCCTCAATAATGAGAGTCTTCACACCCATCCTTGCAGACTGCACGCCAGCACATACGCCCGACGCACCACCCCCAACAACCACAATGGGCACACGGGAAGGAGTACACGAACAAATCAGCATACATATCAGGGAAAACAAAACTACACCTCGCCTCATAATTTCATATTTATAGTTGTATCAAAGGTAAGACAATAAATCGTGATTATCAAATACGCCCAAAAGTTGAAAGTTATATTTCCTTAATGCCCTTAAAGTCCTTAGAGTCCCTCTCCCAAAGAATACAAAAAATCAAAATAAGCGAGCGAGTTTTAGGCGCACAAGAAAGCGGAGTCCGCAACCGACAAAAAGCAAAATAAGCAAGGGATTTTTGTGCAAAAAAAGGAGCGAGTCCGCAGCCTACAAGACATATAAAAAGCAAAATAAGCAGGCGAGTTTTAGGCGCACAAGAAAGCGGAGTCCGCAGTTTGCTAATCGCAAATGAGGAACTCCGCTTATCGAAGTGCAACGACAAAATCGACGCTTATTTTGCTTTTTTAGCGAGGATTTTGTTAAGCTCTGCAATAGTCACACTCTTGTTGGAAACTTTTACAAGAGGAGTAACAGCTGCCACAACCTTAGCCTCGTAAACTTTCTCGATGAGTTTGTTTGCCTCCTCCTTGTTGGAGAGAATCTGCTGTGCGTAGTTGGTGAGCATCTCATCAGCCACATTCATCATACCATACTGTGCAAACTGTGCTGCTGCGTAAGCCTTAGCCTCTGCCTGCATATCCTCGGGTTTAACCTCGATGGAGAGTTTCTTTGCAAAGTATTTCTGCACTGCGCTCCACTTCATCATATCTGCGAAGGGTGCAAAGTCCTTCTCAATCTCCTCCATTGTGAACTTACCCTCGTTGATTGCGAGCAACCAGCGTTTGAGGAAGTCCTCGGGGATAGTGAGGTTTGCCTTCTCTACGAGGTACTCACGGAGAGTCTGGGTGAATACATAGTCGCTCTCCTTTTTGAGCTCCTCCTCAATCTTCTTGTCGATCATCTTCTCAAACTCCTCCACGCTGGTAACATCACCTGCGGGGAAAGCCATCTTGAAGAACTCCTCGTTCATCTCGGGATCTGCATATTTGCGAATCTTGGTGATTGTGAGGTTGAACTCGGGGTTGATGCTTGCAAGCTCGTTCTCTTTAAGACCAAGAACAGAAGCCCTCTGCTGCTCGGTTTTGTAGAGCTCATTTACATTCACAATCATCTGGTCGCCAACCTTCTTGCCGATGTAGGGTTTGCGCTCCTCCTCAGTCATACTGATAAGACCTACATAAGCGTCCTCGGTCTTAATCTCACCGTTGTCGAGGGTGCACATAACAGCCTCGTCGTTCTCAACAACATCTACATCTACCAAGCGACCGTAGGTGCGGAGGAACTGGCTGCGGTAGCCGCTGCGCATCTCCTCGTCGGCTTTGATTTTATAGCGGGTAACTTTGTCTTTCTCGGTAAGCTCGAGGTCAACAACGGGAGCCAGACCAATCTCGAAGATAAACTCGTGGTCGGTGTTGTTGTCGAAGTCGAAAGCGCCCTGCTCCTCTGCGGGCATAACATCGCCCATATAGTCGATACCCTCTTTCTCGATGTAGGCGAAGCAGTTGTCGGAAGCCATCTTGTAGGCGGTCTCTGCCACTACACCTTTGCGGTACATCTTGTTGATGATGCTCATAGGCACCATACCGGGGCGGAAACCGGGGATGTTGGCTTTGCGTTTGTATTCACGGAGTTTTTTGTCCACCTCGGGGGCATAGTCGGCCTCCGAAACGGTGATTTTAATAATCGCGGTCTGATTCTCGCGAGCCTCTTTAATGATGTTCATAGTGATATAATTGTTATGTTATTGATTTCTAACCTCTCTATTCGCATAGTTTGCGGGATGCAAAGGTAATAATTTTCTGCCAATTAGCAACTCCTACAAGGCAAAAAAAAGGAGGTGTGCCCCATTGGAGCACACCTCACAATTATCAGTTTGCGTAGTTTAGACTACTTCTTGGTCATAACATAACCGGCACAAGCGCTGGTAAAGCGACCGTAAAGACCGGTGGGGTTGTAACCTGCGTCGCAGCTGAATACCAATACACCGAAGTACTGATCCTCAGGGAATGTGATGGTACCCTTGTCCATATCAACGTCGAGGATAACCTCCGAGCTAACGGGAACTGCGGTTTGATTCTCTACTACGAAGAACATCTGGTAGCACATCTGCATATCTGCCGAGCTGTACCACATCAGAGGCTCGTAGGGCAACATATACATCGACTCGCTCTCCTCATCCCAGTAAGCGTAGATGGGGCTGTAAGTCCAACCATCGAAGGGAGCAATCTCGAAGCAGCCGTACTCACCGTTCCAGGTAATCTGAACATCGAATGCGGCAGCAACCTTGCCATCGAAGGGGCTGGCAACGGTAGGCACTACATTGTAGGTACCGCACAGACGGTCGGTAGCGCTCTTCTCGAGGCGTACAACGCACTCGGTCTGAGTAC
>JAGCJH010000051.1 GCA_017648105.1 Tidjanibacter sp.
AAGTTGAAATTTTTTGGCAAGAGAGGAAAGTGAGAGGTGGGGCTACCGATGCAAGAAAAACAGTCGGTTGGCGGATGACGATTGGCGGTCACTAAAAACGCAGATTGCAGAGTGAGTCTTGTGCCAAACAAAGGAGCGAGTTTTAGGCGCACAAGAAAATCCCCTCCGCAGTTTGCTCATCGCAAATGCAGAGGGGATTTATCGCAATGCAACGCCAAAGGCGCTGCCTATATACGGGTTTTACAATACGGGAGTACCCATCAAACCAGTTACAAGGAAGGTAACTGCAACGGTAATAATTGCATAGAGCTCGGGGAATACTGCGAGAAGAAGGGTTTTACCCATCACATCGTAGCCACCACCGATAGCAGCGATACCATTTGCACAAATCTGACCCTGACGGATTGCCGAGAACAAGCAAACGAAACCTACGGTCAAACCAAGACCGAAGATTGCAGCTGCCTGCATAAGAGTGATACCTGCGGTGAGGTAGTTCTGCACGAAGAAGAACGCAGCAAAACCATAAAGACCCTGAGTTGCAGGAAGAGCCGAGAGAATCATCGACTGACCAAACGAGTTCATTCGTTTCTTCATAGCGCCAACAGTGGCATTTGCAGCAATGGAAGTACCATAAGCACTACCGATACCCGAGAGTGCTACCATAAGCACTACACCGATGTAAGCAAGAATAATGTTCATAATTGTAAAATGTTTTTAGTTTGTTAATTTATTAGTTTTTTAATTTGTTTTGTGTTTCTCGAAAGGAGTATAAACCCTTGTCGCCGCCTCGAAGCCTGCGTTCTTATAGAACTCAATAAAGGTCAGACGCATAGGGTGGACAAATGCACCGATTGCGGACATAAAGATATTGATACCGTGACCAAAAGCCAAAATCAGGAACATCACAACCTGACGCAAACCTGGGGTGTCGGGTGCAAGGCTACCTGCCAAGTCATTGAACACCACCGCAAGCGCACCACCCGAAAGGCTGATAGCAAAGAGGCGGACATAACTCAGCACATCACCCAGCAGACCTGTGAGGTTATTGTAGGTATCCCACAAGCCCGAGCCGAAGTTCACCAAAGGATTGCGGTTGGGATTGTTCAGCAGGAGCATCAACACTGCGCCAACAATCAGCACACCGAGGAAGATGGGCGACGAGAACGAGAAGCCCGCCACACCAACCATTGGAAGCAAGAATCCCAAAAGGCAGTCCACCAAGATGATAAGCCAACCGAGAGTGCCGAACGAATACTTAAATCCGTAGGCAATAGTCGTATTTATCACATTGAGTATCAGTGCAAAGATAATCTGCACAATACCGCATCCAAGTGCAATATAGAAGAGTTGGTCGTTGATGGTCTGCATAGCATTGTCATACCATTCGGGCACACCCTTACCAATGAGCGACACGCCATAGACATTACCCACGCAAAGACCAAAGAGCACCGAAGCTGCACCAAGCCACATAACAAGCTGTGAGATAAGCCCCATACCCTTAATCTTCTTCAAGAACATAAACAGACCTATGAGGAAGAATGTCGCACCATAGCCCGCATCGCCAATACAGAAGCCGAAGAAGAGCATATAGAAGGGTGCGAAGTACCTCGTAAGGTCCATAGTACCATACTTAGGCACAGCGTAGAAGTCGCCAATGAACTCAAAAGGTTTGGCAAACCAACCATTTTTGAGTTTCACGGGAGTATCATCCTCCATTGTGGGTTTCTCCTTAATGTAGAGCACATCGCTCTCGCCATCCAAGAGTGACTCTACCTCGGCAGCATTTGCCTCGGGTGCCCAACCTTGGAGAACAATCAACTTGCCCTCTGCCTCTGCCTCGCCACTACGGCTCACTTGACTAAACTGCAACTCATCTTTCAGCCCACCTGCGTGGTCTGCAATGAGTTCCGCACTTGCCACGCAACGAGCCATAACACTCTCCCACTCTGCAAGCCCAGTTTCGAGAGCAGCAATCTCCGAGCGTTTGTCATCGGCATTGAGTGTAGGGGTCTTAACCACCTGAGCATCAATCTGAGGTGCGGGCTCGCCCTTACGGGTAACAGCCACAAAGTAGCTCACTCCACCCTTCTCGGAAATCAACTCTACGGTGTAGTTCTCTGCCCACGCCTGTACGCCCTGCTGATACTCATTGGAGTAGCAAGAGTAGAAGTGAAGCAAGATACCCTCCTGCTCCAAGCGAGCAATAGACTCGGGCTGGAAGTCGCCCCACATAGCAAGTTCTTCTGCCTCTTTGGTTGCCTTTGCAATCTGTGCATTGAGCGACTCGATAGCAGCAGACGCTTTGGTGTAGTTTTCGTATGCCTCCTCGCCAGTTGCAAAAGGCTTACCTCCTGCATACTTGGGGAGCTTTTTCAGAGCCGAGAACGCCTCGGAAGCCGCCTTGTGAGCCTCAATCTCACCGAGCACCTCCCTTTCACGCTCATTGGGTTCCCAACCGCTGGTTGTGATATCCACAACACCGAGTTCCTGCAATTTGGAGAGGAACTCCTCCTGCGCCTTATGATAGAGCACAAGAGTATATTTGTTCATCTTAACTATCATAACTCTTCGGTGGGTTTAGTCTGTTCGTGTTTGGTCTTAACAATCTTCTGAGCACTCTTCGAGAGGTTCTCCTCATCTTCAAGGAAACGCTTAATCTTGCGAATAGCATCCTCGTAGCCAGGGATTTGCACCTTCTCGTAGAGGTTCACCTTCTGGGTGGTTTTCTTGCGGGCGTGATCCAAAAGCTCGGTGCGTCGCATAAAGACTGCGAACTCAATACCGAGGCGAGCAATCTCCTTCAAGACCTCCACACCATCTGCGTACCACGCAGGCGAGGAGAAGAGGTCATAGGGGCGCTGCTCAAAGACCACCTCCTGCAATGCGGGAATCTTCACGCCGGCAATCTTATTGACTCCCAGCACGACATCCTTCACCACCAAGAGGTCGCTCTCGAACTCGCCCCAGAGGGACGACATATAGTCGTACTTAGCAATGAGCTCATTCATACGAGTCTGGTAGCCCTCTGCCTTATCTTTGGCAGCCGACACCTCAACCCTCAGAGCCGACTCCTTACTTTTGATAGTAGGGAGTGCCCTTTGGCGCATTTTGAGCTGTTTGCCGAGTTCGCCGAGCGATGTCTTATTATATTGAAACTTTATTGCCATCTAATACCTATTATATATAGAATGGTTTATCTTTTTCATCACAATTTATCTTTTTTTTTAAGCTATTTTTCTCTTTGATGATGGCGCACAATACAACCGAGTCAATGAGAGAAAAGAGCCAAAAAAGAGGATAAATTATTTCCAGTACTTCTCAACAAGTTCCGACTTAATGGTAACCTCCGATTTCTTGAAGTACTTAGCAAACAGAGTCCAAGCGGTGTCGAGCATCTCTGTGATGTCGATATTAACATCAATCGAGAGCAACTTATCGGAGTACTCCTTCGCAAATGCAAGAGCACGCTCATCGTAGTCCGAAAGGTCAAAACCGTTCTCCAACTTGGTCTTCGCACCAGCAGCGTCCGAATAGAGGCGAACAGCAGCATTCATAACCTGAGGATGATCCTCACGGGTCTTCTTGCCGATAACGAGCTGTTTCAGACGAGAGAGCGAACGGAAGGGGTCAACGATAACCTTACCAGTGTCGGTATCATTACGGAGGAACAACTGACCCTCAGTAATATAACCCGTATTATCGGGAATTGCGTGGGTAATATCGCCACCCGAGAGGGTTGTAACCGCAATGATAGTAATCGAGCCACCCGAGGGAAGTTGTACGGCTTTCTCGTAAATCTTCGCCAAGTCCGAGTAGAGCGAGCCAGGCATCGAGTCCTTCGAGGGAATCTGGTCCATACGGTTGGACACGATAGCAAGGGCATCCGCATAGAGGGTCATATCGGTAAGCAGAACAAGTACCTTTTCGCCCTTATCGGCAGCAAAATACTCCGCTGCGGTCAGTGCCATATCGGGCACCAAAAGACGCTCTACGGGTGGATTCTCGGTAGTATTCACGAAGCAAACAATCCTATCCAAGACACCTGCATTCTCAAAGAGATTCTTGAAGTAGAGGAAGTCGTCGTTGGTCATACCCATACCACCCAAGATAATCTTATCTGCCTTTGCACGCAGTGCCACATTTGCCATTACTTGGTTGTAGGGCTGGTCGGGGTCTGCAAAGAAAGGAATCTTCTGACCCGACACGATGGTGTTGTTAAGGTCAATACCTGCGATACCTGTTGCAATCAACTCCGAAGGCTGACGACGACGGAAGGGGTTTACGGTGGGACCACCAATCTCCCTCTCCTCGCCCTCAACGGGTGCGCCACCTTCCAGAGGCTCGCCATAGGCATTGAAGAAGCGACCAGCCAAGCCATCGCCCACCTTCAAAGTGGGAGGCACGCCGTGGAAGAGCACCTCTGCATCGGTCGAGATACCCTCGGTACCCTCAAACACCTGCAAGGTTACCTCGTCGCCCATAATTTTTACTACCTGTGCCAAGTGACCACCAACGGTTGCGAGCTCATCGTTACCCACGCCAGTAGCACGAAGTGTGACGGTCGCCTTGGTGATGTTGTCGATCTTGGTATATACTTTCTGAAATGCTTTTGTAGTCATAACTTTTTCTCTCCTCCAAATTATTTAGTGGATGCAAATGCTCTGATCTCTGCCTCATATTTTGCAAACTCCTCGCTCTGCCACTCGGTGTAGTTGAGCTGTTTGAAGAGGTTGATGAGGTTTTTGAAGAATGCCGAGCACTCCTCGAAGTCGGCGAAAGCATACTGTTTACGGCACATCTCCATCACAAAGTCAAACATATATTTCTGGCGGTCAATGGGGCAGTTGGCATCAATATCATCGAATGCGTCCTGCTGCAAGATAACGAAGTCCACAAGTTCGCTCTTCCAGAACATCTCGTGGTACTCAACGGGAACACCGTCGTCGCCAAGGATGTTGATCTGCTCAGCAGCCTCCTTACCCCTACGAACGAGGGTCTTACCCTCCATTACATTCTTAACCCAGCCCTCTTCGATATGCTCATCGAGATACTCCACAATCTCGGGATATTCGAGGTATTTGGAGTAACTATCCAGAGGATCAATTGCGGGATAGCGCTTGGAGTCTGCACGCTGCTGCGAGAGCGCATAGAAACACCTTGCTGCCTTCTTGGTCGATTCGGTCACGGGCTCCTTCAAGTTACCACCCGCAGGCGATACAGTACCGAGGAAGGTTACCGAGCCAGTCACGCCATTGCGCAAGTGAACAAGACCCGCCCTTGCGTAGAACGACGAAATGATTGCCGAAAGGTCCATAGGGAACGCATCCTGACCGGGAAGCTCCTCCAAGCGGTTACTCATCTCACGAAGAGCCTGTGCCCAACGAGAAGTCGAGTCTGCCAAAAGAAGGACTTTCAGACCCATTGCACGGTAGTACTCTGCGATGGTCATACCAGTGTAAACCGACGCCTCACGAGCAGCTACGGGCATATTGGAGGTGTTACAGATGATAGTGGTACGCTCCATAAGTTTGTGACCAGTGCGGGGGTCGTCCAAGTGGGGGAACTCCGCAAAAATCTCCACAACCTCGTTTGCACGCTCACCGCACGCAACCATAATGATAAGGTCTGCCTCTGCCTGCTTAGAGATTGCGTGCTGCAACACGGTCTTACCTGCACCGAAAGGACCGGGGATAAAGCCCGTACCACCATCTGCAATGGGATTGAAGGTATCAATAGCCCTCACACCTGTCTCCATAATACGGCTGGGGCGGGGTTTAGCAGTGTATGCTTTGATAGCCTTCTTCACGGGCCATTTCTGCACCATTGTAACCTCGTGGTCTTCGCCCTTCGAGTCGGTGAGGACAGCCACAACGGTATTCACATTATACTCGCCCTCCTCTTTGAGCGACTTGATGGTGTAGGTCTCCTCCATAGTGAAGGGCACCATAATCTTGTGAGCCACCCACAACTCCTGCACCTCACCAAGCCAGTCACCAGCGGTCACTTTGTCGCCCACCTGTGCGAGGGGTTTATATGCCCAGAGTTTCTCATAGTCGATGGGGTCGGTCTTTGTACCACGCTCAATAAAGAGGCTTTCCATCCTTTCGAGGTCGTTTTGCAGACCATCATAGTTGCGAGAGATGATACCAGGAGCAAGGGTTGCTTCAAGCATATGACCCTCAAACTCCACCTCAGCACCGATTCTCAAACCTCGTGTCGAGTCGAACACCTGAACATAGGCATCCTTTCCCGTCACTTTAATTACCTCCGCCATAAGTTTCACACCGCCTACGGTAATGTAGCAGATCTCATTCTGCGACACTGCGCCCTCGGTGCGTACAATCACGATATTGGAGATAATACCTTGTACTTTACCAGTAGTTTTCATCTAAGTTTTGATATTTTTTGTTTTTTGAATTTTTAGTCCTTTTTCATCTCTATGCCTCTGCATAGCGCCTCTCAGCCGCTGCAATGTGCTCCTTTGCGCCAAGCGACTCTACAAGACGACGGAAGAGCTCACGACCCTTCTCCTCATCCAAGCGTGCCCAGCGGTGTACAAGTCCGAGGCGGACAATGTAGCCCAAAAGGAAGCCAATGTTGAAGTAATCGAAGGTCGAAATCTCCTCCGACAAACCCCAGCGAATGACATCAATGCGGTGTTCCTTATCCAGCAAGTTCTCATTCTCGGCAAGCGCGCCAATCAGAGCGTCGATATAGCCTACCTCGCCCTTCAAGCCGAAGTCGGCAGCCGACGAGCGAGAGAGTTGATAGACAATCTCACCCTCGCCAACAAGCTGTTCGCCCACAGCTACACCCCTACTGCGAGCAGTGAGCGCTGCGGTGATATTCCTAAGATTGCGGTCTGCCTCGCTCCACTCCCTCAAAAAGCGGCATTTGCTCTTTGCGCAGTAGCGATAGTAGGCAGCATAGAGTTCTGTGGCAAACGAGCGAGAGGTATCAACCCTGCGGAGCCTCTCATCGTCGGCATCCACCTCGCCCTTCTCCATCTCGGCAAAGAGTGAGATGACCTCCTGCAACTCCTCGGGGAGTTCGGTGGGGCTCACAGCCTGCTCCGCAATCTCCTCACGAGAGAAGTTACCGAGTGTCGAGAAGCCCTCTCTACCACTCTTTACATTTACCAAGTTGCAGACATCGTGGAAGAGCATCAGACCCCTGAGCGCACGGGCATCCTCACGGGAGAGTTCCTCGGCAATCTCGTCGATTACCTCCCTCGCATCGAAGCCCTTTGCGTCACTGTCGAGCGCATACTCCCTCAATCCAGCAACAAGGCAGTAATAATTTTTAGCCATAATCTAATTCGTTGGAGCGTTAATTAGAAGAGCATCTTTGTGATTTTCTCTTTGAGATACTCAGCCAAGAGAGCCGAGAAGTCCTCCTCGGTGAAGCTGATGTAGTAGCCACCCTCCTTAGGAGCAACCTTGAAGCCACTCTTAACCTTCTCCGAATAGCCAACCTCAACGCCCTCTGCCAAGAGTGCTTTCACAGCGCCCTCAGCCTCTGCATCGAACTTAGCCTTCATATCTGCGGGAAGAACCGCCTCCAATGCAACCCTCTCACCATTCCACGAGCGAGCAACCGAAAGGAGCATCTCCTTCACAAACTCAACATCGAGCAAAGTAGCGTGAACTGCGCCCTCGCCAATCTTTGCAACAACAAGGTTTGCGATGTTCTCCCTAAGCGCCGCCACCATCTGGCGAGTAGAGAGAGTAACCTCTGTTTCGTTGTTCTTCTTAATCTCGGCAGCCTTTGCCTCGGCAGCCTTCACAATAGCCTCAGCCTTTGCCTCAGCCTCCGACACAAGTGCAGCAGCCTTTGCCTCGGCATCTGCCACAACACGCTCTGCCTCCTGCTGACCCTTTGACAAACCCTCTGCATAGAGTTTCTCGGTCAATTCCTGTAATTTTTTGTTTTCCATTTTGTTGTTCTTATTTATTATTTAGTTTTGTTTTCCTTCTTTTTCTTTTGCGACTTTTTCGAGGAAGTTGTCCTACCCTACTGATGCTCGGGGCGCAAAAGGTCGGTTACAACCTTCACGGGCGAGAATGTCGAAATGGGCACCTCAACAAACAATGTATTCCAGTTGGACATTGCACCATTCCAAAGACCTGGGAGCTCCTGAGCAAGCAGCGTGCGACCACTCTTCGACTTGCTCGAAATGAAGCCAGTTGCAGGGTCGATATAGTTTCTAAAATCGTACTTCTCACCCTTACGGTTGCGGGTTGCACAGACCAAATCTACGGGGTTGAAGTGCGTAGCCTCAGCCATCAGAGCCTTCTGCTCGGGGGCAATCTGCGACGACTCGGCAATCTGCAAAGCCACCGTACCATCGGCACCCTCTGCCCAGAAAGGACCACCACCAGGCTCGCCCTCGTTGCGCACCATACCACACACTCTAAGAGGTCTATCGAGCACCTTCAAGAGCGCCTCCCTATCTGCCTTAACAGCCTCGGGGAGTTTCACACAAAGGCGACTCTCCACCCACTCGGCAACTTCTGCAACATCCGCAGTACCGTTCTCCAACATCTCGGCATAGCGGAACACCTCTTTCTGGGTGGTCACAAGCAGACCTGCAAGTACCTCTTTGTATTTGATTGTATCTGCCTTCAAGTGGTCGGGAGCCACATTATCAATGGTCTTGATGAAGATTACATCTGCGTCAATATCGTTGAGATTCTCAATCAGCGCACCGTGACCCGCAGGACGGAAGAGTAGTTTGCCATCCCCCTCACGGAAGGGAGTGCAATCCTCATTCACAGCAATGGTATCCGTACTACCCTTCTGCACCGACATTGAGATGTTGTATTTCACATCGTAGCGCCTCTCATAGTGCTCCTTCACGCTCTCAAAGAGCGACGAGAAGCCCTCAACGTGCTCGGGCGACACGGTAAAGTGGATATTCACTTCGCCATTGCTTGCTGCATACATAGCTCCCTCTGCCAAGTGCTCCTCAAAGGGAGTGCGTGCGCCAGTGGGATATTTATGAAAAAGAAGAAGACCTTTGGGTTTGGAGCCATATTCGAGCCCTTCGCCAACAATGGTCTTCACAACATCTTTCAGGGGTGCATCGAGTGCCACCTTCTCACCGAGAGCCTCCGCAAAGGCAAACTTCTCGATATTTGCCGAGAGTTTCTCCACAACGGGGTTCATCTCGCCACTCTCCACAAAGGAGAAGAGGTCCTTGAACATTCGAGTAGCAGCACCGCTTGCGGGCACAAACTTCTCGATTTTGAGGCTCTTCTGCGCCTCACGATACTCTGCACGCAGGGCGCCTGCATCGTTGCCATCGATAGCAAAGATTCCATCGCTCACCCTTGCAGAGCGAATAATTTTCAGATAGGGGAAGCCGTTGCGGAAATTTTCCAACTGCTTTTCGACAGCCTCACAAGTAAGTCCGTGTTGCTGGATTTGTTGAAGGTCCTCGGAAGTGAACATAGGTAGTTTTTAATTTTATTAAAAATAATCCCACAAATTTATCAACATTTGGCGGATATTCAAAGCCACAGCCAATCTTTTTTCACATCTTTTCACCAAAAAATTTCCACGCCACAGATTATTTTACTTGTCGTATGACTATTTTGGCGAAAAGTATTAACTTTGTAGTTTGAAATGGTACGAATAAGCGAAAATATCAATCTTGCAGAATACACCTCTTTTGGGGCGCACGCCACAGCCACACGAATGGTTGAGTGGAGCACCACAAATGAGCTTCTCGCCTACCTCGCAAGCGACGAGGGCAAAGAGCATCTTTCCGACCGATGGACAATACTCGGCGAAGGGTGCAACACACTATTCACCAAAGATTTCCTCGGCACAATCATCCGTTCGACAGCAAAGGGCATTACGATTACTGAGGAGAGTGCGGAGCACACGACAATTCGCGTTGCCGCAGGCGAGGTGTGGGACGATGTAGTGGCGTGGAGCACCGAGCGTGGATTGTGGGGTATGGAAAACCTCTCGGCAATTCCCAGCAGTGTAGGTGCAAGTGCCGTGCAGAACATTGGAGCCTATGGCACAGAGGCAAAAGATGTCATTGAGAGTGTAGAGGTTGTAATGCTCGACACGCTCACAACCGAGAACATCCCCTCCTCCAAGTGTAAGTTTGGCTACCGAGAGAGCATCTTCAAGGAGGAACTTGCAGGCAAGGCTATCATCACAGCCGTAACATATCGCCTCTCGAAGAGCGCCACACCACGACTTGACTACGGCACCCTTCGCCCCGAGGTGGAGCGCACGGGCGACTACACCCCACAAGGTATTCGCAACGCCGTGAGAGCTATTCGTGACAGCAAACTCCCCGACCCCAAGAAGATTGGCAATGCGGGTAGTTTTTTCAAGAACCCCATCCTGCCACGAGAGCAGGTCGAAAGGCTCAAAGCCCAATACCCCACAATGCCTGTCTATGATGTGGCAGAAGAGAGCGACAAACTGAAAATCGCCACTGGCTGGATGATTGACTCGCTCGGATGGAAAGGTAAGGCTCTGGGGCGTGCAGGTGTACACGCCAATCAAGCACTTGTGCTCATCAATCTTGGTGGGGCTACGGGCGAGGAAGTTATGGCTCTTGCCAATCGCATCTGTGGGGAGGTTAAGGATAAATTCGGAGTGGATATTTCCCCCGAGGTAAATGTTTTGTAGAGAGAAAAGAAGGAGAGAGTATGACACTTTCGGAGAAGTTCCAGAAATATATCACAGACCACTCGCTGGTCACTAAGGAGAATCGCATCATCCTTACCGTCAGTGGCGGTGTGGACTCAATGGTTATGATGCACCTCTTTGTGGAGGCGGGTTACAAGGTGGGCGTTGCCCACTGCAACTTCTGCCTGCGTGGCGAAGAGAGTGAAGAGGATGAGATTCTCGTTGCAAACGAGGCAGAGAGGCTCGGTGTCCCCCACTACAACCGTCGTTTCGACACCAAAGGCGAGATGGCACAGACGGGCGAAAGCGTGCAGATGGCAGCTCGCAGATTGCGTTATGCTTGGTTTGATGAGTTGTGTGTGGATGAAGGTTACGACACCATCGCCGTAGCACACCACGCAGACGATAGCATCGAGACATTCTTCATCAATCTCCTGCGTGGCACGGGACTCAAAGGGCTTACTGGTATCAGTGTCATCAATGGCAAGGTTATCCGCCCTCTGCTGTTTGCATCCCGCCACGAGATTAAGGAGTATGCCAAGAGCCGCCGCATCCCATTCCGTGAGGACTCTTCCAACCGTTCGACAAAGTATTTACGCAATAAGATAAGGCTCGGCATTGTACCTCGCCTGCGTGAGATTGTTCCACAATTCACAACCACGATGTGTAGCAACATCGACCGCCTGACCGAAACGCAGCACTTCATCACATACGCCATCGAAAAGATTGCTCGTGATGCAGTGGAAAATGTCGGCAGGGAGGACATCATCCATCCCGATAAAATAGACTCCGGTTTCCCTCTCCGTTTTGTCATCTATGAACTTATGAGCCAAAACTATGGCTTTCGTGGCGATGTTGTAGATTCGCTCTATGATGCACTGAAAAATAATGCTACGGGCAAGCGTTTTTATGCCAAAGATTGGGTTGCATACATTGACCGTGGTCGCATCGTGATTTCTCGCATCGACGAGGATGACGAGTGTGAGGTGGCGGTGAATCTCGCAAAGACCAAAGTGCACTGCGGAGGCTCGGTGCTCTATCTCGAAAAGAAGGACATCGACACCATCGAGTCCCTCATCGTGCCCGAACATATTGCCCTTCTCGATTTGGACACTCTCACAGAGCCACTCACACTGCGCAAGTGGCGAGAGGGCGACAGGTTTATGCCTCTCGGAATGATGGAGGAGAAGAAAGTGAGCGACTTTTTAATTGATGCAAAGGTGTCAATGGCGGAGAAAAAGCGCCAATTTGTACTCACTTCGGGCGATAGGATTGTGTGGTTGGTAGGTCAGAGAATCGACAACCGCCACAAAATCACATCCAAAACCGAGAATGTACTCCGCATCACAAAGGAAACTTTGTAGAGTTGAAAGTTGAAAATTAAATAAAGGCGGCTGACGATTTACACAATATGGCAAAGGCGATTCGTTTTAGGGAGGCATACGCACAATATGAGAGCATTGTGAAGGATATTCGTGCTCGCAAGTTTGCGCCCATCTATCTATTGATGGGCGAGGAGGGATATTTCATTGACCGCCTGACGGATATGCTTGCCGACACAATCCTCGATGAGAGCGAAAAGGCTTTCAATCAGCTTGTCATCTACGGCAAGGATGTGGAGGATGAGGGTATCATCGTAAACTACGCACGACAGATGCCAATGATGGGTGGCAAGATGGTCATCATCGTCAAAGAGGCAGCCTCACTCCGTAAGGTCGATAACCTCTCACACTATACCGCCGCACCCTCCGACTCAACAATCCTCATTATCGCCCACAAAGGCAAAAGCGTCGATAAACGCTCGGCACTCTACAAACAAGTGAGCGCAAAGGGTGTGGTATTTGAGTCGCCCCGCCCCTATGACAATGAGCTTGCCCCCTGGATTGCGACTTATCTGCGTGCGACCAAAGGATGCGCCATTGAGGAGAAGGCGCTCAGGATGGTTGTGGATTTTATGGGTACGGACATCGCCAAAATTGCAGGCGAGTTTGACAAACTCTTCACACGACTCCCCGAGGGCACTAAGACTATCACTGCCGACCACATAGAGCAGAACATCGGTATTAGTAAGGATTTCAACAACTTCGAGTTGGTGGAGGCTGTTGCGCACAAGCAGTTTGCCCGAGCAATGCAGATTGCCGATAACTTCGCACGCAACCCCAAAAATCACCCCCTCGTAGTGACTACCTCTACCCTCTTCAACCACTTCCAAAAACTCTTCACGCTCAACTATCGTGAGTGGCAAACCAAGTTCAAAGGTATGCCCGTAGCGAGCGATGCAGAATTGGCAGGACTCATCAAGGTAAGCCCCTATGTACTTGGAGGTTATAAGCAGGCAGCAAAGCTCTACCCCAACAAAAAAATCTTTCTCATTCTCGGCATCATCAGGGAGTATGATATGAAGGGTAAGGGTGTCAATTCGGGCGGCTTGGAGCAGGGTGAGTTGTTGCGTGAGATGCTTATGAAAATTATGATGCTCTAAGGGGTGGCTATGGAGGAGAAAATCTCATTTGAAGGCAAAGTGACTACTTGGAGGGAGGTGGAGTTAAATCCCAGCACCCTAATAGGGCGCAACTGGGTCTATACCACCATCAACACCTTTGCCCACAAGCCCCTTCATCTGAGTGTCAAGTTGCGCTACGCACTCGACTCGTTCAAAACCCTATATGGCGTACGCCCCAACATCGACCCGAGAACACTCGAAAAGGAAATTCGTGAGCTTCTATATTTCGGGCTCTATCCCGAGGGTGGCAATACCGTAACGCTCCATCTTATCGCCACGCAAAATGGCGACGCTCAGCGACTTATACTCCACGAGGCGACCACACCATACGATGGCTATGGGCTTCATACGGTGCGCCCACGAAGCATCATCACAAACTACGACATCCCCTTCGAGAAACACCAGACCAATGTGTCGCTGACCTCGGCACGATTTGCCGACACCTACGCTCTCTCGCACGGCTATGAGGTCGCCCTGCGTGCCAATCGCAATGGTGTGCTCACAACCTCAGGCGACAACCCCCTCTTTGCACTGCGTGGCGAAACGCTCCTTATGACACCTGCCGATAAGGGGGCACGACACTCTGCCGAGCGTGAAGCTATGGTACGCTTAGCGGAACTCTCGGGTGTGAAGGTCGTCGAGGAGGAACTCCGTGTGGAGGATGTTGAGAGCTACGAGGAGTTGATGGTTTTCACCCCCGTAGGTCTGCAAAGTATCTATTCGATTGGAAATATAAGGCTCGGAAATATCTATGCCACACTCTTGGCAAAGAGCCTCGCTACTCTCTCTCGTGAAGGATTTGCTCTGTAATCGTGAGCACATCATCGAGGTCAAAACCCCTACTCATACCAAAGCGTACGAGCTTAGCTTTCAGGTCGTAAAGGTCACGGGCAGTGGTCTTTGCTGCCTTCTTGCGAAGCACCTCTTCGAGGCGTGAAGTATCATCCTCAGGCACGAGTTGCTCCAATACTCGGTCTATAATATTGGGGGCAATAGCCTTCATCCTCAGGGCTGCACGAATCTTCCTCTCTCCCCAGCCCGAAAAGCGCATCTTCTCCCTCACATAAGCCTCCGCATAGCGACTATCGTCGATAAATCGCTCCCTCACAAGGCGTTCAAGCACACCCCTCGCATCCGCATCCGAGAGTCCCCAACGGCGCATAGAGCGCAGAGCATCGCTACTGCACCTCTCCGCACGGGCACAGGTGCGCATAAGCGACGAGAGAGCCTGCTCGGGACTCTGGGTGCGGGCTGTATATCTCTTTACACTCTTTTCGTACATACAACCATTCGGGGTTTGGAGTTCATATCGTTGTGAATACAGACCGCCTCAAAGCCCTTTGCTCTGAGCATCTGAGCGCACTCCTCGGCAAAGCGTTCGTGAATTTCAAAGTAGAGCCTGCCTCCCTCGTGTAATCCCACGAGCGCCACATCGGCAATCCTCTCATAGAAGACAAGGGGGCTATCATCGGGCACAAAGAGCGCCATATCGGGCTCGAAATCGACCACATTGCGATCCATATCCATTCGCTCGCTCTCGGGTATATAGGGAGGATTGGACACAATCACATCATAGGCATCCCTCTCGGGCTCCCACTCAAAGATATCGCCACTTTCGAGCGCCACATCCACGCCATTTGCTCTGATATTCTCGCCCGCAACTTCAATAGCGATTGGCGACAGATCGACGGCATCGACCCTTGCGCCCGCTATCTCGCACGCCAACGACACAGCAATAGCACCCGTTCCCGTACACAAATCCACAATACGGGGCGTGGGCAACATATTCTCACGCACAATAAGGGCGACAAGTTCTTCCGTTTCTGGGCGAGGTACAAGCACACCCTCACGCACGACAAAGCGCCTGCCATAGAACTCCGTAGAGCCCACGATATACTGCACAGGCTCGCCCATTGCAACCCTACCGAGGAGCACCTCAAAGTGTTCCACATCAAAGCCATCGGGCACTGCCTCTCCATTCATAACAACATCGAAGCGCCCAAAGCCATAGAGGTCAGCACATAGGCGTTCAGCGACAGCTCCACACTCCACTCTATCGTAGTTTGTCGCAGCCGCTGCCACCACCTTATCGTATATCTCCCTGCGTGTCATACTCTGCAAAGATACAATCAAAATTGACAAAAAACACTTTTTTTCATCTAAAATACTTGCCACTTAAAGACAGCCCTTAATGCCCTTAATGCCCTTAATGCCCTTAATGCCCTTAATGCCCTTAATGGCTTTAAGGCGACACTCTCGTACGGCTCTTTTTGTTGTACAAAGGAAAGGGGTGCCGTGAATTTTATTCATACGACACCCCTTTGTACAACAAAAGCCACTCTTTCGAGTGGCTTTCCGAGCGATTTTGTTGCTCTTGTGGGAGTTGACGGATTCGAACCGCCGACCCTCTGCTTGTAAGGCAGATGCTCTAAACCAGCTGAGCTAAACTCCCTTGCTTTTGTTTTGCGATGCAAAGGTAGTGCAAAAAATCATATCTGCAAATTTTTCTGTAAAAAAATTACAACTTTTTTCACACTTTTTTCCACCCCAACAACTAACCCACTGTATGCCACACAGATACCCACAAAAGATTTTTTCACGCCAAAATACACTTTTTTCTCACCCCGCAACAAATAGACTTCAAAAAGAGATATAAGATGGGCAGTGTTTGAAAAATGTTTGCTAAATTTGCGGAGAGATTAACCGAAAAACCCTTATATATTATGATTGAGATTGGAACAAAACACACAAGCACAACAGTTGTGGATCATACAAATGTAGCGTCGGCTGTGGGCTCTGGTGGGCTCGATGTATTCGCAACCCCCTCGATGGTGGCACTGATGGAGCACGCTGCAATGACAGCCGTTGCTCCCTACTTGGCAGAGGGCGACACTACCGTTGGTGGTCACATCGCAACAACCCACATAGCCCCCTCGCCCATCGGTGCAACAATCGAGGCAGAGGCTATCGTAACAGCCGTAGAGGGTCGTAAGATTGAGTTTGAGGTGGAGGCTCGCTGTGGCGGTCAGGTAATCGGCAAGGGCACACACCTGCGTTTCGTTGTGAACGCTGCGAAGTTTATGAGCAAGTTGCTCTAACCACTGACCACCCCCTAAAAACAGAAAACCGATACAGAATGTTCTGCATCGGTTTTCTTTGTTTTTACATCATCACCACCAATAGCGTAACCACCGAAATGAGCACCCAGAGCACCACACCCAAGATAAGGGGTTTGGCTCCAACCCTCTTAATAGCCCCAAGCGAGAGTCCACAACCAATCAGGAAGAGTGTCACGCTCAGTGCCTTCTTTGCCACCACAACGATGGTTTTTGTAATCTCGGCAGGTATATTTATATAGGTATTGGCAACCATTGCCAAGATAAAAAGGAGGATAAACCAAGGAATGGCTACCTTCTTCCCCTTTGAGCGAAAGATTACAACCGACACCAGAGCGAGAGGAAAAATCCAAAGCGCACGGGTAAGTTTGATAGTTGTTGCCACCTGCAAAGCCTCCTCGCCATAAGCCGCACCAGCACCCACCACCGAGCTCGTATCGTGGATAGCTATCGCAGCCCAAGTGCCAAACTGCTGTTCAGTGAGCCCCAACGCCTCGCCAATAGGAGGGAAGATGAAGAGCGCCACAGCATTAAGCACGAAGATTGTTGCCAGCGCAAGGGAGGTATCGTTGTCGTCGGCATCAATAATGGGGGCAACAGCCGCAATAGCACTGCCGCCACAAATTGCCGTACCCGAGGATATGAGGTAGGCATTCTTGGGATTGACATTCAATAGTTTGCCGAGCAACACTCCCACAACCATCACGCCCACAACCGACACAATAGTAAAAAGCATACCCTCCCTGCCTGCTGCGAGTGCCGAGTGGAGATTCATACCGAAGCCCAAGCCAACCACCGCCACTTGAAGGAGGTATTTCGATACTTTCTTATTGGTTTTCGTGTAAGGCGCACCAACGGTAAGGGCTATTGCAATGCCCATAAAGAGCGCCACAGCGGGCGACAGCCACAGCGACCAAATCGCACACACCCAGTAGAGCATCCTACGGAGTGTGAGCACCAATCGCTCACGCCTCTGCTCCTCGTATGTTTTATTTTCGCTCATTTGTAACTTATTTTTTTGCAGCACAAAGATACAACACATTGGGCGAAAAACAAATCCCAACCACAACACAAAGCATTGCAGTCGGCAGAGAATAGAGAGTTCCCTGCTGACCAAATTTTTGGCACTTGTTTTGCGAATATGGGGTTAGAAAAAAGTTGTCGAAAGGGCACCCAAGAAGCGGAGCACCCAACGGCAATGAAGTAACAACCAATTAAAAAAACAACAAACAAAACCAAAAACACTGTTATGAAAAAACTTTTACTTCTCTGTGCTGCGGCTATGCTCTCGTTGGGCACTATCTCCGCACAAGGTTGGGCTTGGGGTCCCAAAGTGGGCGCAACCTTCTCCACCGTCAATGGTCTTCCCGATGCGAAGGCACTCCCTGGCGTGAGCGCAGGTCTGTTCTTCGAGAGCGTGGCGTGCAACTGGTTTGTCATCGAGGGCGACTTGCTCTTCTCAATGCAGGGCTTCAAAGTTCAGGGTGACAACACCGACGCCTCGATTCGCATCAACTACCTCTCTATGCCAGTCGTGGGCAAATACTATGTCATCGATGGACTCAACTTGCAGATGGGTGCAGCCTTCGACTACCGAATCCACACAGGCTCGACAATCAACGATGAAAGCGTAGAACTCGACGGTAAGTTCAACAGGTTCAACATCCAAGTTCTCACAGGTTTGGCATACGACTTCGACTTCGGTATGGTACTCGAAGGGCGCTACCTCTATGGTCTTACTCCCCTACTCTCCGAAGCAGACAACACCTACTCGGGTATGTTGCAAATCTCGATGGGTTGGAGATTCTAAAACACAAACAAAAACAGACGCTCTCAGGGCGTCTGTTTTTGTTTGCAATATGTCGTCCACGATATATACTCGGACTAGTAGCCCAAGATTCGAAGCATCGAGCGATAACTCTGCTCCTTGGCGAAGAGTCGGGTGTAATACTCGCCCGTCTCCTTGTCGATATCAATCAGAATGTGCTTGGGTGCGGGGGTAAGGCAGTGCTGAATACCACCAAAGCCACCGACCGACTCCTGATATGCGCCCGTATGGAAGAAACCCACATAGAGAGGCTCCTCAACATTATCGAGCTTGGGCAGGAAGACCGCATTTGAGTGCGACTCACCACTATAAAAGTCCTCGCTATCACAAGTCAGACCACCGAGGAATACACGCTGATACTCCTTATCCCAATGGTTGATTGCCAACAGAGGATAGCGCTGGTCAATACCCCAGATATCGGGCAGAGTGGTCATAAACGAACTGTCAATCATATACCATCTCTCCCTATCGTTCTGCTGCTTCTGGTTGAGCACCGAGAAGAGGGTTGCGCCACTCTCGCCCACAGTAAACGAGCCAAACTCTGTGAAGATGTTGGGCTCATCCACACCATTCAGATTGCAGTTACTCTTAATCTGTGCAACAATCTCTTCTGCCATATACTCATAGTCGTAATCGAAGTTGAGTGAGTTCTTAATAGGAAATCCACCTCCGATATTAAGGCTATCCAAGTCGGGACAAATCTTTTTGAGTTCGCAGTAAACCTGAATACATTTATTAAGCTCATTCCAGTAGTATGCCGTATCCTTCATACCAGTATTGATGAAGAAGTGGAGCATTTTGAGTTTGAGTTTCTTATTACCCTTGATGCGCTTCTTGTAGAACTCAACGATGTCGTTGTAGCGGATACCGAGCCTCGAAGTATAGAAGTCAAACTTAGGCTCCTCCTCCGCTGCAATGCGAATACCGAGTTTACAGGGCTTCTCCAAGAAGTTTTCGAGCTGATCCAACTCCTCCTTATTATCGAGCACAGGAATGGTGTTCTCGAAGCCATTATTCACAAGCGAAGCAATATTCTCAACATACTGCAAGCGCTTGAAACCATTGCAAACCACATACATATCCTTATTTATAAGACCCTGCTCATAGAGAGCGTTAATCAGGGGAATGTCGTATGCCGAGGATGTTTCGAGATAGATATCATTTTTGAGCGCCTCCTCCAAAACAAAGGAGAAGTGCGACGACTTGGTACAGTAGCAATAGTTGTAAGTACCCTTGTAGTCCACCTTTGCCATCGCCACATTGAAGAGTCGTTTAGCTCGCTGAATCTGCGATGAAATCTTGGGCAGATAGGTAATTTTCAATGGCGTGCCATACTGTTTGATGATGTCCATCAGAGGCACATCGTGGAAATAGAGCTCGTTGTCCTCTACGGAAAATTCAGCCTGTGGCCAGTCGTAGGTTTGCTCAATAAGGTCGGTGTACTTGTTCTTCATTTCTCCAAAAAACAATTTAAGTTCACAATCCGTCTTTGCTACTTCTGAAATTTACGAGCAAAGTAATCAACTTACATTTACCGAAATTTCACAATGCAAAACAAACAATTCTTTTTGAGATAATCAACACTTTCAGGAGTTTTTAGCCCATTTATGACAAAAATGTCACATTTTTCTGCCTTTTTGGCAGATTATTCAAGAATAATCTCTATTTTTGGGCATTATTTCAAAGAGTACAAACAAAACAGCATAGGGTTATGACTACCAAAATCAGCGCAATCATTGCACAGCAAATCGCCAGCCAAACAAGGCTTATCATCCCCGAAGTGGGCACACTCATCCGTCGTAACGAGAGTGGGGAAGTCATCTTTATGGAGATGCTCCGAAAGAGCGATGGCGTGCTTGCGAGTGTTGTTATGCAGACACTCGATGTTAGCCCAAGCAAGGCAAACGAAATTCTCAACCGCTACGCAGCAACCATCAAGCAGCAACTCGCAACCAACAAGAAGTTCATTCTCGACGGCGTGGGTGTTCTTTTGGCTCGCCCCGATGGTAGCATTGACTTTTCGTTCAACCCCTTCTCGCAGTCTATTCCTGAGCCTACACGAGGCGTAGAGGTGCTCGAAGAGGAGGATGAGATAATCACACCCGCCCCTAAACCTGTGGCACCTGCTCCAAAACTCGCAGAGTCTGTGGTTGCACCCAAGCCAACTCCAAAGCCTGAGTATGCACCTAAACCCACCGAGCGTGTGGTTGCCTCCAAACCCGCAACCCCCTCACGCCCCACCATTGCGCCCGAGTCACAGCCAACAAAGCAGAGGCTCTCGCTCAGCGATGAGGCTAAACTTGCAAGCGCTCAGAGGGGGAGCAAAAAGAAGATTGACGCACTTACTATCGTGGCACTCATTGCATTCGGCTTGGCTATTCTGTCGCTCATCTGGGGAGCGCTTCCTGCCGATGACCGCATCGACTTGGATGTAACACCCATTGAGCAGACAGCAGAGTAGTCGCTCCCAAAACTTAGAAACAAAGGACAATGACAGATTTATTCAGCATAAAACAACGCTTCGGGATTATCGGCAACAGCGAGCCTCTCAATCGTGCCATAGAGATGGCTGTGAAGGTGGCAGCGAGCGACCTCTCGGTGCTCATCACTGGTGAGAGTGGTGTCGGTAAGGAGTTCTTTCCACAGATTATCCACCACCACTCAGCACGCAAGCACCAAAAGTATGTCGCAGTGAACTGCGGCGCCATTCCCGAGGGCACGATTGATTCGGAACTCTTCGGTCACGAGAAGGGCTCTTTTACGGGTGCCGTGGACTCCCGCAAGGGTTACTTCGAGGAGGCTGACGGTGGCACCATCTTTCTCGATGAGGTGGCAGAGTTGCCCCTCGCCACACAGGTACGCCTGCTGAGGGTGCTGCAAACTGGCGAATTTATGCGAGTAGGCTCCTCCAAGCCCCAGAAGACCAATGTGAGAGTTGTGGCTGCTACCAATGTAGATCTCTCGAAGGCGATTGCCGAAGGTAAGTTCCGTGAGGATTTATATTATAGGCTCGCTACCGTGCCCATTGCCGTACCACCCCTGCGTCAGCGAAAGGAGGATATCCACCTGTTGTTCCGCAAGTTTGCATCGGATGTGTCGGTAAGTTGCAAGATGCCCGCCATCTCACTCGACGAAAACGCAAAACTCTTGCTCGAAAACTACTATTGGAAAGGCAACATCCGCCAACTGAAAAATGTTGCAGAGCAAATATCCATCATTGAGCCCTCACGAGTAATCTCGGAACCGGTGCTCCGAAAATACCTCCCTATTGAGGGCGTAGGCTCCACGCCCATTATTATGGATGGCGTACGAGAGGACTATGCCGACGAGAGGGAACTTCTCTACAAGGTGCTCTTCGATATGAAGCGTGACATCAGCGATGTTAAGCGTATGCTCCTCGAAGTTATGAGTGGCGAGGCACAACCCTACGCCTCCGAGCCACGCCACACCGAGAGCGCACCCGTTGCTGGCTACCTCCCCACTTCACAACACTATGCCCGTGAAGCGCAAGATGCCGTTGGCGAGGAGGTATTCGACGAGCCCACACGCCCCCTCTCCAAAGAGGATGTGCAAAGAGAGGCTATCATCAAGGCGCTCAGGCGCAATGGTGGCAAGCGCAAAGATGCCGCCAAGGAGCTCTTTATGAGCGAAAGAACACTCTATCGTAAAATCAAAGATCTCGGAATAGATGAAATTTAGCAAGATAATCTACACCAGCGTGGTTGCACTCTTGGCTCTCACGCTCAGCGGTTGCACCGTAAAATACTCCTTCTCAGGTGCATCAATTCCCCTCGAAGCCCAGACTGTGAGTGTGCCCTATTTCCCCAACAACGCACCTATGGTGGCTCCCTCTTTGAGTAGTACGCTGACGGATGCGTTGCAGGATAAGTTCGCAAGGCAGACCAAATTGCAACTCGTTTCAACGGGTGGCGACTTGGCTTTCGAGGGCGAGATTACCAACTACACTTCAACACCTGCGGCTATTACCGCAGCGGAGACGGCAGCTATGAACCGCCTCACAATCACTGTGAAGGTCAAGTTCACCAACATCTACGAGCCACAAAACAACTACAACAAGTCATTCAGCGCCTTTGCCGAGTATGACGCCTCATCGCTCTTGCAGGATGTGCAGGATACGCTCATCACGGAGATTTGCGACCAGCTCGTGCAGGATATTTTCAATGCCGCAGTGGCAAACTGGTAGCCAACAATGGAGAACACAAAGACTCTTTTCAAACCCATCTGCCCAACCGAGGAACTTCGCTCAGTAGCGGAGAAGTACCCTTGGTGGGGTGCGATGCAGTGTGCCCTCTCTCTGAGGGGAGAAAAATGTGCAAGCAGTGCCCTTCTTGCCAAGCGCACAAGGGAGCAACTCACACCCCTCGCCTCCGCATTGAAGTCCATCTCCCCCGAGGAGTTTGAGCGCAGTGAAATGCTCGGAATTATCGACCAGTTTCTGCGTGAAGGCGAGCATCGCATCGTAATTGACGAGACGACAACCGACCTCCCAATAGACAACATTGACGAGGAAGATGATCTCGAAGAGGAGTTTGTGAGCGAAGAATTGGCAGAAATTTATGCAAAACAACACCTTTTTGACCTCGCAATTGAGATATATCAAAAATTAAGTTTGCAAAATTCGCAAAAAAGTGCTTATTTTGCCGAACTTATTGAGCGCCTAAAAAAGGAGCAACAAAAAGGAGAACAATAAAATAATTAAATACAACAACGCAATGTACACATTTCTTGTAATTTTGATTCTTATCGCCAGCATCCTCCTCGTATTGTCGGTGTTGGCTCAGAGCCCCAAAAGCGGTATGGCTGCCAACTTCGGCGCATCGAACCAGGTTATGGGCGTTCGTCAGACAGCAAACTTCCTCGAAAAAGCTACTTGGTACCTCGCAATCGGTATCGTAGTATTGAGCCTTCTTGCAACCGTTGCAATGTCGTCGCACAAAAAAGCTAACGCTCCCGCAGGTGATGCAGTAATCGAGCAGATTATGAACACCTCCGACGATGCAGCTGTTATGCCCAACCAGGTAGAGGTTCCTGCTGAGGTTGTAGAGTAATCGCTCCACAGAGGGGTAATAAAAAAGTAGAGCCGACACAAAATTGTGTCGGCTCTACTTTTTTCTATTGTTATGTCACTTAGATAATCACCAACATTATTGCCGAAATGGCAAAACCTACAAGAAGTCCCCAAACCACTGCTCCGACCTTACAATCAGTCAAGGAAAGGCGTGCGGAGGAGAGAACACCCGCAAGGAGGATACCTATAATAAAAGGTACAAGGAGCGCAACATTGCCCACCAGCAGAAGCATCCACATCATACCCAACACAGAGCCAAGCATCATTGTGTGGTGCGAGAGGGGGTAGAAAAACTCAAAAACGATAGCAACCACCACCGATGCAGTGAAGGTGTAGAGCACCTTGCGCATCAGATAGAGGAGTACAATATCCTCAAAGACCCAACCACAAGTGGTGTAACAGAACACCATCATCAGCATTGTGAGCAGTTGAGTGTGTCTGCCATCCGCATCATTCCTTCTCACACCAAACAACCTCAGCAGCCACCTAAAAAGCAGGGGCACAAAGAGAGTCATAAACGCCACCGTACCAACCACATACCACCCAAGAGGCGAGGAGTATGTAAGTGGCGAGGCGACACCCAACATCACGAGCAGAGTCATCCACACCGCCATAGTAAGGGGGTGGAAAAGAAGCGACACACCTCCGAAAAGGTGACGCACAAAGGGTTTTTGCTCTCTATTCATTGGGGATGGGATTTAATAGTAGATATCGCTCACCGCATCATATTTGACGGCGCAGGCGAGCAACGGGGATTTTCAGCATCTCACGATACTTGGCAACCGTACGGCGTGCGATATTGTATCCCTTCTCATTCAGGATGTTCATCAGCGCCTCATCGGTCAAGGGGTGTTGCTTATCCTCCTCCTCGATACAGTCCGAGAGAATCTGCTTGATTTCATACGACGACACCTCCTCGCCGCTGGTAGTCTGCATCGCCTCCGAGAAGAGGCTTTTGAGTGGGATGATGCCGAAATGGGTCTGCACATATTTGCTATTCACGACCCTCGAAATGGTCGATACATCAAGCCCTGTACGCTCGGCAATATCCTTCAAAATCATAGGTTTGAGGTGCTTGGGGTCGCCATCGGCAAAATACTCCCTCTGGTACTCAAAAATCTCGGTCATCGTGCCCAGCAAAGTGTCGTGACGCTGTTTGATTGCCGAGATAAACCACTTGGCGGAGTCAATCTTACTCTTGACAAACTGCAACGCCTCCTTATCCTGCTCGGCAGTTGTACCGCCCGACATCGAGGTGCGTATCATCTCCATATAGCGACGATTGACCTTCAAATCTGGAATATTATAGGAGTTCAGGCGAAGATCAAACTCGCCATCCTGGTAGTCAAGAATGAAGTCGGGAACGACATAAGGTGCCGCATCGTCGGGAGCATCGCCATAGAGATTTCCCGGCTTGGGCGAGAGGTGGCGTATCTCCTCTATCGCCTCCGCAAAATCCTCACGCTCAACACCTAATCGAGCAAGCAAGCGG
>JAGCJH010000052.1 GCA_017648105.1 Tidjanibacter sp.
GGTAGTTTGCGAGGTTTGGATACGCTCTATGCCCCCACGGCTTTGGTGTTGGAGGTGCAGGATATACCCGTAGATACGACTCAGAAGACCATTTACGACATTAAACAACCCCTGCCTATGCCCCTCAAAGTGGAAGAGTTCGCAGGTTATGTGGGTGTCGGTCTGCTCATTGCCTCACTCGTTGCGGGCATCGTTCTGCTCGTGATTAGGGCGCTACGCAAGAGGGGCATTATGGAGAGCGTGAAACCCAAGGAGCCCGCCCATATTGTGGCTATCCGTTCGCTCGAAACCCTCTCCAATCAGAAATTATGGCAGAATGGAAGGATTAAGGAGTACTACTCCCGCCTGACGGAGATTTTGCGTGAGTATCTGGAAGGTCGCTTTGGTGTGATGGCTATGGAGATGACCACCGAGGAGATTGTGGTAGCAATGAAAGGGGTGGCGATTACCAAGAAACAGATGACCTCGCTCAGTGACCTGCTGACGGAGAGCGACCTTGTGAAATTTGCAAAACATACCCCCGCAGTGGAGTACCACGAGGAGGCATACCACACCGTCTATTACTTTGTGGAGGAGAGCAAGGAGGTTGCCGAGGAGGTTGTGAATCCCGAGGAACAGGAGCTTGTAAGTGTAACCATAGCGGAGGAGGAGAAGAGTGATGAGTAGAAGCGTGAGATATATACTCGTGGCACTGCTGATGATCATCAGCACCACCGCCTATGCCCAGAAATATCCCGAACGACACCACGTGCGCAAGGGTAACTCGCTCTATGAGAGTCAGCGTATGGAGGAGGCGCAGAGGTCGTACCGCAACGCCTTGCAACTCGACTCACTCTCGGTGGAGGGTACCTTCAATTTGGGTGATGCGCAGTTCGCTATGGGCGACTTTGCAACTGCCGAAAACACCTTCAAGACCCTCTTGGAGAATGACCGTTTGACTGATGAGCAGAGGGCAAAGACCCACTACAACCTCGGCAATAGTCAGTTCCAACAGCAGAAGTTGCAGGAGGCACTCGACTCCTATAAATCCTCGTTGAAACTCAACCCCCAAGATATGGAGGCTAAGTTCAACTACGCCTACACAAAGAAACTCTTACAGCAGCAACAGAACGAGGAGCAAAACCAAGACCAACAACAAAACCAAGACCAAAATCAGAATAATCAAAACGAGCAGCAAGACCAGCAACAAAATCAGCAGGGCGACAACCAGCAGCAGGGCGACAACCAGCCTCAGGATAATCAGCCTCAGCCCCAAGAGCCCGAGGGCGATAAGCCCTCCCCGAGCGAACAGCCCGAGGGTGGCGAGCAACCACAGCCCCGCCCTGAGAGTGAGCAGATGCTCAATGCTGTGCAGGCTGCCGAGGATAAGACTCGTGAGAAGGTTGATGGAGAGAGGGTTGTTGGCGTTGGTTTCTCTGGCAAAAATTGGTAGCGAGAACATCTCGTGGGCATCGTGCCTCACAAAAGCCATTTGCCGGGGATGACAACGGAGTATTGTCTTTAAGGTTATTAAAGCCCTTAAAGTCCTTAGTGCCCTTAACGCCATTGATGGCGTAACGCCTTTAAGGCTGAGCAAATCGTTTAGATATTAGACAAAAAGAGAGAGAATGAAACTTGCAAATCCGAACATATTGTGGTGCTTGTTGCTACTCGTGCCGATGGTGGCGCACTATGTATGGCTATGCCGTGCGGGTGGTGCTGCTGTGAAAATTTCGAGCACGGGGGCACTCTCCAAGGCGCCTCGCACCTTGCGCTATTGGTGCCGACACCTACCTTTTGTGCTCCGCTGTGTGGCGGTGGCATTGATGGTTGTGGCACTCGCACGCCCCCAGAGCACCGAGCAACTCAGCAAAACCACTGTTGAGGGTATCGACATCGTTTTGGCTCTCGATGTGTCGGGAACGATGCTTGCTGCCGACTTCGAGCCCGATAGGCTCACCGCCGCAAAGGATGTGGCTGCAAAATTCATTGCCGACCGTCCCAATGATAGGATAGGTCTTGTGGTCTTTGCGGGCGAGAGCTACACGCAGAGCCCCCTGACAACCGACAAGGCTGCCCTTCAAACTCTCCTTTCGCAAGTGAAGTTTGGCGTTGTGGAAGATGGTACGGCTATCGGTATGGGTCTGGCTACGGCTGTCAATAGGCTCCGAGAGTCGGAGTCTAAGAGTAAGGTCGTCATTCTGCTCACCGATGGTGTGAATAATGCGGGACAGATTGCACCCCTCACAGCCGCAGAGATTGCAGCTGAGTATGGTGTGAAGGTCTATACTATTGGCGTGGGTAAGAGGGGCTACGCACCCTATCCCTTCTATGACTCTCGTGGCAATGTGCACTACCAGCAACAGAAGGTCGAGATTGACGAGCAGACCCTGACGGACATCGCCGCTAAGACGGGTGGCGAATATTTCCGAGCAACGAGCAAGACAACCTTGAAGGAGGTTTATGATAGAATCAACGCCCTCGAAAAGACCCGCATCGAAACAGACAACTACACCCGCCATAATGAGCACTTCGCTGTGTGGCTCCTCTGGGCATTGGCACTGCTCTTGGTGGAGTTTGGTGTGAGGAGATTGTGGATAGAACGATAAGAAAACCAGAAGAGAGAGATGTTTAGATTTGAGAACATAGATATATTGTGGCTCCTCTTGGTGGTACCCGTAATGGTGGCGCTCTTTGAGTGGGCACTCCGCAGGCGCAAGAAGAGGATGCTCGCCCTTGCAACTGCCCCCGCACTCCGCAAACTTATGCCCGAGGCGTCGAGTGGTAAGTTGAGGCTCAAATTTTGGATTTTTGAGATAGCCTTTGTCTGCCTCATCTTTGCGGCTGCACGCCCACAGATGGGCTCCAAATTGCGAGAAGTGGAGCGAGAGGGTGTGGAGATTATGGTTGCCATTGATGTGAGCAATTCGATGCTTGCGAGCGACTTCTCTCCCAATAGGTTGGAGAGGACAAAATATGCCATTGGTAGGGTTATAGAGGGCTTGGCGGAGGAACGCATTGGTGTGGTTATCTTTGCAGGCGACGCTTATGTGCAGCTCCCCATCACTTCGGACTACCTCACGGCTCGCAACTTCGTGAGTCGCATCTCGCCCTCGCAGGTTACAAAGCAGGGTACGGCTATTGGTGCCGCTATTGACCTTGCATCGAGTGCCTTTTCGAGCGATAGCGAGGGTAGTAGGGTAGTGATTCTTGTGACCGATGGCGAAAACCACGAGGATGATGCTCTTGCCGCTGCTGAGAGGGCTGTGGCAAAGGGTGTGAAAATCTATACGATTGGCATTGGTACGCCCGAGGGTGCGCCCATATCCATCGATGGCGACTTCATCCGTGACGACAAGGGGGAGATTGTTGTGAGCAAACTCGACGAGACGACCCTCCAAAAAATTGCGGCAATGACCGAGGGCGCATACATTAGGGCGACGAGTGCAAGTGTCGGTGTGCAGGAGATTGTCGATATGATAAACCGCACCGAGAAGAGCAAATTCAAGACCGAGATTTTCGAGGAGTATGACGAGAAGTACCACATACCCCTCATTGCAGCCCTCGTGCTCCTCGTGTTGGAGTGCCTTGTGCTCCCGAGGCGTAATAGGGTGCTCTCACGCTTCGACCTTTTCGGCGAGAGAAAGTAGGCGTGGAGAGTTGCCATTTTCGCCAAAAACCATTACTTTTACATCACTAAACCCGAAATTCATCTTATACCAGATAAAAGAAGCTCAAACCTATGGCATACTTTGAGGTCTATGGCGGCAGAACTCTGGCGGGAGAGATTACTCCCCAGGGCGCCAAAAACGAAGCACTGCAAATCATCTGCGCCACTCTTCTCACCTCCGAGAAGGTGACACTCCATAATGTCCCCGAAATTGTCGATGTGTTGGCGCTCATCGAACTTCTGCGCAACCTCGGCGTCGAGATCGAACGCTTGGAGGAGGGTGTCTATACCTTCCGTGCGAAGAATATCGACTTGGGCTACCTCCGCACCGAGGACTACCGTATTCGAGGCTCCAAACTGCGTGGCTCTGTGATGGTCATCGGTCCCCTGTTGGCACGCTTCGGTGTGGCATACATCCCCAAACCAGGTGGCGATAAGATTGGTCGTCGTAGGCTCGACACCCACTTCATCGGCTTCCAGAAATTGGGCGCACGCATCAATTTCGATACTGTGGGTAACTTCTTCGAGGTGGATGCTTCGGAGCTTAAAGGTACCTATATGCTCCTCGATGAGGCGTCGGTTACGGGCACTGCCAATATCGTTATGGCGGCAGTCTTGGCAGAGGGCACCACGACTATCTACAATGCCGCTTGTGAGCCCTACTTGCAGCAGCTCTGCAAGATGCTCTGCCGTATGGGTGCAAAGATTGAGGGTATCGCCTCCAACCTACTGACTATTCACGGTGTGAAGGAGCTCAAAGGTACGGAGCACACAATGCTCCCAGATATGATTGAGGTTGGTAGCTTCATCGGCTTGGCGGCAATGACCCAGTCGGAACTTACCATCAAGAATGTGTCGTTTGAGAATCTCGGCATCATCCCCGACCAGTTCGCTCGTATGGGTATCCACTTCGAGCAGAGGGGCGATGATCTCTACATCCCTCGTCAGGAACACTACGAGATAGAGAGTTTTATGGATGGGTCGATTATGACCATTGCCGACGCTCCTTGGCCGGGTCTTACCCCCGACTTGCTGAGTGTCTTCTTGGTTGTCGCAACCCAAGCAAAGGGCTCGGTGCTCATCCACCAAAAGATGTTCGAGAGTCGCTTGTTCTTCGTGGATAAGTTGATTGATATGGGCGCACAGATTATCCTCTGCGACCCCCATAGGGCTACGGTCATCGGTCACGACCACAACCGTCGCTTGCGTCCCACGACTATGGCGTCGCCCGACATCCGAGCAGGCGTAGCGCTCCTCTTGGCTGCGCTCAATGCCGATGGTAAGAGTATTATCCAGAATATTGAGCAGATCGACCGAGGCTATCAGAATATCGAGGGTCGCTTGAATGCCCTCGGTGCAAAGATTATCCGCAAAGAGTAAGTTTTTTCTAATGGGTCATTAGAGCCCTTAAAGCCCTTAAAGCCTTTAATGCCCTTAAAGAATAACAAGAACAAAAAGTCTTTGCCCTGAAAAGTTTTCAGTAAAGTCTTCTACGAAAAAAACTTTACCGAAAGGCTCACAACAAAAAAAGGATTTCTCATTTTTGGAGAAATCCTTTTTTTTGTTTGTTACCAATGTAAATTGGGTATGTTGGGTATGAACTCCACGCTCATCGACCCATCTTCGTGGGATGTGACACCCGCAAAGTCTATCCACGCCTCGGAGGTTATGCCGTGTAGTTCTATGTAGTGGTTGGCGGCACGGATAAGGTGGGAAATCTTCTTGCGGTTCATAGCCTCTATGGGGGCAGTGAGCGACCCTTCGTGTCGGGTCTTGACCTCCACGAAGTGGTAGTGCCCATCGGCAGAGAGTGCCACGAGATCTATCTCGTGGGGAGGCGTGCGCCAGTTGCGCTCCACGATGATGTAGCCACGCTCACGCAGCCACTCCATCGCCGCCCTCTCGCCCTCGGCACCTATGCGTAGAGTGTCGCCCATCGTTTGAGATTACTTCAAGAGGAAGTTGAGCGATTCGCCAGCGTGCACCTCGTAGGGCTCAATGCCATAGCGGAAGATGCGCAAGGGGCGAGGACCGATGAGCGAAAGGTCGCCATCCACATAACGGAGCATACAACCCTCACGCAGACCTACAACCCACTTTGTGGGGTTGGCAACCACATACTCTGCGATGCGCTGCTCACGAGTCTCGCCTGCGTGACCCTCGGGGTTGGCGTCGAGATAGTGGGGATTGATCTGGAAGGGAATAGCTCCGATGGCATTGAACGATGCGGGCTGTACGATAGGCATATCGTTTGTGGTGCAGAGGGTGGGGCAAGCCACATTGCTACCTGCGCTCCAACCCACATAGGGGGTGCCCTCGTTGAGTTTTGAGAGTATTGCGTCCATCAGACCCTCGTCGTGCATATTCTTCACAAGGTGGAAGGTGTTGCCACCACCCACAACGATAGCCTCGGCTGCGAGGATAGCCTCACGGGGCGAGGATGCGTGGTGAACGGAATTGACTTTGATGCCGATTTCGGCAAAGCGCTCCTGCACTTTTGCCTCATACTCATCGTAGGAGAAGGTGACGCCAGCGTAGGGTACAAATGCTACCTCCTTGATACCCGAAAGGTGCTCTTTGATGTTTGCGAGGGGATACCTCAAATACTCCTCACCTGCGTTGGTGGAGTTGCTGATAAGCAGAAGTTTCATAGAGTTATCGTTTTTATTAGTAATAATTTTCACTCAATAAAGGTAGTAATTCTTGCCGAGAGGGGCAAATTTGCGCATCATTTTTTGCAAAAAATGATAAAATGGCGAGATTTTTGGGATTTTAAGGGCTGAAAAAAGCGCCTTTTGCCAAGAGTGTAAGTTGTGGATAATCAGTGCGATGTGTTTTATGCGGTGGTCCGAAAGAGTAAAATAGTTGCCTAAAAAGGACTAAGTTTGGGAAAAAGTATTATCTTTGTAACGATTTTCGCTTCCGAAGCGGAAAGAAAAGGTGCCACACACAATGTTAAACTTAAACTTATAAATTATGTCGGAAATTTCTCAGAAAGTAGTTGAGATTATCAAAGACAGGTTGAATCAGGATGTTAAGAACATCACCCCCGAGGCAAGCTTCGCAAACGACCTTGGTGCAGATTCGCTTGACACTGTTGAACTTATTATGGCATTCGAAGAGGAGTTCGGTTTGGAGATTCCAGATGAGGCAGCAGAGAAAATCTCGACAGTTGGCGACGCCATCAAGTATGTTGAGGAGCACGCAAAATAGTGTTCTTGCGCTCTCAGGCTCAACAGAGTATATGGGTGAGGTGGAATAGCAGGCTATTTTACCTCACTTTTTCTTTTCCCCAATGTGAAAGAGTCCGAAAGTGACGATATATTGCTAACTACAAATTCTAAAAACCACGAAACAATGGCACAAAATAGGCGAGTAGTTATTACTGGAATTGGAACAATCAATCCACTGGGACACAATGTAGAAGAGTTTTTCAAGGCTCTCGAAGAGGGTGTGTCGGGTGTGGACTTCATAAAGAGTTTCGACGCTTCGGCAAACAAAACAAAATTTGCTGCCGAAATCAAAAATTACAACCCCGAAGATTATTTTGAGCGCAAAGAGGTGCGCAAACTCGACCCCTTTACACAATATGCACTCATCGCTGCCGACGAGGCTATAAAGGATGCAGGCTTGGAGGAGATGGAGGGTCTTGATAAGAATCGTGTGGGCGTAGTGTGGGGCGACGGCATAGGTGGTGTTTCGACCCTCTACGATGAGGTTGCTGCCTTCTGCAAGAGCGATAGCACCGCACCCCGATTTAGCCCCTTTATGGTGCTTCGTATGTTGCCCAATATGGCGGCAGGTCACATCTCTCTCAAATATGGCTATCGAGGCGTGGGCTATGCCGCAGTGTCGGCTTGCTCGTCGAGCACCCACTCCATTATTGGAGCTGTGGATCAGATTCGCCTCGGCAGGGCGGATGTGATGATTACGGGTGGCTCGGAGGGCGCTGTGGCTTTCGTAGGCATCTCGGCGTTCAACTCTATGATGGCGCTCTCAACCCGCAACGACGACCCCAAGAGGGCATCACGCCCCTACGATAAGAGCCGTGATGGTTTTGTGATGGGCGAGGGTGGTGCTGCACTCGTTGTTGAGGAGTTGGAACACGCAAAGGCTCGTGGTGCGAAGATTTATGCCGAGATTGTCGGCTCTGGTGCGAGCACCGATGCCTACCACGTTACTGCCCCCGACCCTGAGGGTATGGGCGCACAACTCTGTATGGAGGCAGCGCTGGCGGAGGCTGGCATTGCCCCCGAGGATATCGACTACATCAACACACACGGAACCTCGACCCCTCTGGGTGACTTGGCGGAGATAAAGGGTATTCAGGCGGTCTTTGGCGACCACGCCTACAAACTGAACATCTCCTCCACGAAGTCTATGACGGGTCACTTGTTGGGAGCAGCGGGCGCTGTTGAGGTATTGGCTATGGTCTTGGCGGTGTCGAGGGGCATTGTTCCCCCCACCATCAACATCGAGGAGCTCGATCCTGCAATCGATGAGCGCATAAACCTCACGAGGGATGTTGCACAGAGAAGGGATGTTAGGTATGCCCTCTCCAACAACTTCGGCTTCGGTGGTCAAAATGCAACCATCGTTATCAAGCGTTACGAAGAATAATAGAGTAAGTAAATGGGTTTTATCACACGAATAAGCAATAGGTTGTGGGGCGCAGATAGGGAGTATTATCGTGCCTTTCGCAAGATTTTTGGCACTACGCCCGACAATATCGAACTCTACAAACTTGCCCTTGTACACCGTTCCGCTTCTGTGAGAGTGGAGGGTGGCGAGAATATCAACAACGAGAGGTTGGAGTTCTTGGGCGACGCTGTGTTGGAGAGCATCATCTCCGACTATCTCTTCATTGAGTACCCCCACGAGCCCGAAGGCTTCCTCACAAAGACAAGGGCAAAGATTGTCAGCCGCCAGTCGCTCAATGCGTTGGCTGTGAAGTTGGGGTTGGATAAGATGGTTATCTACAACGCAACAGGCAACTTTGCACAAAAACACCTCTTTGGCGACTGCTTCGAGGCGCTCATTGGTGCGCTCTACTTGGATAAGGGCTATAATAAGGTCAATCGCATCGTGCTCAACGACCTGTTGCCACGCTATATAGACCTCGAAGATCTCTCGCAGGTGGAGAACGACCATAAAAGCCGACTTATTGAGTGGTGCCAGAAGAGCAAACGCACCATCCGCTTCCACACCGAGGCAGATGGCGAACACGAGGGCAACGCTCCGATGTTCCTCTCCCGAGTGCTGATTGACGATATGCGTATGGGCATAGGTCACGGCTCGACCAAGAAGGAGGCGGAACAGGATGCCGCACAGAACGCTTGGGCACTGTTGGGCGACGAGATGGGCGATTTCATCTTGGATAAGTACGACCACATACGCAATGAAGGGGGCAAACGATAAGGAGGTGCGTGATAGGCTTGTGGCACGAGGTGCTGGGTCGCTCTCGGATGCCGAACTTGTGAGCCTTGTTCTCCCCGCCACAAAGGGCGAGGAGAATATTGCCATTGCCGAGAGGCTGCTCGCGAGCGCAGGCTCTCTCACAGCCCTTGCTCACGCCACACTCCCCGAGTTGCGCCAAATGGAGGGGCTCGGCATTGAGAGGGCTTCACGCCTTGCGGCAGCTATGGAGCTGGGTCGTAGGGTGCTTGTTGGTGAGGGCGATGAGCAGACCACTATCCACGATCGCAACGATGTGGTCACACTCTTTGCGCCACTCCTCTCGGGACTTGCCCACGAGGAGATGTGGATACTCTACCTCTCCTCCTCCAATCGCATCATCGAGCGTCGTCGCCTGTCGGTAGGTGGCTCCTCATCGGTTGTTGCGGACTGCAAACTTATCATTCGCCACGCTTTGAACTTGGTTGCTTCGTCGCTCATTATTGTACACAACCACCCCTCGGGCACCGCAGAGCCCAGTGTTGAGGATGCGACCTTTACGGCACGCTTGAAAGAGGCTGCAACACTTTTCGACATCTCCCTGCTCGACCATATCATCATCGCTCGTGGCGGTGGCTCATATAGCTTCCGCAGTGCAGGACGGATTTAATTCGGAAAATGGGATACCAAAAAGGCTGTCACGATTGACAGCCTTTTTTTATTGTTCTACCATAATAATATCCGACAGGTCATAGCCTCGCTTTTTGAGTCGTTCGTATATGCCGTTCAAAATCTCGGGGTCGAGCTGTGGTGTGCGAGAGAGAATCCATAGGTAGCGGTCGTTGCTACCACCCACCACCGAGTAGGAGTAGTCGGGAGCGAGTTCGAGGATGTTATACTCGGCGGGGAAGATGAAAAAGGTCACTTTGAGTTGCCCGGGGTTGTCGGTGGTGCGAGCCTTACCACGAGCGACCTTGGGCTTACCATTGCGTATTCCCTCGTTGCGCACCTCGATTTTGCCATCGGGCAGGAGTGTGTAGGTCGCCTTGACATAGCTCATCCCCTTCTCGAAACTGTGGGGTTTGCGGACAATCTCATACCATTCGCCGAGGTAGCTGGGTAGATGTACGGAGGTCACTGTGGAGTTGTCAAACTGAACCTCTTGTTTTGCAGAGGAGGAGAGTGTGAGGGCGAGGAGTGTGAGCCCTCCGACAAACATTGCGATAGAAGAAACCATTTTGATAGTCATAAGTAAAAAAAGTAAGAGTTCTTTTTTGTATGTTTTTTGCTGCTGCCAAATCAGGGGCAAAAGGAGTGCCAGAGGGTGCGTATTTTGTGTGAGTATGAGAAAAAATTTTGCCACTCTCGGCAAAAAAGCGTACCTTAGTGGCGTTAAATTATTTAGACAATGTCAATTCTCTTCGATAACATCATCTTTGGACCCATCCACTCACGACGCTTGGGTCTTTCGCTCGGCATCAACCTGCTCCCTTTGGATTGCAAGTTGTGCTCGTTCAACTGCATCTATTGTGAGTGTGGCTGGACGCTGGGCGGTCAGAAACCTCGCTTCAATGCAAAGGGCGATGTGCTGGCGATGTTGGAGAGGGTGCTTGGTGAGATGGTGTCGGAGGGTACGCCCCCAGATGTGCTCACCTTTGCGGGCAATGGCGAGCCTACGATGCACCCCGACTTTGAGGAGATTGTGGAGGGTGTGATAGCCCTGCGTGATAGGCTCTGCCCCAACGCAAAGGTGTCGGTCTTGACCAATGCAACAATGCTCCACCGTGAGGGTGTGAGGCGTGCGCTCGGGAGAGTCGATAACCCCATTTTGAAACTCGACTCAGCATTCGACAAGACCGTGCAGATTATCGACAAACCCCTCGGAAACTACTCCGTAGCGAGCGTTGTTGAGCAGATGAAGGCGTTTGGAGGCAAGTGCATCATCCAGACGATGTTCCTGCGTGGTGAGCACGAAGGCGAGAGGGTCGATAATACAACGCCCGAGGAGGTCGAAGCGTGGCTCAGGCTCGTGGAGGAGATAGCTCCCCGCAGCGTTATGGTCTATACCATAGACCGTGACACTCCTGCTCCCAACCTCGAAAAAGTGCCGGTTGAGGAGCTGAGGGCTATTGCTGAGAGGGTCAGGGCGCTCGGCATTGAGTGTAGTGTTGCAGGTTAGGAAAAAGGTGAAGTAGTAATGATAACCACAGAACAGATAAAAGACCTCGTGCAGCGTCGTGATGCGCTCTACCGCTACCTTGCGGTGGAGGATAAGCGCATAGCCCACGAGGAAGAACAACTCAAAACTACCGCCCCCGACTTCTGGGATAATCCCGAGGCGGCAGAGAAACAACTCAAAAAGGTGGCAGGCATAAAGAGTTGGATAGATGCCTACGAGGCACTCTCGGCACTCGTTGATGACTTGGAGGTCGTTGCGGAGTTTGTGCGTGAGGGTGGCGCAGAGGAGTGTGAGCTCGATGCCCACTATGCCCGCACATTGGAGGCTACAGAGGAACTCGAAATGCGCAATATGTTGCGTGGTGAGGAGGATAAGTTGGGTGCTGTGGTGGATATCAACTCGGGCGCTGGTGGTACGGAGAGCCTCGATTGGGCAGCGATGCTTATGAGGATGTACACCCGCTGGGGCGAGCGTAATGGCTACAAGGTGCGCATTGCCGACTTTCAGGCAGGCGAGGAGGTGGGCGTGAAGTCCGCAACCCTTCTCTTTGAGGGTGACTATGCCTACGGCTACCTTAAAAGCGAGAGTGGTGTGCATCGTATGGTGCGCCTCTCGCCCTTCAATGCCAACAATAAGCGACAGACCACCTTTGCGTCGGTCTTCGTGTCGCCCGCTGTGGATGATACCATAGAGATTACCATCAACCCTGCCGACTACGAGTGGGATACCTATCGCAGTAGTGGTGCGGGTGGTCAGAATGTCAATAAAGTAGAAACGGGTGTGCGACTCCGCTATCACGGCAAGGATGCCGACACTGGCGAGCCTGTGGAGTTCCTCATTGAGAATACCGAGACACGCTCGCAGCTTATGAACCGTGAGAATGCCCTTCGCATCTTGCGCTCCAAGCTCTACCAGCGAGAGCTCGACAAGCGTATGGCGCTCCAAAATGAGCTCGAAAAGGGTAAGAAGCGCATTGAGTGGGGCTCACAGATTCGCTCCTATGTATTCGACGACCGTCGAGTGAAAGACCATCGCACGGGCTATCAAACCTCCGCTGTTGAGGCTGTGATGGATGGAGAGATAGATGCGTTTATTAAATCCTACCTAATGGAAAAACCCATATAATCGGCGATTTTGTCGTTGCACTGCGATAAGCGGAGTTTCTCATTTGCGATTAGCAAACTGCGGACTCCGCTTTCTTGTGCGCCTAAAACTCACTCGATTCTATGAGTTTTTCGATGGGGCAAACTGCGGAGCCACCTTTTCATTTCGCACAAAATTTCCTCCACGATATTCACTTGAAAATGCAGTCTGCGGACTCCGCTTTCTTGTGCGCCTAAAACTCACTCGATTCTATGGGTTTTTCGATGGGGTAAACTGCGGAGCCACCTTTTCATTTCGCACAAAATTTCCTCCACGATATTCACTTGAAAATGCAGTCTGCGGACTCCGCTTTCTTGTGCGCCTAAAACTCGCTCGATTCTATGGGTTTTTGTCTATCGTCTGCCGATTTTTACTGGGATTACCTCATCCCAACCCCAAGCAAAAAAAAGACTCCCACCAAGCGGTGGGAGTCTTTTTCTTGTCGTTATATCGTCTATTGATTAAAGACCGAGTTTGCGACCGATGATTTTTGCAACATCCTCTTTCGAGGGTTTGGTCTGCTCAACCATCTGGCGTTTGCCAAAGTTGCTCCACTCGATAACCGAGCTGTTGTTTGCAGCAGCTTTCTTCAAGCTTGCAACCTCCGAAGCCTCTACGGTACCATCAACAGTAACGACTTCGCCAGTGAAGGTGCCATAGTGTTTGTTGCCCTCGTCGTCGGAGCAGTTGACATCAATAGTGTGGGTGCCGTCGCCATTGTTGATAATCTCAACATAACCATCGGTGAGGACTGCGAAGAGCGACTTGCCATCAATCGAAACGAGCAACGAATACTGATAGCCGCTTTCGGTGTAAGCACCTGCCAATACAGTGCCGGGGTTAGCGGAGGAGTCAAACCTGAACTTCTCGCAAGGCAGACCGTCTGCGAAGGTTGCATCCTCGTCGGTAATAACGAGAGTCCTCAAATCAAGACCCTGACCACCCAATTTGGTCATATCTGCAAAGTGCATCATCCAGCCACCAAAGCCGAGATATACACCAAATGCTTCACTGATTGTGTAGCGGCTGGGATAGCTTACGCCCACGCTGGAACATATACCACTACCGTAGAAGAGGGTGTTGTCGTGGCTGTTGAGCTCAAACGCAACCGAAATCCTGCCATTGCCATCGTTGTTGATAGTGAGTTCGCCATCCTGAATCAAACCTACGATGTCGCCATCCATATTGTAAATCAAGGAGCCACCAGAGTAGTAACCTTCGCTATCTAACGAGCCCTGCAAAAGTACGCCCTGATATTCCTCGCCGAGGTTCTCAGTGTTGGAGCTGTCTGCAACTTTGTAAGTACCGCTGGGGATAGTGGTACCCTCAGTTTTGCTGTAAAGGAACATCTCCATCAAAAGACCGTTGGTGCTATCCATAAGAGTCATTACCCAGTGGTCGCCATTAACATTCTCCTGCCAGTCGAGGTAGATACCATTGGAACCCTGCTCCGAGTTGGTGGGGTCAAGAACAACCTCAACCTCGGTGTTGTCGATGAACTGGGTTTGGCTGCACTCCAACTTGTATGCGTCGTAGAAGCCATAGAGAGTCGAGCTGATCGAGTACTGACCCTCGCCAAGTGCGGAAATCTTCACGCTACCGTCGTAGATGACATCCTCAACAAAGTCGCCAACATTGGGGTCCAAGAAGAGGACTGTTGCGCCAAGTACGGTATTCTTGTAGCCGGTGCTGAAACCATCCACATTGAAGGTGCCGAGGGGGAAGATTTTTTCCTCGCCCTCCTCAACAGCATCAGTAATGATGGTGAAGTGTGTTGCGGTTACGGGATTGGTCTCAAAGTCGGTGGAGTAGAACTGGTTGTAAATAGAGAAGTAAAGGTAGTTGTAAGAGTAATAGGTGAAGTTCCACTCAGCGTAGGTCTTCTTGTCCTCTACGAACTCATCATACTCAACTGCGCAGAGGAAGGGTGCGAGTGATGCGTTGAACTGGTTGTTAGCCTTCAAACCACTCATCACGGGAGTACCCTCGTAGTGGCACTCGATATCTACAACTTTATCATACTCCTCGCCCTCTTCGAGTTCTACACCGATGTTGTCGTTACCAGCGATTTTTGCGTCGAGTGCATAGGTGCCATCCTCTTTCTCAGTAATGGTGAGGGTTGCATTCTCGATGAGCATCAAGATGTAGGCGGTGGAGAGGGTGTTGCGGATGTAGTACGAACCACCAAGAATACCACCATCGGTGCTACCTGCGGTCATATTACCATCGGCTACCGAGAAGGTACCAACGGGAATATTGCTCTCGTTAACATTTGTGGTATTGAGCTCGAAAGCGACACGACGAGTTGCCTCATCATTGCTAATGGTCTCGCAGAAGACAACAAAGTTCTTCTCGTTCTTGTTGTAATAATCGCCACGGTAGTACACCTCGCAAGCATCGAAAGTGAGTGCGGTGTTGTCGCTACCTTCGGGGAGGGGGAATCCCTCGTTGCCCAAATCGTTACAACCGCCCAGAAGAGCAGTCGCAGCAATCAAGAAAGCGTAAAAAAGTTTTTTCATAGTCGAGTTTTTTTATTGTTAATTAGTAAATATTTCTCTCCACAATAATATCTGTCCTACAAAAATATGTAAAAAAATCGAAAAAAAATCATTCTGCACCAATAATTGTTGTTACGCACGCATTTTTTTGTAGGTATCGCCCGGCAATCTCTTGTAATTCGGCAGGTGTTATTTCCTCGATTTTTTTGAGAAAACGCTCCGTATAGTCGTTGGTTTCGCCATTTTGGATATTTTCTATTGTCACATCCGCAGCACCAAAAGGACCATCGAAAACCCTCATTGCGTCGCCCACAATAATCTTTCTCACAATGGCGAGTTCCTCCTCGCTCATAGGCTCGGTGGCTATGCGTTCGAGCTCGCTAAACATCTCGTCGATAGCATCTTGTGTGTGGTCGCCCGCCACTTCGGCACTCATTACAAAGTAGCCCGACTGGTCGAGGTTTATCATCGCCGCATAGGCTCCATAGGTGTAGCCGTGCTCTTCACGCAGGTTTTGCATCAGGCGGGAGCCGAAGTAACCACCCATAGCCGTCGCTAAGACCTGCAAGGGGATGAAGTCTTGGTGGGTGCGAGGGAAGAGTGGGATGCCGATTTTTATGCTCGACTGCACCGCCCCCTCCATTGTCTGCCTTGCCAGAGTGGTGGGCTCAGCAGGGGGGATGATACGGCTGGGAGCCTCCCCTTTGGGGAGGTTGTTGAGAATTTGGCGCACCCTCTCCTCGACATCCTCGCCGAAGTCGCCACAGATGATTGCAAAGGCGCTCGAAGAGTTGTAGTGCGAAAGGTAGAACTCTCGCAGGATTTCGGGCGTCAGATTGTCGTAACACTCCTCGTGGGAGGTTATGCCATAGGGGTGTTTCTCGCCAAAGAGCGCTTTGCCAAAAAGTTCACGAGAGAGTTGGTCGGGCTTACTACGCTGAACAATGAGTTGCTCCTTGCGCTTTGCACAATAGGAGGCAATCTCCCTTTCGGGGAAGGTGGGGCGGAGGATAACCTCCTCGGCAATATCGAGTGTCTCGGATGTAAACTTTTTGAGCGAACAGAAGGTGACAACTGCCCAATCGCGGTCGATGTTGGCATCGTAGTAGGAGCCGACAAAGTCGAGTCCCTCGGCAATCTCCCTGCCCGAGAAATTCTGGGTGCCCTCCGTTAGGGTATTGACCACAGCCGAGGCGCTGAATGGGGTGCTCTGGTAGGATGTTCCCGCACGGAATACAAAGCTCACTCTCACAACACCTTGTGTGGAGTTGTGTAGTGTGTAAAGGGGCGCTCCGCTGTCGGTGGGGAGTGTGGTATAGTGGGGTACTTTGGGGAGTGTGATGGGTCTTATTTCGGGTCTTTTCATCGCTTATTTTTTCTTGTAGATGAGCGTTGCGCTCTGGTGGGGGTTGAGGTTGTCTTTGATGTAGGAGGCAATTTCCTCGGAGGTTATCGAACGGAAGATGTCGACCTCGCCATTGAGTAGGCTCATATCGCCCAACATACGGTAGTAGCCGAGGTTCATCGCCTTGTTCATCACATTGAGTTCGCCAAAGGTTATGTTTGCCTCAAACTTATTCTGCACTTTGCGCAGTTCGTAGTCGCCAACGGGCTCCTCCACAAGCCTACGGAGTTCGCCGTAGAGAGCCTCTTCTGCCTCCTCGAAGGAGGTTGAGGGGTTGAGCTGCCCTGTGAGAATCAAAAGTCCCTTGTCCATCTCGCCCGTAATGTAGGCATTGGCTGCGGAGAATATCTGCCTTTCACGCACAAGGTGCTGATAGATGCGTGCCGACTCGCCCCCAGCCAAAAGGTCGGTCAGTAGGTCGCAGAGGTAGTAGTCCCTCGTGCCACGACTGCCCATCAGGAAGGCAATGGTAATCTGATTGGCAGGCACGGCAGCCTCGATAACCTTGCGCCTCGGAGCTGTGATTGCGGGCTCTGTGAGGGAGGTGTTGCGTGTGGGGCGGGGGAGTGCAGGGAGTGAGCCGAAGTAGCGCTCGGCAGCCTCGAAAATCTGCTCGGCAGGGATGTTGCCCGACACGCTCAGAATTGCATTTGAGGGGTTGTAGTAACGCTCATAGAATGCTCTGACATCCTCCAATGATGCGTCACGAATGTGGTCGGGGGTGAGTCCAATGACAGGCGAACGGTAGGGATGAACGGTATAGACCATCTCCCTTAGGGTGTGCCACTGCTCGCCATAGGGGCGGTTGAGGAAGCGCTGGTTGAACTCCTCGATGACGACCGATTTTTCGAGGGCGAGCTTCTCGGCTGTGATGTTGAGCCCCATCATACGGTCTGCTTCGAGCCAGAGGGCAGTTTCGTAGTTGTCCTTGGGTGTTGTGATATAGTAGTTTGTGTAGTCTGCCGATGTGAAGGCGTTGTTCTCGCCCGCAACCTCCTCGACGGGTACATCGAAGTCGGGCACACTCTTTGTGCCTCGGAACATCAGGTGTTCAAAGAGGTGGGCAAAACCTGTCTTGGAGGGCTCCTCATCACGAGAACCAACCTCGTAGAGCAGGTTTACTGCCGCCATAACGGAACACTCGTCGTAGTTCGCCAAGACCCTCAAACCATTGGAGAGCTGGTGCTCTTTGTAGTCAATCATACTGCTTTTTTCGGTATGTTAAATTAAGTTTATTTTTCTTATGTTGGTTTCTCGCAAGTTTGGACATTTTTTGCGCTCGGTGGCGAAAATTCCGACCCAAACTATGTTGTTTATAATCAGCCAAAAAAGAGCCCTATTGGGGTGTTGTTATTTTTGTAACACATTGATACTGTTAGGGAAATAACAAACCGACGGGGTCTTTTGCGCCCGAAAAAGTTGGGCAAATTTAACGAAATTTGGAAGAAGTGTATTATCTTTGCGTGATGAAAATCGGGCACGCACCCACACGAGAGCGATATTGGACGCCGAAAGTGCCTGATTGTTATAAGGTTAAGGGTCTAAAAGAACAAAACATAAACCAAAAAATATGGCACAGAAGAAATTTATCACTTGTGATGGTAACTATGCTGCTGCACACATCGCCTATATGTTCAGCGAGGTGGCTGCTATCTACCCCATCACACCCTCATCCACAATGGCAGAGCTCGTTGACGAGTGGGCTGCCGCAGGTCAGAAAAACATCTTTGGCGAGACCGTAAAGGTTGTTGAGATGCAGTCTGAGGCTGGTGCTGCTGGTGCAGTTCACGGCTCGTTGCAGGCTGGTGCGCTCACTTCGACCTTCACCGCTTCGCAGGGTCTGCTCCTGATGATCCCCAATATGTACAAGATTGCTGGTGAGTTGCTCCCCGGTGTGTTCCACGTGTCGGCTCGTGCGCTTGCTGCTCAGTCGCTCTCGATTTTCGGCGACCACCAGGATGTTATGGCTGCACGCCAGACTGGTTTTGCAATGCTCGCAACTTCGTCTGTTCAGGAGGTTATGGACCTTGCAGGTGTAGCACACATCGTGTCGCTCACCTCCCGCATCCCCTTCGTACACTTCTTCGATGGTTTCCGTACCTCGCACGAGATTCAGAAGGTGGAACTTATGGAGATGTCGGATTTGGAGCCCCTCTTCGACAAGGCGGCTCTTGCTGAGTTCCGTGCTCGTGCGCTCAACCCCGAGCACCCCGTAACTCGTGGTACCGCACAGAACCCCGATATCTACTTCCAGACTCGTGAGGCTTCCAATAAGTTCTACGATGCAGTGCCCGATGCAGTGGCTGAGGCAATGAAGAAAATTTCGGCTATCACTGGTCGCAACTATGCACCCTTCACCTACTACGGTGCGCCCGATGCAGAGAATGTAATCGTGGCTATGGGCTCCATCACCGAGACTATCAAAGAGTGCATCGACTACCTCACCGCAAAAGGCGAGAAGGTGGGTGTTGTTACCGTACACCTCTACCGTCCTTTCTCGGTGAAATATCTCGGCGCAGTTCTTCCCGAGACCACCAAGCGCATCTGCGTTCTCGACCGTACCAAAGAGCCCGGTGCAAATGGTTGCCCCTTGTATCTTGATGTTGTTGAGGCTTTCGCTTCGTGCAAGGATATTCCTGCCGAGAAGAAACCCCTCATCATCGGTGGTCGCTATGGTCTTTCGTCGAAGGACACCACTCCCGCACAGATGCTTGCAGTGTTCGAGAACCTCGCAGCTGCTGAGCCCCGCAATCAGTTTACCGTTGGTATCGTAGATGATGTTACCAACCTCTCGCTCCCCGTTGGTGAGGAGATTTCGATGGCAAAAGAGGGTACTTTCGAGGCGCTCTTCTTTGGTCTTGGTGCAGATGGTACTGTGGGTGCAAACAAAAACTCGATTAAGATTATCGGTGGTACTACCGACAAGTACTGCCAGGCATATTTCTCCTATGACTCCAAGAAGTCGGGTGGCTACACTTCGTCGCACTTGCGCTTTGGCGATAGCCCCATTCGTTCGCCCTACTTGGTGACTACTCCCGACTTTGTGGCTTGCCACGTTCCCTCGTATGTTGATAAATACGATGTATTGAAGGGTCTGAAAAAGGGTGGTTCGTTCCTTTTGAACAGTGTTCTCGATGCAGAGCAAACCCTCGCAACCCTTCCTACCCATATGAAGGTTTATTTGGCAAAGAACAACATCCGCTTCTACATCATCAATGCAACAAAGATTGCTGCTGAGATTGGCTTAGGCAACCGTACCAACACCATTATGCAGTCGGCATTCTTCAAGATTGCAGGTGTGATTCCTTTCGAGCAGGCTGTTGAGGAGATGAAGAAGGCTATCTACAAATCCTACGGCAAGAAAGGCGAGGATATCGTAAATATGAACTACGCTGCTGTGGATACAGGTGGCGAGGTTGTTGAGGTTGCAGTTCCCGCAGAGTGGGCAAACCTCGTAGAGGAGGAGGTTGCTTGCAACAACAACGAGTGTGGCAAGCCCGACTTCGTGAAGAACATCTGCGAGCCCATCAATAACCTCAAAGGCGACCTCCTTCCCGTGAGCGCATTCAATGGTCGTGAGGATGGTACTTGGGACAATGGTACCGCTGCATACGAGAAGCGTGGTATCGCAGTGAAGGTGCCCGAGTGGATTTCGGAGAACTGTATCCAGTGTAACCAGTGTTCGTTTGTCTGCCCCCACGCAGCAATCCGTCCCTTCCTCTTGACTGAGGAGGAGGCTGCGAAAGCTCCCGCAGGTGTGGCTCTCAAACAGGGCTTGGCACAGACCAAAGAGTATAAGTTCCGTATCCAGCTCTCGCCCCTCGACTGTACAGGTTGTGGCAACTGCGTGGATGCTTGCCCCTCGAAGACTAAGGCTCTCGTGATGAAACCCCTCGCAGAGCAGATGGGTGAGCAGGCTAACTGGGACTTTATGAATAAAGAGGTAGGTTACAAAGAGGATGTGATGGACAAGACCAAGACCATCAAGGGTAACCAGTTTGCACAGCCCCTCTTTGAGTTCTCGGGTGCTTGCGCAGGTTGCGGTGAGACCCCCTACATCAAGACTATCACTCAGCTCTTCGGCGATAGGATGATGGTGGCAAACGCTACTGGCTGTACCTCTATTTACTCTGGCTCGGCGCCCTCGACTCCCTACTGCACCAACTCGAAAGGTCACGGTCCCGCTTGGGCAAACTCGCTCTTCGAGGACAATGCAGAGTTCGGCTTGGGTATGAAGGTTGCTGTTGAGAAACGCCGTGATATGCTCGCATCGAAGATGGCTGCGGCTATCGAGAACTGCCCCGAGTGCTCCGCAGAGCTCAAAGGTGTTATGCAGGAGTGGATTGACGGTCGTCACATCAGCGCAACAAGCGCAGAGGTTGCTGCTCGCCTTCTTCCTATGGCAGAGGCTTGCGGTTGTGGCACTTGCAAACACATCGTTGAGAACAAAGACCTTTTGGTTAAGAAGTCGCAGTGGATTATCGGTGGTGACGGTTGGGGCTACGACATCGGCTTCGGTGGTGTAGATCACGTGCTCGCTTCGGGTGAGGATGTGAACATCCTTATCGTCGATACCGAGGTTTACTCCAACACTGGTGGTCAGTCCTCCAAATCGACCCCTGTGGGTGCTGTTGCTAAGTTCGCTTCGGCAGGTAAGCGAATCCGCACGAAAGATATTGGCGCTATCGCTATGACCTACGGCTATGTATATGTTGCTCAGGTATCGGTTGCAAACCCCAACCAGCTTCTCACCGTGTTGCGTGAGGCAGAGGCTTACAACGGTCCTTCGCTCATCATTGCATACGCTCCCTGTATCAACCACGGCATTAAGGGCGGTATGACCCGCACCCCCAGCATCGGTAAGGAGGCAATCGAGTGCGGTTACTGGCACTTGTGGCACTTCAACCCCGAGTTGGCAGAGAAGGGCGAAAACCCCTTCAAGCTCGACTCGAAGGAGCCCGATTGGAGCAAGTTCCAGAAGTTCCTTGCAGATGAGGTGCGCTACTCGTCGCTCAAAAAGATGTTCCCTGCCGAGGCAGACGAACTCTTTGCAGCGGCAGAGGAGAATGCTAAGTGGCGTTACAATGGCTATGTTCGCCTTGCAAAACAAGAGTTCTAAAAGAGTCTTATAACGAGTGACCATTGCGTCACGCACAGAAAATCCTCCCGCAGTGTATGTGGGAGGATTTTTTTGTGGGGAGGTTTTTTTAAGGGCTTTAAGGGCTTTAAGGGCTCTAAGGGCATTAAGGTCTTTAAGGGAAAATAATTCTCAATTCTCAACTCCCCTTTGGTCTGTTTTTTGGTATTGTTGTGAGGCTATTTTTTTGTTTTTTTAGCTTGCAGCAATGAAAGACCAACACCTCGCTCCTCCACGACTCCTGCTTGCCTGTGGGGAGGCTCCTCTGGGGCGCATACTTTCCCACACACTCTCCTCGCTCGGTGCGGAGGTGGAGTGCGTACACTCCCATAAGGCGCTCGTGGGGCGCATCCTTCGTGGCGAGTATGATATCATCATTACACGCTTTACAGAGCCACTATTGGAGAGTCGTCGTGTGGTTGCTCTCCTGCGGGGGAGCTATGCCCTGCACCCTACCCGTCGAGTCCTCTATGTCATAGCCGACAGCCTTACTGCTGAGGAGAGTGTGGCGCTCCTCGAAAGGGGGGTAAGCCAACTCTTTGCCACCCCCATTAGTACCACTCGCCTCGGACAGAAGGTGTCATACGAACTCACAAAACATCGGGAGCGATGCAAGTGCGCATTATAATACTATTGTGTGCAACCTCGGTGCTCTATGTTGCCACGCTCATTGCCGATCGATGGGTGCGAAGGGCGAGTAGCCCACTCTTCCCTTCGGCAAAAAGATATGCACTCTCTCTGACGGTGGCAATCTACGACTACCTGTGTGGCGAGCGTGAGGAGAGCCAGTTGCTCTCGCTCACACCCACCTTGCGTGAGCGTGTGGCACTTGCAGAGGTTGTTGCCTCGCTCTCTCGTGGTATTGTGGAGTGCTACCCCGAGCGTGTGCGCACCCTCTCTCGTGCGTGGGGCTTGGAGGAGGTGCTCACGGATAGGGCATTGCACCGTAGGGGGCGAACTTCGCTCTGTGCTCTAAACGACCTCCTTGCACTCCACCCCTCGGAGAGGTGCGTGGGGCAGATTGCCCGCAAGTTCTATCACTCGCCTGCCCACTCACTCGCCCAGCTGAGGATTGTGATTTACGCCTCGCCCACACGCATTGTGCCCCTCTTGGCACGCCACCCACACCCCCTTTCGTGGCAGGATATGGGAACTCTTGTCGGTGTCTTGAAGATGCACAGCCCGACGCTCGAAGAGTTGTCGAGGGAGGGCGGCGAGGGTGTCAATGTAGATATGCTGTGGCTCTACCTTGCAGCCGTAGAGGGGGTGGGGGAGCCTGTGGCGGTGGCTCGTGTGTGTTCGGAGAGTGCCGATAGGGGACTCCGCACAGCAGCCTTCAATGTCATCTTTGGTGAGCAACTCTTCCCCACACCCCCACAAGACGACATTGGAAGTTAGCGAAAAAAACGCTACCTTTGCCACCCCAATGAGGTATGAAGTTAAAACCAACTCTCGATATGAAAACCAGAAAGATAACAACACTCTGTGTGCTCCTGCTGATAGCTGTGAGCCTCCTTGCTGCGCCTAAGGGTGCCCCCACAGAGATAAAGATACAAAGTGGCGAGAAATGGTGGGGATTGGTGGTCAATCCCTCGCTCGTGTCACTCCCCTTTGAGGGGGCTTTTACGATTGATGGAGGGACACTCTCGCCCGTCAATTATACAGCCAATATGATGCTCTCCAATAGGGGACGATATGTGTGGAGCGCCAACCCTTTGATGGTGTCGTTCGACGGCAAGAAGATTCTTGTGAGCCCCTCCGACCCCAATGGCGAGGCTGTGAAGGTCGAGAAGTCGGGACGCTCACTGAGGGAGGCGTACCTTATGTGCTGCCATAAGCACTTTCCACCTCAGGAGGTGGGCGTGGAGTCGGTGCTCTTCGAGAGCCCCATCTATGAGTTTGGTGGCGAGGATGCACTCCTCTACACTTCGGAGGATGTTGTTGCCTTTGCCGAGATGCTCTCCGGGCGTGGCGCACCAAAGGGCACGATACTTCTCCCTCAGGGGTGGAATAGCCCTTCGGGTGCTATTGCCTTCGACCAAGAGGCATACCCCAACGCCAAGGAGATGATAGATACGCTCCATAGTCGAGGTATGAAGGTTATGCTCACAGTCACTCCCTACATTATGGCGGCAGGTCGTGGCTTCCAGCAGATGCGCAAGGAGGGACGACTTATTGCCGACCGTGAGGGCAAACCCCTTGTTTTTGAGAGCCGTATGGGTTACACCGCTTGTCGCACACTCTCTCGTGAGGGTGTCGAGAGCCTCAATGCTGCACTGCGTAACTTGCAGAAGGAGTATGGCGTGGATGGATTCTATTTCGACTGTCTCGACGCTATGACCCTCCTCGGGAATAACCCCACACGCCTTGTGGAGTTCCTCGCCTCGTGGCACACAGCAAGCGAGGGCATAGATGTGGCAATCTACTCCTCGCCTATGGGTCAGCAACTTGGCGCTATTGCCTCGTCACTCTCGACAACTCGCAACTATACTTGGGAGGCGTTGGAGGAGAGTCTTGAAAGGGCTATCGACGCATCAGTGCTGGGCTTTACACGCACCTCTCTGGCTGCCGACCTTAACTACCACAAGAACGACCCCACGCTAATCCTCCGCACGGCATCCCTTGCAGCGCTGCTGCCTGTGGCTATTATCCCCTATGCGGTGTGGAATTTGCCCGACACAAAGGCTTTTTGTGAGCTCCTCGGTTGGCGTGCCGAGCAGGGCGACTATTACCTCTCGCTTGCCGAGCAGGGTGTAGCCTCTGCCGAGCCCATCATCCGCCACTTCGAATACCAATTCCCCCGCACGGGCTTTACCAATGCGAGGGATGAGTTTATGATTGGCTCCAAGTGGCTTGTGGCTCCCGTTGTGAGCGATGCAAGTGTGAGAATGGTACGCCTACCCAAAGGCAAATGGAAAGAGGTGGGCACCGACCGCACAATCAAAGGACCCCGTGTGATTGATGTGGATGTGTCGGACGGCAAAACACCAATCTACGAAAAGAGGGATTAGTTGGTGGTTGGCGAAAAAAAGAGAAGCGTGAATTGCTCACGCTTCTCTTTTTTCTACCGCCCCGCAGGCGCCACATTCGCCATTGCAGGAGGGGTTGGTGTCGCATCCTTCAAGCCCCATAGCCTCCATCTGTGCCTCACGCTCCTGCTGCATTGCACACTTAATACCTCGCTCTTTCATATGCGGGTTGGTGGATATTTCCGACTGTATGGGATGACCCTTGAATATCTGTGTGAGCGAGAGTGCCAACATAAAAAAGGCGACAACGACGATGCTCACGATGACTACTACGAGAATGGTCTTCATTTCCTTGCTTAAAAATTGTTACTTTTCGCACAAAAATACTATTTTTGCGTAATAAATGCACACTCCGTGTGACAAAGTTTGCAAAAATTATCCAACGAAGTAAATAGCAAGCACTATGCGTATCGTTATTGCAGGAGCAGGAGAGGTGGGAAACCACTTGGCAAAGATGTTGGGCGAAAGCGCCCACGACATTACCGTCATCGACAGCGACCCCAAGTTGCTGGAAGATGTCACGGGTGTGGCAGATGTGGTCACCATTGAGGGCGACTGCACAACCTTTGCAACACTCAAAAAGGCATCTGTTAGGAAGGCAGACCTCTTCATTGCAGTGAATCGTGAGGAGAGCCCCAATATCATCTCGGCAATGCTCGCCAAGCAGCTCGGAGCACGCAAAACCATTGCTCGTATCGACAATAACGAGTATCTCGAACCCAACAATAAAGAGGTGTTCATCAATATGGGTATCGACTACATCTTCTACCCCGAGAAACTTGCCGCTTTGGAGGTTGTCAATCTGCTCGGTCACTCCTCCTCTTCGGAGTATGTGGACTTCTCGGGTGGAAAACTCTCCCTGTCGGTCTTCCGCCTCGATGCAGGCTCGCCCTTCATCGACCGCACCGTTATGGAGATGAGTGAGGCAGTTGTAGGCGTTCCTTTCCGCACAGTGGCTATTGAGCGTGACGAGCAGACCATCATACCTCACGGCGAGGATCTCTATCGTGAGGGCGACACCATCTATGTCATTGCCAATGTTGTGGATACCCCCCACCTTGTAGAGTTCTGTGGTATGACCGATATCGACATCCAGAATGTGATGATCTTGGGTGGTAGCAAGGTCGGTGTGCGCATCGCCTTGGAGTTGCAGGATAGGATTGGTGTGAAACTCGTGGAGTATAATGCCGAGAAGGCATACCGCTTGGCGGAGTTGTTGGATAATACTCTCATCATCAATGAGGATGGTCGTGATATGGAGGCTATGTTGGAGGAGGGCTTGCCCAGTATGGATGCCTTTGTGGCAGTTACGGGTAGGAGCGAAACCAACATCCTGACCGCTATGCTCGCCAAGAAGATGGGCGTGAAGAAGGTTATTGCCGAGGTGGAGAATATGAACTACATCAATCTCGCAGAGAGTATCGGTATCGACACAATCATCAACAAGAAGATGGTTACGGCAAGCAACATCTTCCGCTTTACGATGAAGACCGATGTGCAGGCTATCCGCTGCCTCACAGGCTCACAGGCGGAGGTCTTGGAGTTTATCGTTAAGCCCAACTCGCCCGCCACAAAAGTGCCCGTTGCGGAGCTCGGCTTCCCTGCGGAGGCGACCATTGGTGGTGTGGTGAGGGCAGACAATGTCTTTCTGGTGGATGGCAAAACGCAGATTAACGCCTACGACCGTGTGGTAGTCTTTGCGCTCCCCTCCGCTATCGACCGCATCGGTAGATTCTTCAACTAAGAAAACAAAACAAGAAAAACTAATAACTCAACACCACAGGATTATGTATATCGCAATTGCAGGCACCATTGGTAGCGGTAAGACCTCACTTACCGAGATTCTCTCGGCACACTACGGTGCTAAGGCATACTACGAGGATATCGACAACCCCTACATCTCGGACTTCTATGAGGATATGAATCGCTGGTCGTTCAACTTCCAGATGTTCTTCCTCGGCAGCCGCATCAACCAGACAATCCAGATGCTCAATGAGAGCACTGGTAATGTTGTGCAGGATAGGACCATCCACGAGGATGCACACATCTTCGCAGGTAACCTCCATCAGATGGGTCTTATGAGCACAAGGGACTATGGCACCTATATGAAGATTTTTACCCTTGCTACCGACCTTGTACCCTCGCCCGACATTCTGATTTACCTTAAAGCGAGCGTTCCCACTCTCGTGCGTCAGATTTTGAAGCGTGGCAGGGAGTATGAGAAAAATATCGACCTCGAATATCTCGAAAGGCTCAACAACCGCTACAATGAGTGGATTTCGTCGTATAAGGGCAAACTGCTTACTATCAATATCGACGAGATTGATTTCGTGGGTAAGCCCGAGATTGTAGATACCATCATCGCCCACCTCGACGAGTTGAACAAAGTTGAGGGCAAAGAGGTTCGCACCATCGGCTTCTAAAAAAAAGAGATTGACATACATATCTAAGCCCTCAAAACAGGCGCCCTATAACAAACAGATTGCAAAGGTGAAACTGAACTCCGATTTTCGTGGATTACTTGCCGAGCAGATGGCGGCAGAGGAGGTCGAGAGGCTCATTGAGGCTCTTTCGTCGGCTCCACAGCCCACATCCGTTAGGCGTAACCCGCTGAAACCATACTCTTCCCCCGAGGGACGGGCTGTTGCGTGGTGTGAGGATGGGTGCTACCTTGCCGAAAGACCCTCCTTTACTCGTGATGGGCACTTTCAGGCGGGCGCATACTATGTTCAGGAGGCGTCATCGATGTTTGTGGGTCACCTGCTCCGTGAGGCACTCGGTGGCGAGGCAGAGGAGGGGCTAAGGCTACTTGATATGTGCGCTGCACCCGGGGGCAAATCGACACTTTATAGCGCCTTTGTGGGACTTCGTGGCGTTGTGGTCGCCAATGAGGTCATTCGCTCTCGTGCGCTCACACTTGCCGACAACATCACACGCTGGGGCGTGGGTAATACGGTTGTAACCTCCAACGACCCTTCGCACTTTGGCTCCTCATTGGAGGGGTGGTTTGATGTTGTGGCGGTGGATGTTCCCTGCTCAGGCGAGGGTATGTTCCGTAAGAGCGAGGAGGCAAGGGATAATTGGAGTCTTGACAATGTAAATCTTTGTGTCACTCGTAGTCGTCGCATTATTGCCGATGCGTGGAAGGCTCTCAGGGAGGGTGGCATTATGATTTTCTCCACCTGTACCTTCAATCGTAAGGAGAATGAGGAGCAGATGGAGTGGCTCTCGGAGGAGTTCGACTGCCAGCATGTCGACATTACTTGTCCCGAGGAGTGGGGCATTGTTCGCACGAAGGCGGGCGAGGCGGAGTGTTTTCATTTCTACCCTCACCTGACCGAGGGCGAAGGACTCTTTGCAGCCGTTGTGCGCAAGGGTGGCGAGGGAGGTAGGCGCAAAGCCCCCAAAGCTCGTAAGAGCCCCTTTGCAGATACAGACAAGAGGGTGGCAAGGGAACTTGCAGGCTACCTCACGGAGGATACCTCGTGGCACTTTGCAACCATTGGCGAGAGTATCTATGCCTACCCCGAAAACCTTTGGGCAGATATGCGCACAGTTTGTGAGCAGATGAGCGTCTTGTTCTCGGGCGTGAAGATGGGCGAGGTGTTCGGCAAGAAGTTCAAACCCGACCACTCACTCGCACTCTCGGCGTGGCTACGCAAGGAGGCATTTGCCACCACCGACCTCTCCGAAGAAGACCTCCTGCACTTCCTGCGCAGAGAGGAACTCTCAACCCCCACGGCTCTCCACGAGGGCTTAAACTTGCTCCTATGGGAGGGTCAGCCTGTGGGCTTCACAAAGCGCATCGGTGCTCGTACCAATTCGCTTCTGCCGAAAGAGTGGCGAATTTTTATGTAAGAAAAACTCACTTCTGCACAAATTGTTGGGTGCGAGAGGAGAAGATATCATTCCCAAACAACCTATGAATAAATCCATTCTGCGACTTGCCGTTCCGAGCATTGTGAGTAATGTCACTATCCCGCTGTTGGGTATGATTGACATTGCCATTGCTGGGCGCATAGGCGACGAGCAGACCATTGGCGCACTCGCCATAGGTACGGCAATCTTCAATTTCATCTATTGGAACTTCTCGTTCCTGCGTATGGGCACAAGCGGACTTGCAGCCCAAGCCTATGGCGCAGGCGACAGCAGGGAAACCGCCAATATCTTGGGTCGCTCGATGATTGCCGCCCTCGGTATTGCGCTCCTCCTGCTCATCTTCAATCGCCCTGTGGGTCTGCTGGCAATGAAGATTATGGAGGGCTCGCCCGAGGTTATGGCACTCGCTGGGGAGTATTTCTTTGTGCGCATCTGGGCAGCCCCTGCCGCCATAGGCATCTTCTCGCTTCACGGCTGGCTTACGGGTATGCAGGACACTACAAGTCCGATGGTTGTGTCGATTGTGGGCAATGTGATAAACATCGCCACCTCACTGTGGTTTGTCTTTGGGATGGGGATGGGCGTGAAAGGTATTGCCCTCGGTACGGTCGTGTCGCAATATGTGTCGCTCCTTGTGACTCTCGCAATTATTGCTATTCGCTACAAGGAGAATGTCAGGGAACTATCCCTGCGTGAGAGCTTGAAGATGGAGCCCCTCGTGAGGTTTTTCCGCATCAACTCCGACGCCTTTCTGCGCACGCTCTGCGTCTGCGTGGTCTATACCTGCTTTACGGCTTTTTCGGCACGCTTTGGCGATACGATTCTCGCCACAAATGAACTGCTTATGCAACTCTTTATGCTGTTTAGCTATATGCTCGACGGCTTCTGCTACGCTGCCGAGTCGCTCACGGGTAGGTTTATTGGCGAGGGTAATAGAGTGAGTCTTGCTCGTTGCATACGCCTTCTGGCTGTGTGGTGTGCGGGCGTGGCGGCTATTTACATCGTGGCATACATCTTCTGGTGGGAGCCTATCCTCGGCATCTTCACTTCGAGCCCCACGATTATGGCGTGTGCTGAGGAGTATATATGGTGGATTGTGATGGTGCCCCTCGTGGGATTCATCCCCTTCTTGATAGATGGCATCCTCATAGGTGCAACCAAAACACGCATTATGCGCAATACGACATTCTTCGCCCTTGTGGCATTCTTTGCGCTCTTCTTCGCCCTCCAAACAGCATTGGGCAATAGGGCGCTGTGGATTGCCTTTATAGGCTTCATTGTGGTGAGATTTGCGCTGATGATTGTGGCAACAAAGGGTGTGAATATCGACCAACTGATGGATACGAGTAAAGAGTAGTTTTTTTTAAGGTCATTAAGGGCTATAAGGGCTATAAGGGCTATAAGGGTTTTAAGGGCTTTGGGGTCATTAAGGCAGAGTGAAGTCTGCATTAAAAGTTTTTGGGCGACTTTTTACAAAAAGTCACAGAGGAACAAATAAAAACACAATATATGAGCGACGAGAAGAAATTTAAGAGTGGCTTTGTCAATATCATTGGCAACCCCAATGTTGGTAAATCGACACTTATGAATGCGCTGGTGGGCGAGAGGCTCGCAATCATCACCGCAAAGGCGCAGACCACACGCCATAGGATTATGGGTATTGTGGGTGGCGAGGACTTCCAGATTGTCTATTCGGACACCCCGGGAATATTGCGTCCCTCCTATAAGTTGCAGGAGAGTATGATGGGCTTTGTGAGGGGGGCGCTGAAAGATGCCGATGTTATTCTCTATGTTACCGATACGGTGGAGAAGGGCGACGAGGCGAGCGAGGAGATTATCGAGAAAATAAAGCTTAGCGCCATACCCACCATTGTGGTTATCAACAAAATCGACCTCTCCAACCAAGCGGGCTTGGAGGGACTCGTGGAGATGTGGCACGAGAGGCTTCCCGAGGCACGCATCATCCCCGTGTCGGCATTGGAGGGCTTCAATGTGAGTGGCGTGTTCGACTCCATTATGACCCTGCTCCCCGAAGGCGCTCCCTACTACGAGGAGGGCACGCTGACGGATAGACCTATGAGGTTTTTTGCCAGTGAGATTATCCGTGAGAAGGTCTTTCTCAACTACGACAAGGAGATTCCCTACTCGGTGGAGATTGTTATTGAGGAGTATCGTGAGGAGCCCACTATTGACCGCATCAGTGCGGTTATCTATGTGGCTCGTGACTCACAGAAGGGCATCATTATCGGTCATCGTGGCGAGATGCTCAAAAAGGTGGGCACCGCTGCCCGCATAGAGCTCGAAAAGTTCATCGGCAAGAAGGTCTTTTTGCAGCTCCACGTCAAGGTCGATGAGGGTTGGCGCAATAGTAGCCGACAACTTAAACGATTTGGATATATTGATAACTAAAAAAAGAGCCCCAAATTCGGGGCTCTTTTTTTGGGTCAATCCTCTGCCGTCTGCCGACTACTTGGGTGTTGATGGTGGGACTTTAAGGGCTTTAAGGGCATTAAGGACTTTAAGGAAAAGAGAATTGTCGATTTATTTGAGGTAATCCTCAAAATACATTGTCACTTTGTCCATCAGATGCACTCGGTCTTTGCCCCTTACATTGTGCTCGTGGCAGGGGTAGGGGAAGTAGTCCACTTGGATGTTATTCACCACACACTCTCTCACGAATGAGAGGCTGTGTTGCCATACGACTACGGGGTCAATTGCGCCCTGACAGATGAGGAGTTTGCCTTTGAGGTTTGCGGCTTTGTTGATGAGTGAGGTTGCGGCATATCCCTCAGGGTTCTCCTCGGGGGTGTCCATATACCTCTCGCCATACATCGCCTCATACCACTTCCAGTCGATTACAGGACCACCAGCCACGCCCACCTTGAAGACATCGGGGTATGTGGTCATCAGCGAGATGGTCATAAAACCGCCATAGCTCCAACCGTGTACACCTATGCGGTCGGCATCGACCCACTCGTGGGATGTGAGCCACTCGACGCCCTTCATTTGGTCCTCCATTTCGCACTTGCCACACTGGCGATGGATAGCCTTTTCATACTCGGCGCCGTGCCAGAGGGTGCCTCGGTTGTCCATCACGAAGACCACATAACCACGCTGTGCCATATACATCTCCCAGCGACGCAGATTTGCAAGGTAGGAGTTGTTTACCATCTGGCTGTGGGGACCGCCATAGACATAGACAATGGCGGGATATTTCTTCGCAGGGTCGAAGTCGATGGGGTAGATAAGACGATACCAGTTCTCCCACTTGCCATCGGCGGAGGGGATGGTGCCGAGCTCGATTTCGGTGTAGTTGTAACCCTCGGTGGGGTCGGGGGCTGTGAGGAGGTTGCTTACCACCTTACCATCCTTTGTGGAGGCTATGTTTATGATGTGGGGCACTCGCAACGAGGAGTAGTTGTCGATGAAGAACTTGCCATCGGGGCTAATGAAACAGTGGTGCCAACCAGCCTCGTGCGTGAGCCTCACCACCTTGCCACTCTTGATGCTCACTTTTGCAAGGTGCTGCTCGGCAGTGGAGTACTCGGCAGTGTAGTAATAGACCCACTCGCCCTTTATATCACGGAAGGTTACATCGGCTTCTGTTTCCTCATTGAGGCAGCGTGACTCCCAAGTGCCCACTTTTGTGCGCTCATAGAGGTAGAGTTTCCAATATCCGTGACGCACATTGGTCGAGTAGATGAACTTGTCGCCCTTGTCGCCCACCCACTGCAAGGGGTAAAGGGGCTCGACATAGCGACTGTCGCTCTCCGTGAAGAGGTGCTCCACCTGCTCGCCTGAGGCTGTGCAGTAGCTGTTAAGGTGCATCTGGTTCTGCTCACGGTTGAGCACCTGGGCATATATGAGCTTGCCGTCGGGGCTCCAAGTGAGGTTTGTGATGTAGCGCTCCTCGGAGAAGTCGGTAACTTTGAGCCATACGGTCTGCTGCGTGGTACTATTCCAAATGCCCACACTCACACGCTCGGAGGGCATACCCGCCATTGGGTATTTTATCTCTTTGAGTGAGCCTGTGCGGGTTGTGATATCCAGAAGAGGGAAGGAGCCAACGGCACTCTCATCCTTCTGGTAGAATGCCACTGAGAGTCCATCGGGCGAGGGAAATGTGCCGTTGATGATGCCAAACTCGTTGCGACTCACGTGTGAGCCACTTACGATATTCTTGTCCTCATTGGCGGTTATGGCAATCTTCTCGCCAGCCACCTCTGCATAGAGATTATTCTCCTCTGTGAAGTAGCGAGGGGCGGTGTTTGTTGGTGCGTTGAGAGGCTCGGCGACCTTATTTGTTTCGGGGTAGTACCACTTTATCCCCTCTCCGCTTATCATATCGCCATAGATAGCCTTACCTTTGGAGTCGGTGCCCCAAATGATTAGTCGGTTTTGTGGGTTGAGTTCTCGTGAAAGGATTGTTTCCTCCATAGTGAGTAGTTTTTTATCCTGCGCCCAAGCGGTCGAAATGGGCACCATTGTCAAGAGTATCAGACAAAAAAGCAGTCTTCTGTTCATAAGGATAGTGTTTTGTTTGGTGTAAAGGTACAAAAAAAGATGGTAAAACCACCCATCCCTCCACCGAAATGTAAAAAAGAGGGGCAACCCCGCTCGGTCGCCCCTCTCTAAAACTTACGTTAAAACTATTATCATTCAGACACATAATCTTCTGGCAGAGTGGTGGTCTTTTCCTCTTGGGAGAGGATGTACTCCACCTGCAACTGTGGCTCGGTGGCGTCGCCGTGATACCCAATCTGCTCCAACTCTTTGAAGTCTTGCTCGGTGTAGAGTTTACCTCGCACGATGTACTCTTTGCCTGCAACGAATGGGTTTTGATGTGTTTGTTTTGCGACAAGATACCACTCGTTGGTTTTCAGGTCGCACACGTGGAGATAATACTTATTCTCACCCGTTGTTGGTGAGAAGTTTTGGCTGTGCTGTGATGCTACGAGGTACTCGTTGCCGAAGTAGTTATCGTATGCCTCCGCAGATTCGCTTTCACTCTCGGGCAGGGTTGATGTTTTCTCCTCTTTGGAGACGATCTGCTCAACTACAAGGTCGCTACTTGCGTCGGCAATACCCATATCCCCATACTCATCTGCGGTGGTTAGTTTGCCAGTGACGACATACTCGTAGCCATATTCGGGGGTTAGCCCTTCGAGAGATTCCACACTGTACCACTTTTTGTCCTTGTGGTCGTATATGTTGTAGTAGGGCTGATAGTACCCCCACTGTCCTATATACATACCTTTCTGTGTTGCGATGGTGTATTTGCGTGGCGCATCCGAACTCTCACACCCCACCATCACCGCCATAAATAGCAATGTTGCGAATAATTTGATAAAGCGTTTCATTGTAGTTGATGTTTTTGGTTCGTTTTCAAAGATAGGTATTTCCGATATAACAACCAAATAATCTGCGTAGTCTGTTGGAAAATTTTGTTGTTTCGGCAAAATGTTGTATCTTTGAGAGGTTTTGATTGAAAATAAAATAACAAAAAATAAAACACAGAAACAATGCAGAACAAAGTAACGCTCGAAGAGGCGAAAAAACTTATCAAATTCTATCCCGACTGGCCCAAAGTGGGTGTGAACTTCGTGGACTTGTTGCCACTACTCAGCGATGCCGACACCTTCCGTGTTATCATCGAGGAACTTGGTGAGCACCTTACAACTCCCAATGTGGCAGCTCCCGAGGCTCGTGGTTTTCTCTTTGCTGCGCCCCTCTTGGTAAATGGCTCCAAGGCGCAGACACTGATGACCTTCCGTAAGAATGCAAAACTCCCCGCAAATGAGGGCGACTTGCACAAGGTAGCAATCGTGAAGGAGTATGGCGAGGATAGCCTTTTCTTCCGCAAGAGCGACCTCCAAAATGCGAAGGTTGTCGATGGTGTGGTGGAGATCTCCATCCTCGATGATATTCTTGCAACTGGTGGCACCGCCTTGAAGATGGCGCAGCACTTGGAGGCTCTCACCGTTGAGAAGGATGGTGTTAGCTACCCTGTGAAGGTTAAGGAGTTTATCTTCCTTGCCGACCTCAGCTTCCTCCCTGGTAGGGAGATTTTGGAGCAGGTGGCTCCCGTATATTCGCTTATCACTTTCTAAAAAAATAGGAATTTACTATGCGACTTCTTATTCACGAAAATCAGGAAAAAGGCTCGGCTTGGGCAGCAAAGTACATTGCCGATGCTATCAACCGCAAGGCGGCAGAGACCAGCGCTCCCTTTGTGCTCGGTCTGCCCACTGGTTCCACACCTCTGGGCACATATAAGGAGCTCATCCGTCTTAACAAGGAGGGCTATGTGAGCTTTGCAAATGTGATTACCTTCAATATGGATGAGTATGTAGGTTTGCCCGAGGAGCATCCCCAGAGCTACCACACATTTATGTGGGAAAACTTCTTCTCGCACATCGACATCAATCCCGCAAATGTCAATATTCTCAATGGCAATGCCGAGGATTTGGAGAAGGAGTGCGAGGACTACGAGAAGCGCATTGAGGGTGCAGGTGGTATCGACCTCTTCCTCGGTGGTGTGGGCGAAGATGGTCACATCGCCTTCAATGAGCCCTACTCGTCGATGTCGAGCCGCACAAGGGTTAAGACCCTCACCGAGGATACCATCATTGTCAATTCACGCTTCTTTGGTGGCGATGTAAATCAGGTGCCCAAGTTGGCGCTCACAGTAGGTGTGGCAACCATCCTCTCGGCAACGGAGGTCATCATTCTTGCCTTTGGTCCTAAGAAGGCTCGTGCCGTGAAAGAGGGCGTGGAGGGTGCATATTCCCACACTTGGACAATCACCGGATTGCAGACCCACCGTCACGGTATTCTTGTGGCAGATGAGCCCGCAGCTGGCGAGTTGAAGGTGAATACCTACAAATACTTTAAGGATATCGAACAGGCACACCTCAAATAGTGAGCATATCTCGATAGTGAATTTTTCACCAAATTTCAAAAGCGGCTTCCTCATTTACGCTAAGTAAATTGCGGAGCCGCTTTTTTTGTTGTGTAAAAAATCCCTCCCCTAACCTAAGTTATGGGAGGGCGCTCGAAGGTCGAAAGAGTTTTGTGAACCCCTCAACTTTTAACTCTCAACTCTTAACTTAAAAAAGTGATCAACGGGTCCGTGTCCGTGCCCTATCTGGTAGTTGGCACCCGAGCGAATAGCCTCGGCGATGTAGTTCTTGGCACTGCGAGCTGCCTCTGTGAGAGCCTCGCCACGAGCGAGGGCTGCGGCAAATGCCGAGGAGAGGGTGCAACCTGTGCCGTGTGTATTAGGGGTCGAAATCCTCTCGGAGGGAAGTAGTGTAAAGGTGTCGTCTTCGGCATTGTAGAAGAGATCCTCTACGCACTCATCTGTGAGGTGTCCCGCTTTGAGAAGCACCGACACTTTACCACCCATCGAGAGGGTGCGTGCTACATCGGGGAATTGCGACGAAGAGGTAATCTTCACGCCTGCGAGTATCTCCGCTTCGGGGATGTTGGGGGTTATGACCCTCGCACAGGGAATTAGCACCTCTCGGAGCGTCTGGATGGCGCTCTCCTCGATGAGCCTATGTCCCGAGGTTGATACCATCACGGGGTCGAGCACGATATTCTTGGCGTTGTGTCGTGTGAGCGCCTCTGCGACAACCTTCACCACCTCCGAGGAGTGGAGCATACCAATCTTGATGGCGTCCGCACCGATGTCGGAGAGCACCGCATCTATCTGCCCACGCAGGATGTCGAGGGGTATGGGGTGTACAGCCTCCACGCCGAGGGTGTTCTGCACCGTCACAGCCGTGATTGCCGATGCTGCAAAGCAACCCATCGCCGAGATAGCTTTTATGTCTGCTTGTATGCCTGCGCCACCACCCGAATCACTGCCCGCAATGGTGAGCACTCTGTTGTACTGTTTCTTCATTGTCCGTTATTGTCTAAAAGTGTGTAAATCCTTTGGTGTCCAATGCCACCTTCTTGCCTCCGTCGTACCACTCTATCTCCCCCACCTTCTCTGTGATTTTACCGATGGGGTAGAGGGGAAAGCTCAGCTCGTCGGCAAGCTCCTCGGGGGCTGTGAGTAGAAGTTCGTAGTCCTCGCCTGCGGAGATTGCCAACTCTTGGGCGTTCCAACCCTCACGCTCGCATACCTCTTTGAGTTGTGGCGAGAGTGGCAGTGACCTTAATTCCACCCACGCACCTACGCCTGAGGCTTTGAGTATGTGGCGAAGGTCGGAGGCTATGCCATCCGAAATATCCATCATCGCCCCCACCTTACCACTCTTGCGAAGGGCAATACCCTCTGCAATGCGGGGCGTTGGGCGGTTGTGCTTGGCTGTGAGGTAGGCAGTGGCGTCATCTGGGGTGTGGTCGCCCAAGAGTAGGCGCAGACCCGCACCCGAGTCGCCAAGCATACCCGTGACGAAGATTGTGTCGCCCACCCGTGCTCCACTGCGCAGGAGAGCGCTCCCTTTGGGACTCTTGCCCAATACACCCACATTGACCGCCACATCACGCAGTGAGGATGTTGTATCACCACCCAAGAGGGGGACACCATAGTGGTTGCTGATAGATGCGTAGCCCTCCACAAACCTCTCTGCCCACTCGCCTCGTGCCTCTCGGGGTAGAGCAATGGATAGGAAGGTAGCCACGGGCTCGCCACCCATTGCTGCAATGTCACTCAGATTGACCGCTGCTGCCTTCCAGCCCACATCTTCGGGCGAACTTTTGGTGCGCAGGAAATGCACACCCTCCATTACAAGGTCGGTCGAGAAGAGCCACTCCTCACACTCGCCACCAATGATGGCGCAGTCGTCGCCAATGCCCACGACCCCTTGTGGCACCTCCGAAAAGTGCCCACGAATGAAATCTATAAGTTCAAACTCGCCTTTCATTGTTTTTGTCTAATGCCCTTAATGCCTCTAAAAAAACTACTCATTACTCTTTCCGTGGTATCCCCAGTCCCAGAATTTCCACTCATACTCTGCGGAGATGAGGTATGCTTCGTTCATCTCGGCAATTACTTCGGGCGACGCCTCCTCGGCAATTTTGTTACACAGGTCGAGAATCATCTTGGTGCCCTCCGTGAAGTCCTCCGAAGCGTAGGTTGCCACCCAGTCGGCGTAGGGGTTGTCGTTCTGGTTGCGGTGGGCATAGATGTAGAGACCCACCTCGTTGTAAATCCACATACAGGGCAACATTGCTGCCATTGCGTGAGGAAGCGATTGGGACTCTATATGTCGTCGTGTGTGTGCCATATAGCCCGATGTTACCTCCGAGGGCTCCACCCTCGTCTCGATGCCAAAGCGGTCGATGAGCATCTGGTGCATAGCCGCCTCGGCTGCCATCCCCTCCTCAGCAAAGGTGCGGAACATTGTGCGCATCTCCTCGCTCGGCATCATATCTGCCATTAGGAACATCTCCTCGCCATAGTTTTTGATGTAGATTTCATCTTGTGCAAGGTAGCGCACAAAACTCTCCATTGCCAATGTGCCATCCGCCAACTCCTTGATGAAGGGGTGGGCAATGATTCTTTCATAAATAGGAAGCGACGCCTCCCAAATCTTATCGGTCCAATTCATAACCACTTGTTAGTTATATAAAAAATACTCTTTACTCATTGTTCTTTATCACATTCCAAAGTTCCTTTGTCGCCTCTCGTGGGCTTGGGGCGGAGCAGATAGCCGAAACGACCGCTACACCATCGGCACCTGCGGCAATGACCTCTCCGATAGTCTGGGCATTCATACCGCCAATAGCCACCGTTGGGTGTGCCGACATTGCCACTGCCTTGTGAAGCCCCTCCAAACCGAAGGGCTCGGCTGTGTCGCTCTTGGTGGGAGTGCCATAGACTGGCGAGATGCCGATATAATCGACATCCATAGCATTTGCCCTCTCCAAATCCTCGAAGTTCTCCACCGAAAGACCGATGATTTTGTCGTATCCGAGCAGGCGACGGGCATCCTTGTAGGGCATATCACTCTGACCGATGTGTACGCCATCGGCATCGGCGGCGAGTGCTACATCCACCCTATCGTTGATGATGAGGGGCACGCCAAGAGGTGCAAGGAGTGCTTTGAGCCTGCGTGCGAGGGCAACGAACTCCCCCGTGGAGCACTCCTTTTCACGAAGCTGTACGATGGTTACGCCACCCTCCACCGCCTCTCGCACAATCTGCTCGATATCCCTGCCGAGCGACAAGGGGCGGTCGGTCACAAGGTAGAGTTTCAGAATATCTTTGTTCATAGTTTGTCGCTTGTGAGGTTGTATAATTCGTCGAGGAAGTTAGCCTGCATCGAGCCGCTACCTTTGGAGTAGCTTGCAGCCCTCTCGCCCGCAAGGCTCATAATCGCCATTGCCGAGGTTGCTGCGACCATTGCATCGCTCTCTACCGCAAGCATTGCACCCACGAGGGCTGTCGAGGTGCAACCCATACCCGTCACTGCGGTCATTATGGGGTCGCCACCCTCCACTGTGTGGGTCACGGTGCCGTCGGTTATGTAGTCGGTCTCGCCCGAGATAACCACCACCGCACCTGTGCTCCTTGCAAGACTCTGGGCTGCTGTGAGGGCGTCGTGGCTCGTGGCGCTACTATCCACACCTTTGCTCTTAATGTCTGCACTCACAAGAGCCATAATCTCGCTGCCATTGCCACGAATAACTCGTGGCTTGCACTCCTCGATAATCCTCAGGGCTGCGGCGGTGCGCTGTGAGGTGGCACCCGCACCTACGGGGTCGAGCACCATAGGCACCTCCCTGCGGAGAGCCTCCCTGCCAGCGGTAAGCATAGCCTCCACCCAGCGCTCATCGAGCGTGCCGATGTTGATGACGAGAGCCCCTGCGATGGCAACC
>JAGCJH010000053.1 GCA_017648105.1 Tidjanibacter sp.
GTAGAAGGCGCTTGCGCATTATGCCGAGCGAGAGCATTTTAGAGCAGACACAGTCTGGTCAATTGATAAAAAGGGCATTAAAGGCTTTAAGGGTTTTAAGGCGTAGCAATGGATAAAGAGATACGAGGTATCTCGCCAAAAGTTTTTGGGCGACCTTTTTACAAAAAGTCGCAAAAGAAAAAGCAAAGAAGAGAGAAAATGAAATTAGGAAACATACTTGAAGGAGTAGAGATTAAGGCGGTCTGTGGGTCGTGGGATGTAGAGATTTCGGACATCACGATGGATTCGAGGCGTGTGGCGAAGGGTGTGCTCTTCGTTGCCGTGGCAGGTACGGTGGTGGATGGTCACAACTTCATACCCTCGGCTGTGGCAAGTGGTGCGAGTGCTGTGGTGTGCGAGAGGCTTCCCGAAGAGGTTGCGGAGGGTACAACATACCTCGTAGTGGAAAATTCGAGCAGGGCGCTCGGATGGATAGCCTCCAACTTCTATGGCAAGCCCAGCGAGAAGCTCGCACTTGTGGGCGTAACAGGCACCAATGGTAAGACCACAACAGCCACACTCCTCTATGAGCTCACACGCAAACTCGGATATGAGGCGGGACTCATCTCTACGGTCATCTACAAGATAGGCACCTTAGAGGAGCCTTCCACCCACACAACACCCGACGCAATAACACTCAACAGACTGCTTGCAAGAATGGTGGATATGGGGTGCGCCTACTGCTTTATGGAGGTGTCGTCGCACAGTTTGGTGCAACATCGCACGGAGGGCTTGAAGTTCGCAGGTGCGCTATTCAGCAACCTCACACACGACCATCTCGACTACCACAAAACCTTCGCCGAGTACATCAAGGCTAAAAAACTGCTCTTCGATGGACTGTCAAAAGAGGCGTGGGCAATGGTCAATGCCGACGATAGGAACGGTGCGGTGATGCTCCAAAACTGCAAGGCACAGAAAAAGACATATTCGCTCCGAGGCATCGGCTCCATAAACACCAAGATTATCGAAACCTCTTTGGAGGGTATGCTTCTCGAAATAGACAGCAGGCAGATGTGGTCACACCTCTTGGGTAAGTTCAACGGCTACAACCTCACGGCTGTCTATGGTGCAGCACTGATGCTCGGCTTCGAGAGGGATGAGGTGCTGACCGCTATGAGTGCCCTCCGCAGTGTGAATGGTCGTTTCCAAACCTTCCGTTCGGAGAGTGGCGTGACGGCTATTGTGGATTATGCACACACACCCGATGCACTTGAAAATGTCATAGACACCATTCTTGGCGTAGGCACCGCCCGTAGGCTCATAACCGTGTGTGGATGTGGTGGTGACAGGGACCGCACAAAGCGCCCCGAGATGGCAAAGATTGCTACCGAAAGGTCACACACCGCCATATTCACTTCCGACAACCCACGCACCGAAGACCCCGAGGCAATACTCCGAGATATGGAAGAAGGTGTGGTGGGTAGGAGCAACTACCTGACAATCACTGACCGCAGACAGGCAATCCGTGCGGCTATCCGTATGGCAGAGGCGGGCGATGTGGTGCTCGTGGCTGGCAAAGGTCACGAGGACTACCAAATAATTGGCTCCGAGAAAATTCACTTCTCAGACCAAGAAGAAGTGAAGAGGGAATTGAGAATTGAGAATTGAGGCAAATGCGAGTAAGCGAGGGCAGAAGGCGCTTGCGCATTATGCCGAGCGAGAGCATTTTAGAGCAGACACAGTCTGGTCAATTGAGAATTGAGAATTACCTTTTTAGAGAATTGAGAATTAAACAAACTAAATAATAAGAAGAAAAGAGATGATTTACTCATTGGTAAAGTATCTGGAAACACATTTTGACATCCCCGGTTTGGGTATGTTTCAGTATTTATCGTTCCGTTCGGTGGGAGCGATTATCGTGGCACTGCTCATTGCGATGATTTTTGGCGACAAACTCATCGGCATATTGCGTCGCAAGCAGATTGGTGAGGACATCCGAAACCTCGGATTGGAGGGACAGATGGAGAAGAAGGGAACACCCACAATGGGTGGTATCATCATCCTTCTCTCGGTACTCATCCCCATACTCCTGCTTGGCGACCTCTCGAACATCTATGTGTGGCTGATGATTATCTCCACCATTTGGCTCGGAGCACTCGGCTTTGCCGACGACTACATCAAGGTCTTTCGCAAAAACAAAGACGGCTTGAAAGGCAAGTTCAAGATTGTCGGTCAGGTGGGCTTGGGTGTCATCGTAGGCTCGGTTATGTGCTTTTCGGAGCAGGTGGTGGTTGTCGATAAGAATACCACAAGCAAGACCACCGAAGTTGTGGAGATTGTTGCACAAGACGGCTCCGTAGAAAATCGTGTGGAGGAATACTATGTGGGCGAGAAGAGCACCAAGACGACCATCCCCTTTGTGAAGAACAACGAGTTTGACTACCACTGGTTCATCCCCTCGGACAGCAAGACGGGCAATGCGCTCACTTGGGTGCTCTACATCCTCGTGGCAATCTTCGTAATCACGGCTGTGAGCAATGGCTCCAACCTCACGGATGGTTTAGACGGTCTTAATACGGGTGTGAGCGCCATTGTAGCGGTCGTGCTCTCCATCCTCGCCTACCTCTCGGGTCACGTCATCTATGCCGACTATCTCAACATAATGTACATCCCCGGAAGTGGCGAATTGGCAGTCTTCGGTGCTGCCTTTGTGGGTGCGCTAATCGGTTTTTTGTGGTACAACTGCCACCCCGCACAGGTCTTTATGGGTGACACTGGCTCACTCGCCATCGGTGGTATCGTGGCGGTCTTTGCACTGGCAATCCGCAAGGAACTCCTGCTGCCCATACTCTGTGGCATCTATCTCGTGGAGGTTCTCAGCGTGATGATTCAGACTCTCTATTTCCGCCATACCCGCAAGAAGTATGGCGAGGGCAGAAGGTTTTTCCGTATGGCACCCCTACACCATCACTACCAGAAGAAGGATATGAAAGAGAACAAAATCGTCATCCGCTTCTGGATTATCCAGATACTGCTCGCTGCCTTCTCACTGGCAACGCTCAAAATTAGGTAGTAGTTAGGCGGAGCAGGGCGGAGAAGAAAAACATAAGTTTTTCGCCAAAAGTTTTTGGTGCAGCTTTTTACAAAAAGGTGCAAAAAAAAGACATTAGACAAAAAAAACAGGCGCCCCCGTCACTTCGTGACACCCCCTCTAACTAAGAGGAGGAAATAAGGCGGAGCAAGGGTGGAGAAGAAAAACGCAAGTTTTTCGCCAAAAGTTTTTGGTGCAGCTTTTTACAAAAAGGTGCAAAAAATAAGAAAAATAAGAATATGATGAAAGTTATAATTTTAGGAGGAGGAGAGAGTGGTTATGGCTCGGCAGTATTGGCAAAGAAGATGGGCTTTGACACCTTCCTGTCGGATGGAGGCAAACTCTCGGATAAGTATCGCACACTACTCACACAGGAGGGTGTGGAGTTCGAGGAGGGCGGTCACACAATGGAGAGGATCCTCGCAGCCGACCTCGTAGTCAAGAGCCCCGGCATCCCCGAGAAGGCACCCGTAGTGGTGGCGCTCAGGGAGCAGGGTGTGAAGATTGTGAGCGAGATTGAGTTTGCACGCCCATTCAGCAAGGGTCGCACGCTCTGCATCACTGGCTCCAATGGTAAGACCACAACCACAACCCTCACACACCGCATCCTTGCCGATGCGGGACTGGATGTCGCCGTGGGTGGCAACATCGGTGAGAGCTATGCTCTGACGGTGGCGAAGAACGACAAGGAGTGGTATGTATTGGAGCTCAGCAGTTTCCAGCTCGACGGATGCTACGACTTCCGTGCAGATATTGGTGTTGTTATGAACATCACGCCCGACCACCTCGACCGCTATGGCTACATCTTCCAGAACTATGTGGATAGCAAGATGCGCATTCTCCAAAACCAAACACCCGAGAGCCACTTCATCTACTTGGGTGACGATAGGGTGCTCACAGCCGAGGTGGAGAAGCACTCCCCCATTGCTGCGTGCCACCCCTTCGCAAAGGCTAACATTGTGGATGGTATTGCAAAGGTGGCTTTGGGCACAAGCAGCCTCGACATTGACCTTAGCCGACTCCACATCAAGGGTCTGCACAATGCCTACAATGCTATGGCTGCGTCGCTTGCGGCACTTGCTGCGGGTGTGGCTCCCGAGCAGATACTCTCGACGCTCTACTCCTTTGAGGGCGTGGAGCACCGCTTGGAGAGGGTGTGTGAGATTGATGGCGTGGAGTGGATAAACGACTCGAAGGCTACGAATGTAGATTCGGTGTGGTATGCCCTCGAAAGTATGCAACGCCCCACGGTGTGGATTGCAGGTGGTACGGACAAGGGCAACGACTATGAGCCCATTATGGATTTTGTGGGCAAGAAGGTCAAGGCGTTGGTTTGTATGGGTGTGAACAATGCCAAGCTCGTGGATAACTTCTCGGGAGTGGTGCCCGTTTACAATACCCACTCACTCGATGAGGCTGTGGAGGTGTGCCGTCAGGTGGCGCAGAGTGGCGATGTAGTGTTGCTCTCGCCTGCGTGTGCGAGCTTCGACTTATTCCGCAACTACGAGGAGCGTGGTAGGCTCTTCAAAGAGAAGGTTCTGGAAATTCAAAACTCAAAGTTAAAACCTCAAAATTAAGATATTATGGCTGGGTCGAAGGATAGCGGACAGAATAGCCTGATGGGGCGCATCTTTGCGGGCGACAAGGTTATGTGGGTGGCGTTGGTCATCCTACTAATCTACTCGCTCTTTGTGGTCTATTCGACCACCGCCTACGACTTGTCTGTCAGCGCAAGTCAGGAGCTCATCCGACAAATACTCTTCATCTGCATCGGAATGACAGGTTTCTACATTGCACAGTCGTGTAGCATCAAGTTCTACAAGGCTGTGACCGTGCCCTTCCTGCTCTTGGCGCTCACGCTCACGCTTATTATGATTTTTGCCCATCAGGGCAGTGGCGCCGAGCGTTCGCTCAAAATTCTCGGCATCGACTTCCAGCCTTTCGAGTTCTTGAAGTTCGCCATAATCATAAACCTCGCAAAGCAACTCTCCACTCGCCAAAAACAGATGGACTCTCTGAGTATCATCCCCTCATTCCGCATCTCCGACTGGAAGGAGGACTCGGAGAAGCAACTCAACATACTCTATAAGCAGACACTCCCCATCTTGGGTCCCATTGCGCTCTGTTGCATCCTGACCGTCAAGTTCAGCAACTCCACGACGCTCATTATCGCAACCTCGTCGCTCGCAATGATGTTTCTCAGCAGGGTGAATAAGAACGATTTGGGGAAAATCATCCTCCTCGGTATGTTGGTCGGCGGTCTTGCGCTGGCAATCTATGGCAAGGAGGGTAGCCGTAGTGGCACGGCTGTGAGCCGCATATCCTCGTGGAGCCCCATAGTGCTCAACAAGTCGGTGGGTGTGGGTAGCGACGGCAAGGAGTACTACAAGCGTGGCGAGAATGAGCACGACCAGACGCTCTATGCCAAGATGTCCATCGCCACAGGCGGACTTGTGGGTAAGGGTGCAGGGCAGAGCACCAACCGCTATTTGGCAGAAGCAGATAAGGATATGGCATACGCATTTCTCATCGAAGAGTTTGGACTCTTAGGTGGAGGTCTTGTGATGCTTTTCATCTTTTTGGTGATATTCTATCGCTCGATAGTCATCTTCCAAAAGTGCGGTATGGCATTCCCGGGACTATTGGTGCTGGGTATCGGTACGGTCATCGTATTACAAGCCTTCCTGCATATGCTTGTCAGCGTGTCACTCTTCCCGCTGACGGGTCAGCAACTGCCGATTGTGAGCAAGGGAGGCACCTCACTCGTGCTGTCGCTCACAATGCTCGGTGTGCTGATGGGCGTGAGTGCAAAGGTGGAGGAGAGTTAAAAAGGGTAGCGAAAAAAGCGCCTGTGAGATAGATTCAAACGACAAGATAGATATGAAAAAAATAAAAATAGTAGTAAGCGGTGGTGGCACTGGTGGGCACATATACCCTGCGGTGGCGACTGCCGAGGCACTCATAAGGGAGCTTGGAGAGAGTGTTGAAGTGCTCTTTGTTGGTGCGGAGGGTAAAATGGAGATGGAAAAGGTCCCTGCGCTGGGTTACAACATCGTGGGACTCCCCATTGCAGGCTTGCAGCGACGACTGACACTCAGCAACCTTGCAGTGCCCTTCAAGGTTGTGAAAAGTATGTGGTTGGCACGCAAGACACTCCGTGAGTTTGGCGCCGACCTCGCCATTGGTTTTGGTGGCTATGCAAGCGCCCCCGTATTGAAGGCTGCACAGAGAATGGGCATCCCCACAATTATTCAGGAGCAAAACTCCTTTGCGGGCGTCACAAATAAACTCCTCGCACAGAAGGCTCGCAAAATATGCGTGGCGTATGAGGGTATGGAGCGCTTCTTCCCCAAGGAGAAGATTGTACTCACGGGAAACCCTCTGCGTGGTAGCTTCGGTGGGAAGGTGGATCACGAGGCAGCCCTCGCACACTTTGGACTCAGTGGCGAGAAGCCTGTGGTACTCATTGTGGGTGGCTCGCTCGGCTCACGCACAATGAATGAGATGATGAAGGCACACCTCGACCGACTCGTTGAGGAGGGCAAGGTGGAGGTCATCTGGCAAAATGGTAAATACTACGATAGGGAGATGGCTGAGTTCTGCAAGGGTCGCAATATGAAGGGTATCTGGCGTGGTGCCTTCATCGACCGTATGGACTACGCCTATGAGGCTGCGACGGTTGTGGTGTCACGCAGTGGCGCCTGCTCCGTGAGTGAGCTCTGCTTGGTAGGCAAACCTACGCTCTTTATCCCCTCGCCCAATGTTGCCGAGGATCATCAGACACACAACGCTATGGCTCTCGTAAGAAAAGGCGCAGCAGAGATTGTGAGCGATGCAGAGGCTGTGGCAAAAGCCTTTGAGGTTGTGGAGAGGATGGTTACCGACAAGGCACATCTCGACTCCCTCGCACAAAATATCCGCACACTCGCCATCAACGATTCGGCAAAGAGAGTTGCGAAGATAGCGATGGGGGAATTGAGAATTGAGGCAAATGCGAGTAAGCGAGGGTAGAAGGCGCTTGCGCATTATGCCGAGCGAGAGCATTTTAGAGCAGACACAGTCTGGTCAATTGAGAAATGAACCCGAGATGCCCACGAGGTGCAGTCGAACGACAAACAAACATAGAAATAAAGGAAGAAAATGAATGTATATTTTGTAGGAATAGGTGGAATTGGTATGAGTGCTATTGCACGCTACTTTTTGAATGAGGGTCGCAAGGTTGCGGGCTATGATCGCACCCCCTCGCCTCTGACAGCAGAGCTCGAAAAGGAGGGTGCGGAGATTCACTATGAGGATAGCGTGGAGCTCATCGGCAAGGAGTGGAGAGATCCCAAGCAGACGCTCGTAATCTACACCCCCGCAATCCCCGCCGACCATTCGGAGCTCAACTTCTTCCGTGAGGGAGGCTTTGAGGTGGTCAAGCGCTCCGAGGCACTCGGACACCTCACAGCAGGCAAGAAGACAACAGCCATTGCAGGTACGCACGGTAAGACAACAACCACAACGCTCACCTCGTGGATTACGCTCCGTGCAACGGGGGGTGGCAACGCCTTCCTCGGAGGCATCTCCCGTAATATAGGCACCAACCTTGTGCTCGGAGGGGGCGAGAGGATGGCTGTGGAAGCGGATGAGTTCGACCGTTCGTTCCTGCGCCTGAGCCCCACCATTGCCGTTATCACAAGTACCGATGCCGATCACCTCGACATCTACGGCACACACGAAGAACTCCGTCGTGCCTTTGGGCAGTTTGTGGAGCGCATAGTGGAGGGTGGCGTGCTTATTCATCACTACGGCTTGGAGATTGAGCATAACAACTCGGGCATCAAGACCTACACCTACGACTTACGCAACACCTCGGCAGACTTCCACACCGAGAATATGACCCCCATTGGGGATGGCACCTTCCGCTACGATATCGTATGCCCCGACCGCACAATTTCGGGTTGCAGGCTCGGCGTGGGTGGCGAGATAAATGTGGAAAACAGTGTGGCTGCGGTGGCGGCACTCTGGGCGGGGGGTGAGTTCGACGAGGCAAAATTGAAGGTTGCTTTGGAGGAGTTTGAGGGCGTCAAGAGGCGCTTTGAATGCTACATCAACACCCCCGAGGTGGTCTATATAGACGACTATGCCCACCACCCCGAAGAGCTCTCAGCAGCCATTCGCTCCATCCGAGGTATGTATCCCAACAAACACCTCACGGTAGCGTTCCAACCCCACCTCTACACCCGCACGAGGGACTTTGCGAACGAGTTTAGTGAGGCTCTCTCGATGGCAGACAGGGTTCTCCTGCTCCCCATCTACCCTGCAAGGGAACTTCCCATTGAGGGCGTGACAAGCCAGATGCTCCTTGCAAACATCACACCCCCTGCGGAGATTGTCGAGAAGAGCGCACTTGCCGAGCGCATAGCAGAGTTGCCCACAGAGGTGGTCGTAACCTTCGGCGCAGGCGACATCGACAGAGAGTGTGAGAAGGTGGCAGAGGTATTGAGAATTAGACGGTTGATGATAATCGATTGATAGTAGTCGAAAAAAATGAGCAAAAAAGTCTGGAACATAGTGGGAAAGACCATATTCTGGTGTGCGGTTGTGGCGTTCTTCGTGGCTGCGGGGTTGCTCCGTAGTCGCAAGGAGAGCGAGCGCACGGTGGAGAGTGTGGAAGTTATCGTGAAGGATGCCGACGAGATGGGCTTCATCACGCCTGAGATTGTGCTCGGAATTATCGAGAGCGAGGGACTCAACCCCATAGGTATGAGCGTGGAGAGTGTTGATTTGGCACGCATCAATAGTGCCGTGGAGGAGTATAGTTTCACGGAGAGGGCTATAACCTACATCGACTACTCGGGAAAACTCTCTGTGGAGGTATCGCAGCGCAAGCCTATCGTGAGAATCTGCACCGATGAGGGGTATGATTTCTACCTCACTCGTGGGCTCTATGTCCTGCCCGTTCAGGGACACGCAAAGGTGGATGTTCCCATCGTTACGGGTAGTGCCTCGATGCCCTTTGCAAAGGGTTTTGAGGGGGCTGCCAAGGAGTGGTATGATGGGTCGAAAAAAAATCATCCAGAAAATTATAATTTTCTGCTGAAACTCACTAATTTTGTAACCTTTACGGAGCAGGATGAGTGGCTGAGGGGAAAGGTGGTGCAAATTGTGCTCACAACACCCCAAGCAACATCCTCACAAAAAGGATATTGTGAGCCCAAAGTGGAGGTCGTTCCACGAGAGGGCGGATATGTCGTAGCCCTCGGCAGACTCGAAGAGGTGGAAGCGAAAGTGGAGCGTTGGAGGAAGTTTGCAGAGGCTAAGGTTGTGGATATGAATGGCGGCAGGCTCAATGTCGAGTATGAGGGTCAGGCTCTCTGGCAAGCACCACAGCCCAAAGCAAAGAAAAATCAGAAAAAATAGAGATACAACAAAGTAGCGTAAGGATATAAAGCAAGGCAAGGATGACTATGAAACAGCACTTGATTTCGGTAGATTTGGGCGGCAGCAAGGTTACTGTCGCACTCGGTAGGCTCTCACACAATGGCGAGGTTGTCGTGGTGGATGCCGTAAGCAAACCTATGGATGGTTTCACTCGTGGCGAGGTGACAAACATTGAGCACGTTACCTCCGCTATCCGTGAGGCTGTCGGTGAGATAGAGACTCACCAGGGTGTGAAGATTGATGAGGTGTGGGTGAGCGTGTCGGGCAGGCATATCGTCTCGGCAAACAACTCGGGCTTCGTCTATGTTGGTGGCACCGATGGAGAGATTACCGATAGCGATGTGAGGAAATTGCACGAGAATATGGCAAATGTGCAGGCTCCCGAGAGCAAGGTTATTCTCGCACGAATTCCCCAGAACTACAAGGTCGATGCCAACGAAACAATCGGCTCGCCCGTCGGTAGGTTTGGCAACAAGCTCGAAACAACATTCAGCTTTGTGCTTGCAGGTAAGGTGGCATTGGAGCGCATTAGCAAGGCATTCCAAAGGGCTGGTGTGGAGAAGTGTCACTTCGTGGCTGGCGCTATGGCGAGTGGTGAGATTGCTGCCTCCGAGGAGGAGAAGGAGTCGGGCGTTATCGTCGTAGATCTCGGTGCTGGCTCTACCGACCTGTGCATCATCCAGAACAAAATCGTAAGGCACATCGCCTCTATCCCCGTAGGCTCGGCGGCTATCAACAACGACATTCGCTCAACGGGTATCCCCGTAAGCCTCATCGAGAAGTTGAAGGTGAGGTATGGCTTCGCTACAACAAGTACCATCCCCGCCGAAAAACTCAACTTGTCGATTAGCATCAAGCCTCGCTCGACACACCAGAAAAACAAGGAGATTACCTACCGTGACCTTGCAACCATCATTGAGGCAAGAATGCTCGATATCATTGAGTTTGTCAATAGCGAAATCCGTGCGTCGGGTTATCACAACCGACTCCCCAGTGGCATCATCCTCACTGGTGGTGGCTCGAAACTCGCAGGCGTGGAAGTCCTCTTCAAGGAGCGCACTGGTTATGATGTAAGGCTCGGTGCTGCCGAGGGCGATATCTCGGCAGAATCGATGGAGGGCACCTCCGCACCCGAGTTGGCAACTGCCATTGGTCTTCTTGCTATGGGTATCGCTGAGGGTAGCATTATGCCCACCGCCCCCGTAGTGGATAACAACGCAGAGGAGGAAGATGAGGAGTCTGATGTAGATGTGCCCAACCCTCCCACACACAACAACATCCATATCAAAGACAAGGGCAAAGGCAACAACAAGGGCAACGGCGGCGAGGTCGAAGGTCCAAAACCCAAAGGAGGCTTCTTCAAATGGCTCTCCGATGTCATCTTTGGTGATGTTGTAGATGATGAGATGCAGTAGTTTTTTTAGGTAGAGAAAGAGGAGATAAGCGTTATGAGTAATATAGCAAACAACGGTTTTCTGGGCTCGATTATGGCGCCTGCCAAGAGTCGCACCGACATCTTGGTTATGGGTGTGGGTGGCGCTGGTGGCAATGCCGTCAATCATATGTACGACCTCGGTATCAAGGATGTGACCTTCGTGGTCTGCAACACCGACCGTCAGGCGTTACAAAACAGCCCCATTGAGAACAAAATACAGCTCGGTAGTGGTCACGGTGCAGGTAACGACCCCGACAAGGGCAAAAACCTCGCACTCGAATCGCTCGATGATATTATGATAGAGCTCGAAAACAGCAAGGCGAGAATGATCTTTATCACGGCTGGTATGGGCGGTGGTACGGGTACTGGTGCTGCACCAATCATCGCAAAGGCTGCAAAGAGCAAAGGTCTGCTGACTGTTGGTGTCGTAACCCTCCCCTTCCGTGCCGAGGGTCCCACCCGTGTGGGTCAGGCACAGAAAGGTTTGGAGGAGTTGAGAGCCAACACCGACTCTATTGTTGTTATCCACAACGACAACATCTCGAAGATACACGGTTCGCTCCCCGTCATTGAGGCGTTCCACAAGGCAGATGATATTTTGGCAACTGCCGTGAAGGGCATTGCCGAGATGATTACCCGCACCGACTTCATCAATGTCGACCTTGAAGATGTCCGCACAACAATGAAGGACAAAGGTCTGGCTGTGATGGGCTCGGCACGCACCACTGGCGAAAACAAAATCGACAAGGCGGTCGATGAGGCTCTCTCGTCGCCCCTTCTGAACCAACAGGATATTCGTGGCGCAAAGAAAATCCTCTTCAACCTCTCTTTTGCCGAGGATCGTTCGCTCACTTTTGAAGAGGCAACCCGTGTGCAGACACTCATTCAGTCGAAGGCGAGCCTCTCGGCGGGTGGTATGGAGGCAGACATCATCTGGGGTGCAGGTCCTTCGGGCACACTCACCGATGACGAGATTGAACTTACGGTGATTGCTACGGGCTTTGAACCTATGGCACGCAAGGAGTTTACCCCTATCGAGGAGAACAATAAACTCCGAATTCCCGAAGAGGAGGATGACAGTTCCGTGAAGTGGGATATTCCCGATAGATACAAGGATATCGACAATATGCTCATTCAGCCCGCCTACTTCCGCAGGGGTCTGCAACTTATTGGCAGCACCAAAGCAACCCGCACACAGTCGAGCGAGACTCTCGCCGAGGCAATTTCTGCGGGAGATGCTACCCCTCAGGCAGAAGAACGAACACTCTTTTAGACCACGATGAAGACAACCCACCTAATGTCAATCGTAAATTTCGTACCCTTTGATTGGGGGCTCGTGTGGAGCATTGTGCCCATTGTGGTGCTATTGTGCTGTTCGGCTCTTGCCTCAGGCTCCGAGACAGCTCTCTTCTCGCTTTCGCCCTCACAGCTCGATAGTGCACGCAAGCACCCTTCGAGCGTGAATAATGCGATTATGCGTCTGCTCTCCGATCAGGACAAACTCTTGGCTACGATTCTCATACTGAACAATTTGGTCAATATCCTCATAATCTCGCTCTGCAACAACCTGATAGACAACCTCGTGGTATTCCACAGCACAGCGTGGGAGTTTGCAATCAAGACCGTAGCGGTGACATTCATCCTTCTGCTCTTTGGCGAGATTATTCCCAAAGTCTATGCGAGTTACAACCCCAGTGGTTTCTCTCGCCTCGTGGCACTCCCCTTGGAGTTTGCATCACGACTGCTCAAACCCCTCTCATTTGTACTCGTGAGGTACTCGGACGCAATCCAAAATCGAGGCATAGTTCAGCCCGAAAATATCTCGATGGAGGAGCTCGAAAATGCACTCGAAATTACAGAAAACCCCAGCGAAACGGAGAAAGAGATGCTCTCGGGCATCGTGCAGTTTGCCTCAAAGGAGGTTGAGGAGATTATGCACCCCCGTATGGAGATTGTCGCCATCGACGAAGAGGAGAACTTCGATGAGGTTAGGCGAGTAATCATTGAGAGTGGCTACTCCCGAATACCCGTCTATAAGGGCAGTATCGACCACATTGTCGGTATGCTCTATGTGAAGGATATGTTGCGACATATCGGCAAGGAGAGTTCCTTCGAGTGGAACAAACTCCTGCGCCCCGCCTTCTACACCCCAGAGCACAAGAAAATCAACGAGCTCTTGGAGGAGTTCCAGACTCAGAAGGTGCACATCGCAATCGTCGTGGATGAGTATGGCTCGACACTCGGTTTGGTGTCGCTCGAAGACATCTTGGAGGAGATTGTGGGCGAAATTAGCGATGAGAGCGACGCACCCGAGGAGGTACTATACAAGGAACTTTCGGAGGGCGTCTATCTCTTTGAGGGCAAAGCCAACATCGGACTTTTGGAGGAGGTTTTGGAACTCCACGAGGGAACATTCGACGACTGCCGAGGCGAGGCTGAGACGGTTGCGGGCTTGATGCTCGAAGCCAAAAAGGAGTTCCTCCGCAAAGGCGACAAGATGGTAATTCACGGCATAAAGCTCTCGGTTATGAAGGTCACAGGGCACTATGCCGAGGAGATTAAAGTTGAAAAATTGTAATTCAACCCCACCCCCAACTTCAAGAATGGAAAATCAACAACGAATAGAGATACCCTTTGGTAGAATCATCATCGCCCGAGTAGATTCCGAGGCGGAGTATTCGACACTACTGACCGAGGAGGACAAAGAGCACTTGGCAACACTCGCAGCCCCCGCACGCAGGGCGCAGTGGAGCACTTGCCGTGTAATTCTCAGGGAGGAGTTGGGCGAGAGTGCCGAGCTACGCTATGCCCCCGCAGGTGCGCTCATACTCGTGAGCCCCGTTGGCAATGTGCGCTTTGTGAGTATCTCCCACTCCGACGAGTGGGTCGCAGTGATGCTCTCCGAGGGACGCTGTGGCGTGGATATAGAGGCGCTTGGCAGGAATTTTTCGAGGGTCGCATCTCGCTACATCTCCCACGAAGAGAGAGTGCTGTTTGAGGCGCAGGTGGGCAACCACTTTGAGGGGATAATGTGGAGTGCCGAGGAGGCAATCTACAAGTATGGCAACACCTCAGGCATAGACTTCATTGAGGATATGGTCATCACGGGATTTGACACCGCCGAGCAGACCATCACTGCCGAGCTCTATGGTCACACAACACCTGTGGTACATTACCACTTCGTGGGCGACCACATCCTCTGCTACCTCTCCGACAATCAGCAATAAAGATACACACCTTATGAATGTAAGAATGAACGAGGCGTGGAAGGAGCTACTCCAACCCGAATTTGAGAAGCCCTATTTTGAGGCACTCGTGCGTTTTGTGCGCAGCGAGTATGCCACCCACACGGTCTTCCCCGCAGGGGGCAACATCTTCCGTGCGCTCGACAAATGCCCACCCGAGAGCGTCAAGGTTGTAATCATCGGTCAAGACCCCTATCACGGCGAGGGGCAGGCAAATGGTTTGTGCTTCTCGGTGGCAGATGGTGTGAAGTTTCCACCCTCACTCCGCAATATCTTCAAGGAGATTGCCGACGATTTAGGCAAACCCATACCTGCGAGTGGCAATCTGGATAGGTGGGCAGAGCAAGGTGTGTTGCTCCTCAATGCAACCCTCACCGTCAGGGCACACGAGGCAGCAAGTCACGCAGGGCGTGGTTGGGAGGTCTTCACGGATGCAATCGTAAGGACACTTTCGGAGCGCAAGAGTGGAATTGTCTATATGCTCTGGGGCGCATACGCACAAAAGAAGGGGGCGATTGTCAATCCCGATAGTAACTTGGTGCTCAAATGTGCACACCCCTCCCCTCTCTCGGCTCACAACGGCTTCTTCGGCTGTCGTCACTTCTCAAAGGCAAACCGATACCTCCTTTCACAAGGCAAGGAAGAGATAGATTGGTAGATAATAAATATGGTTGTCCGCTACTTGCAGACAACCATATTTATAAATGGAAGGTAGATAGTAAGGCGTGCACCCACTGCATAGGCATACCCCCAACCCGATGTTAGCGAGGGCTCGAAGTAGCCGCCTATCTTGAAGAATGGCGACACCATATATCCCAAATCATAAGAAAGACCCACGAGAGTCCGTTTGTCCCTAAAAAGTTCCTCCCTCGGAGCCCACTCATCAATGGACATTGGGGCAAAAAGTTTGTAGGTTGTATTTCCCACCAGAAGTCTTGCGCCCACATCCCAGCGCCCACGATGAATATGTGCGCCAAGTTTTACCTTGAAGTGCCCCTGCGTGGAGATAGCCTCCAAAGGGTCGGCGAAGAAGTTGCCCCACTCGTTATTCACAAAGCCGAGGGCGAGCGAGAGGCGAAGGTTGTCCATCACGAAATATCCACCCTCCACCATAAAGCCAAAGATACCCGTTGTTCGGTTGGGCACACCCTCAAACCTCGGGTGACTCATACCCACCACAGGCTCTATTGAGATGCCCACATTCCAGATTCCCGCCTCGTTCATCTGGTCGTAGCGCACACTGTCATACTTGCTCTGCTGTGCCCAGAGGGGTGCAGCGGTCAGGAGGGTTGCTATTATATATAATATAAGGTATCGTTTCATCCTCTTTTTTCGTTAGGGTTGTAGTCTTTTCATTGGGATATCGAAGCTCTTGTACTCCTCGGCAATGTAACTCTCGGGGAAGAGCGTGCGACACTCCTCAACGAGCACCGATTCGTCTTTATAGCGTGAGGAGAAGTGACCGATAATGAGCCTTTGTGCGCCACTCTCCACAGCCGCACGAGCCGCTTGGAGGGTTGTGGCGTGCCCCCTCGCCTTTGCATCCGCACGCATATTATCGGCATAAGTCGCCTCGTGGTAGAGCAAATCCACACCCCTAACAAGAGCAACCGCCTTACCCGAATAGTTAGTATCGCTCAGGTAGGCGTAACTGCGTGGTTCCCAGGGGATATAGGTAAGCATATCGTTGGTAATGGTGCGCCCATCTGAGAGCACAACATCCTCGCCACGCTTGGCTGCGGTTATCTGCGCAATGCCCAAGCCATACTCCTCAATCGCCTCCTTACGCACATTTTTACCGGCAGGTTTTTCCCTGAAAAGGAAGCCCGCAGTAGGCACACGGTGTCTGAGGGGCACGCTCCACACCTCCAATAAGTTGTTTTCGTAGAGGAGTTCGTGGGCAGTGGTGTGCACCTCGTGCCAGATGATTTCATAGGGCAGGGCGGTGTCGAAATAGCGAATATGGTATGCCAAAATCTCGTCGAAAGGTCGGGGAGCATAGATATGCAGGGGCAACTTGCGTCCCATAAGCCCGAGGCTCGAAATCATCGGAAAGAGTCCGAAGATATGGTCGCCGTGAAGATGAGAGATGAAGACCGCCGAGAGCTTCATAGGATTTACGCCCACTTTCATCATACGGCTCTGCACACCCTCGCCCGCATCCACAAGAAAATACTGCTCGCTATGATTGACGAGCTGTGAGGTGTGGTGGCGAGAAGCAGAGGGTTTGGCACTTGCCGCACCGAGTATCGTTATCCTGAAAGTGGTCATCGGCAGGGGCTGTGATTATTTGGTTTTTGCCTCAAAAACAAGCATCAAAACACCGTCCTTAAAGAGGAAGAGTTTGCTACCCTCGATAGTATAGCTATCACACTCCGAGAGGGTCTTGAAAAACTCCATTTCGAGTCTGTCATTGGGGCACATACGCTTGGTAGAGAAGATGTTGGCAAAAGCAACCACCCCCGAAGTATTCTTCTGCGCAGGGCTCTCACTGGGGGTCAAAGTGTATGCACCGCCCATAGAGTTACAACCTCCATAGCCTCCAAAGTTACCATCCTCGCCCAGTATCAACTGGGGGCAGCCCTCCTCAGCGAAGGACTCCGTAATATTCCTACCGTCCATCTGCACAAGCGACCACTCGGTAGCAAGCAGAGGAGAGTGGGTATTATTTACCGCCTTACGGCAAGGGCAGCACGATGTCACAAGCACAAAGAAGAGTGCGAGAGTGGCGATTTGTATCTTTCTCATAGGTCTAAAAATATTGTGTCTATTTGCAAAAAATTTGTTTCTATCGGTACAAAGATATAAATTTGTGGCAACAAATTAACCATTAAACAAAAAGAATTACAACTATGAAACGCATCATCTGCTCGCCCGAGGCTCCCGCAGCCGTAGGTCCATATTCGCAGGCTATCGAGGCAGGAGGCGCACTCTACGCTTCTGGTCAGCTTCCCCTCATCCCCGCAACTGGCGAAATGCCCGAGGGTATTGAGGCACAGACCCGTCAGTCGCTCGACAATCTTGGTGCCATTCTCCGTGAGGCTGGCTATACCTTCAACGATGTAGTAAAGACCACCGTACTGCTCCAACACATCTCCGACTTTGGCGCAATGAACGCTGTTTATGCCGAATACTTCACTGGTGACAAACCTGCACGCATCTGCTATGAGGTTGCTGCTCTTCCCAAAGGCGCACTCGTAGAGATCGACTGCATCGCTGCGAAATAGGCTGATGACTCAAACAAAGAGGTGGCGTACCTTTCGAGGTGCGCCACTTTTTTTATCAACCGACGAAAAAATCACAAAAATTAGGTATTGCAGGGCTTGGGGTAATATCGTACTTTTGCAGCGGAAAAAAATCAGGTAATAAAAAATAATTAAATGAAGAAATCATTATTCATATTTGCACTCCTCTGCGCACTCAGTATGGTGGCAAGAGCCGAGGAACCCCCAACTTTCACACCCCCAGCTCAAACCCCCACCGATGCGCACCTCTTTGGTCACGTGGTGGATGCCGACTCGGGCACACACCTCTCCTATGTGTCCGTATATTTGGAGGGCACACCCACTGGTACTGTGACCGATGCTACGGGTCACTTCCTGCTCCGCAACCTCCGTGCAGGCACCTACACCATTGTCGTTGAGGCGATGGGTTATGAGAGCCTATCTCAGAGCGTGACTGTCAGCCGTGGCGAAACAACCGAGGTGAATTTTGCAATCAGAGAGGCGGCACTGATGCTCGACCAAGTGGTCGTGACCAGCAGTCGTAGCGAGCGACTCAAACAAGAGGCGCCCTCACTCGTGAGCGTCATTGGCTCCGAGATGTTCGACCGTGTGGCATCGCAGTCGTTGGCGGGCGGTCTGACTTTCCAGCCCGGCGTGAGGGTCGAGAACACCTGTCAGAACTGCGGTTTTCCCCAAGTGCGCATCAATGGTTTGGATGGTAAATACTCCCAAGTATTGGTCGATTCCCACCCACTATTTTCCTCGCTCACGGGAGTCTATGGTTTGGAGCAAATTCCTGCCAATATGATTGAGCGTGTGGAGGTTATGCGTGGCGGTGGCTCGGCACTCTATGGTTCGAGCGCCATTGGCGGCACCATCAATGTCATCACAAAAGAGCCCAAGACAAGTCTGGCGGAAATGGCACACACAACCACATCCATAGGTCTTACAGGTGCTATGGAGAGCTCCACAACACTCAACGCCTCGCTCGTGTCGGCAAGCCGTCGTGCAGCGCTCAGCGTCTTTGCACAGAGTCGCAATAGCGACGGTTATGATCACGATGGCGACGGCTTCACAGAGATTCTCACAACCCGTTCCGAGGCTCTCGGTATGAGGAGCTATTTCCGCACAGGTCCATATTCACGCATCACTGCGCAGTATCATCGCATCAGCGACTACCGTCGTGGTGGCGACAACTTAGACAAGCCACAGCACGAGGCTGCCGTGTGCGAAATGGCAGACCACACAATTGATGGCGGTAGTCTAACCTTTGACTGGTCGAACCCCGAGCACACAGACCGCATCAACATCTATGGCGCTTTCCAGAATACCCAGCGCAGCAGTTACTACGGTGCCGACTACGACCCCAACGCCTACGGTCGCACCCACGACCTAATGGCATCGTCGGGTGTGCAGTACATCCACGAGTTCGATGAACTTCTCTTTATGCCTGCCGAGATGACCGCAGGTGCGGAGTTCAGCCACAACAATCTCCACGACACCTCCATAGGCTACGATATTGACACCAAGCAGATTGCTAACATCTATGGCGCATACTTCCAGAA
>JAGCJH010000054.1 GCA_017648105.1 Tidjanibacter sp.
ACTGTGTAGTGCAAACCTACGCTCTCGGTCATTGCGGCTGCCTGCTTGATTATGAGGTAGCCCACCTCAATGAGGTTGCGCAACTCACACAGACCCACATTAAGCCTCGACTTGTGGTAGAGTTCCTCCGTTTCTCGGTAGATAATCTCCATTCTGCGCAGAGCCCTTTCGAGTCGGAGGTTGGAGCGCACGATGCCTACATAGTAGCTCATAATCTGCTGCATCTCCTTATAGTTCTGCGTGATGAGAATCATCTCCTCGGTGGCGACCATTCCGTCGTCATTCCAGTCGGGGATGCGCTCCTCGTGCTGTATGCTGTCGAGTCGTTCGATGGAGTGCTTAGCCGCTGCCGAAGCATACACCACAGCCTCAATGAGTGAGTTGGAGGCGAGTCGGTTGGCACCGTGCAGACCCGTGCAGGCGCTCTCGCCGAGGGCATATAGGCGGTGGATGCTACTCTCGCCATTCAGATCGACCTTCACACCACCACAGCAATAGTGGGCACCGGGGGTCACGGGAATCATATCCTTCGTGATGTCGATGCCGAGCGTGAGGCATTTTTGGTAGATATTGGGGAACTCACGGATTGTCTCCTCGGCGGGTTTGTGGCGTATATCGAGGTAGAGGTACTCCGCACCCGTAATCTTCATTTCGTGATCCATACTACGAGCCACCACATCACGAGGTGCGAGTGAGCCCATAGGGTGGTACTTGTGCATAAACTCCTTGCCGTTCTGCAATTTGAGAATTGCGCCATAACCCCTCATAGCCTCCGTGATGAGGAATGCGGGGCGCTCGGTGGGGTTGTAGAGGGTTGTGGGGTGGAACTGGATGTATGCCATATTCTCGATGATACCCTTTGCCCTATGCACCATTGCTATGCCGTCGCCAGTTGCTACCGCAGGGTTTGTTGTGGTGTGGTAGAGATTGCCGACGCCACCCGTGCAGATGACTGTAACTTTCGCCAAGATGGTCATAATCTTCTCCCTCTTGGTGTCCATCACATAGGCGCCATAGCACTCGATGTTGTCCATATGACGATTGACCTCCTCGCCCAGATGGTGCTGTGTGAGCACATCCACTGCGAAGTGGTGTTCGAGAATGTCGATATTGCGGTGACGCTTCACGGCTGTAATCAGCGCACGCTCAATCTCTGCACCTGTGAGGTCACGGTGGTGGAGTATTCGGTGCTCGGTGTGCCCTCCCTCACGGTGGAGCGAGTAGTGTCCGTCGGGGGTCTTGTCGAAGTGTGTGCCCCACTGAATGAGGTCACGGATACCCTCGGGCGCACCCTCCACAACCATACGCACAGCCTTCTCGTCACACTTACCTGCACCGCAGATGAGCGTATCCTCGATGTGCTTCTCGAAGGTGTCGGGTGGGTAGGTTACACAGCATATTCCACCTTGGGCGTAGTTTGTGTTGCACTCCCTAATTTCGCCCTTCGTAACGATAGTAACTTGCCCTTTCTCTGCTGCTTTCAACGCAAACGAAAGACCAGCAACGCCACTGCCAATCACCAGAAAATCGGTCTGTCTTTTCATTGTCCTTTTGCAAAATTATCGTCTTGCGGCGCAAAAGTACAAAAGAAATTGCTAATTTAGTCGCTCGAAAGCTATTTTTTATATGGGTAACGCAAAGAAAGAGTGGGAAAAAGAGCTCGCAGGATGGGAGCGACAGATGAGGCTCGAAAGAGGTCTGTCGGGCAATACTGTCATAGCCTACATCCACGACCTCACGGATTTTGTCGAGTGGTTGCTCGCCACCTTCCCCGAGGTCAGTCCCCGCAAGGTCGCCAAGGAGCACATTGAGGGGTTTATGGTGGAGCTTTATGAGCGTCGTACTGCCGAGACAACGCAGGCGAGAATGCTCTCCGCACTGCGCACTTTCTTTGCCTATGAGGTCGATTGTGAGGTTGTCGAATCGCCCCCTACGGAGTTTATTCCCAACCCCAAGTGCCCACGCTCACTACCCGATACACTTTCGCTCCAAGAGATAGATGCAATGATTTCAACCATAGACCTTTCCCTGCCTACGGGTCATCGTGATAGGGCAGTGTTGGAGATGCTCTATTCGTGCGGTTTGAGGGTGTCGGAGCTCACATCTCTGAGGCTTGGCGACATCTTCTGGAAGGATGGTTTTGTGAGGGTCTTGGGTAAGGGGCGCAAGCAACGAGTGGTTCCCATTAGTGGCGAGGCTCTGCACCAACTAAGGCTTCACTTGGAGTGTCGTGCGCAGTATGCCACAAGCGCCTCGGGCGATACGATTTTCATCAATTATCGGACGGGTAGGGCGCTCACTCGTATGACTATCTTCAATATCGTCGAGCGTGCGGCTCGCAGTGCGGGTATCGACAAAAATATCTCGCCCCACACCCTACGCCACAGCTTTGCCACACACCTCTTGGAGGGTGGGGCAGACATCCGCCAGGTGCAGGAGATGCTCGGACACGAAAACATTATGACCACCGAAATCTACACCCACCTCGACACCCGCCACCTGCAAGGCGTGGTGGAGAGCCTTCCTATGGGAAAGGAGTGAGTTTGCTGTTGATTGCTTTAAGGGTGTTTGGGTCTTTAAGGTCATTAGGGGCACTAAGGGCTCTAAGGGCTTTAAGGTCATTAGGGATAATGGGTCTTGACTTTCAAGTCCCGTCTGCTGGTCGAATATAAGATAAATTATTTAGAATTAAAATCCCTTTGGGATATTAAAATCCCAAGAATAACATAGATCTTTGCGAGAGATATCCCCTAAAAATTTTTGGTATGGCTCAATTTGTTCACCTTCATGTACATACACAATACTCCATTCTCGATGGTGCGGCTTCGATTCCTTCGATAGTTGCTCGTGCCAAAGAGTTTGGTATGGATGCAGTTGCTGTGACCGATCACGGCAATATGTATGGTGCAAAGGAGTTCTACGATACGGCTACCAAGGCGGGTATCAAACCCATCATCGGTTGTGAGGCATACATCGTTGCCGACCGCAATCAGAAGAGTAAGGAGACCGAGCGAAGATACCACCTTATCCTCCTTGCTAAGAATGCTGTCGGTTATCACAACCTCATAAAACTCATCTCCATTGGCTTCACGGAGGGCTCCTACTACGGCAAACCCCGTATCGACCATACGATTTTGAAGGAGTTGAGCGAGGGTATCATCTGCTGTTCGGCTTGTATTGCTGGCGAGGTGCCCAAGGCGATTTTGGCGGGTGACATTGCCGAGGCGGAGAAGAGAATAGAGTGGTATAAGAGCGTCTTTGGAGAGGACTACTACATTGAACTTCAACGCCACAAGCCCCAAGACCCCACCCGTCCCCACGATGTTATTGAGGCGCAGGATAGTGTCAATCCAGTGCTTGTGGAGCTTGCAAAAAAACACGGCGTGAAGTATATCTGCACAAACGATGTACACTTCACGAGTGCCGACGATGCAATGGCGCACGACCACCTTATCTGCCTTAATACGGGTAAGGATCTCGACGACCCCACTCGAATGAGATATACGGGTGAGGAGTATTTCAAGAGCCCCGAGGAGATGGCAGAACTCTTTGCCGAGTACCCCGAGGCGCTCGCCACAACGGTGGAGATTGCCGAGAAGGTGGAGAAATTCAACCTCAACAACGACCCCTTGATGCCCAACTTTGAGGTGCCCGAGAGTCTGGCTATTGACGAGGCGAAACTCAAAGAGAGTGTCCTCAAAAAGACCAAAGATGAGGCAGAGAGGGAGGCAATATCGGCTGCCGAGAGCATCTATAAGTATGCCGAGGCACATCCCGAAATTATGGAGCGCCTGACGGTTGCCAAGCAGTTCCAATACCTCACATATCTCGTCTATGAGGGCGCACATATGAGGTATGGCAAGACCCTCGATGAGAACTTGGAGAAGCGTATATCCTATGAGCTCTCAGTTATTGAGAATATGGGCTTCCCCGGCTACTTCCTCATTGTGTGGGACTACATCCGTGCTGCCCGAGAGTTGGGCGTGTCGGTAGGTCCTGGTCGTGGTTCGGCTGCGGGCTCGGTTGTGGCATACTGTTTGAAGATTACCAATATCGACCCCATCAAATATGACCTTCTTTTTGAGCGATTCCTCAACCCCGACCGTATCTCCCTCCCCGATGTGGATGTGGACTTCGATGAGGATGGTAGGGCGGATGTGCTCAACTATGTAATCGAGAAGTATGGTCGTAAGCGTGTGGCGCAGATTGTGACCTTCGGTACTATGGCGCCCAAGATGGCTATCAAGGATGTTGCGAGGGTGCAGAAGTTGCCCTTGCCCGAGAGCGATAGGCTCACGAAACTCATCCCCGACAAGATTGAGAATGGCAAGAAGCAGACCCCCTTTGAGTGGCTCTATGAAACACAGAGTGAGTTTGCTGCGGAGCGCAATAGCGATAATCCTCTGATTCAAAACACCCTGCGCTATGCGGAGAAGTTGGAGGGCTCGGTGCGCCAGACGGGTGTTCACGCCTGCGGTGTGATTATCGGTAAGGACGATCTCGAAAAGTATGCCCCCATCGCTACGGCGAAGGATGCCGATTTGAATGTGGTGCAGTTTGAGGGTAAGTTTGTGGAGAGCGTCGGACTTATCAAGATGGACTTCTTGGGTCTGAAAACCCTCTCCATCATTAAGGATGCCCTCGATAATGTGAAACGCACGACGGGTAAGGAGATAGACATAGATGCCATACCCCTCACGGATAAGAAAACCTACGCACTCTTCTCGCACGGCGATACTACTGGTGTTTTCCAGTTTGAGTCCCCGGGTATGAAAAAGCACCTCAGGGCGCTCAAACCTTCTCGCTTTGAGGACCTCATTGCGATGAATGCACTCTATCGCCCGGGTCCTATGGAGAAGATTCCCAACTTCATTGCTCGTAAGCAGGGTAAGGAGGAGATTACCTACGACTTCCCCGAGATGGAGAAGTACCTCTACGACACCTATGGCATTACGGTCTATCAGGAGCAGGTGATGTTGCTCTCGCAGCTCTTGGCGGACTTTACGGGTGGCGAGGCAGATACCCTGCGAAAGGCGATGGGTAAGAAGCAGAAAGAGGTGCTCGATAAGATGAAACCCAAGTTCATCAACGGAGCCGCTGCGAAGGGTCACGATGTTCCCACGCTTGAAAAGATTTGGGGCGAATGGGAGGCGTTTGCATCCTATGCGTTCAATAAGTCGCACGCAACCTGCTATGCCTATGTGGCATACCAGACAGCATACCTGAAAGCCCACTATCCCGCAGAGTTTATGGCAGCACTGCTGAGCCGTAACCTCACGAATATGGATAAGTTGACCAACTTTATGGATGAGGCTCGCAAGATGAAACTCAAAGTTCTCGGTCCCGATGTGAACAAGAGTATTCACACCTTCTCGGCAGATAGGGAGGGCAACATCCGCTTCGGTATGGCGGGCATTAAGGGCGTAGGCGAGGCGGCAGTGAAGGAGCTTGTTGCCGAGCGTGAGCGTGGTGGCGACTACAAAGACCTCTATGACTTTGTCGAGCGCATAGACCTCACGACGGTCAATAAGAAGACTATCGAGAGTATGGCTCTTGCGGGAGCCTTCGACTCGATTCTCGGCTTCCATCGTAGCAAACTCTTTGTGGTGCAGAAGGAGTCCGATGTGACCTTCTTGGAGCAGGTGATGCGCTACGGCTCGAAGTATCAGCAGGATAAGAACAACGCCCAGCAGAGCCTCTTTGGTGGTATGGTGGATGTGTCGCTCCAAAAGCCTATGCTCCCACCTCTGCCCGAGTGGTCGAGGATTGAGACGCTCAATAGGGAGAAGGAAGTTACGGGTATGTACCTCTCCTCCCACCCGCTGGATGAATACTCCGTAATCATCCGCTATGTCTGCAACACCCCCCTCACGAAGTTCTCCAACCTCTCGGATGTGGGACAGAGGGATTTCATTGCAGGTGGTATGGTTACGAATGTGCAAAACCTTGTGACCTCCACAGGTCGTCCTTTTGGTAAGTTTAAGTTGGAGGACTACTCTGGCGAGCACGAATTTGCCCTCTTCGGCAAGGACTACGAGCAGTTCCGCCCCTACCTCTTCAAGGGCTATTACTTGATGGTTAAAGGCTCCGTGCGCCCCCGACCTTACAACCCCGAAGAGTTGGAGGTGAAGATCAATAAGATGGATCAACTACAAGATGTGGGCGATGATGTCATCAAGGAGATAACCATCAACCTCTTCCTCGACGACCTGACAAGCGAGATGCGAGAGTCGCTGACAAAGATGTTCAAGAAGAGCAAGGGTAGTTCCAAACTGACGCTCCGTGTGTGCGATGCTGCCTCGGGTGTGGCTGTGAATCTCTACCCCAAGAAGCTCAAAGTGGCAGTTACACAACAACTGCTCGACTTCCTGAACGACAATGCGATACTCTTCTCGCTCACAGCAAAATAGACTATTGAACAACAAATTCTATACATTAACACAAAAACACTAAAAACTATGGCACTTGTAATTAACGATGCTAACTATGCAGAGTTGGCAGCAGACAGCAAACTTTTGGTTATTGATTTCTGGGCAGAGTGGTGCGGTCCTTGCCGTATGATTGGTCCTATCGTTGAGAAACTCGCAGAGGAGTTTGAGGGCAAAGCAAACATTGGCAAATGCAATGTGGATGAGTCCGACGATGTACCCGTAAAATTCTCTGTTCGCAACATCCCCACCATTGTGTTCGTTAAGAATGGCGAGATGGTAGATAAGCAGGTAGGTGCTTGCTCGGAGGGTGATCTTCGCAAGAAAATCGAGGCAAACCTCTAAAAAACGCATATAACGAGCAACTGCTTCGTTACGCTAACAAAAAATTCCCCACGCAGTTATGCTAAGAAAACTGCGGGGGGATTTTTTTGTGAGCAAAGGGGATAAAGGGCTAAGGGCTTTAAGGACATTAAGGGCATTAAGGGCATTAAGGAAAAAGGTAATTCTCAATTGACCAGACTCCGTCTGCTCTAAAATGCTCTCGCTCGGCATAATGCGCAAGCGCCTTCTGCCCTCGCTTACTCGCATTTGCCTCAATTGACCAGACTGTGTCTGCTCTAAAATGCTCTCGCTCGGCATA
>JAGCJH010000055.1 GCA_017648105.1 Tidjanibacter sp.
AATTACATAGTCGCCCTCCTGACTCTCCGCCCAGCGCTCGAAGTCGGCGACCACTCGGGGGTGGACAATGGCGTTGAGTTGAGCGAGAAGTGCCTCATTGCCAAAGACCTGCGAAGCAATCAGTGGGCGGTTGAGCACCCCACCCTCAAAAACACTCTCGCCAAAGAGTCCAATGAGCCTGTCACGCACCTCTGGGTCGGAGTCCATAATCTCCTTTGCCCTTCTATCCGAGTCGTATATGGGGGCACCCGAGAGTGCCGAAAGAGCCTTGCAAACCGTGCTCTTACCGCTTCCAATACCTCCCGTTATGGCAACACGCTTCATACCCCAACAAAAAGGAATGTGTGCAAGATGACTACCACTCGTCAAGAACGACGAAAGGCATCCTGCTTACGGACAAAATTTTCAGGTTGGAGTTGCGCACCGAGAGAACATTTTGCAACGAAGTGGGCGTAATCTCGTATGTGTTTGACACACTATCCACGGGCAACAACTCCACCTCAAAGCGCTGCAACTTCACAACACGACGCTTGAAGTAGCGTGCCGCAAGGAGGTTGTGACCCGTACCCTCGACCATACAAGTGGCACGCACCCTCTCGCCCTCAATCGACACCGTAATGGGTATGGAGGTCGTATAGGTATATTGCAACTTACCACTATACCAAAATATGAGTGAGAGCGCCAACATAATCAAAAATGCGGGCGTGATGCGCTTCTTGACACTCCCATAAAGCTCTTTACTTTTGGCTAAAATCTTTTTTGTCATATTCGTTCTACGCAATCTATATTTCCTACAACTGTTTGAGCGCAAGGCGAATGAGGCTCTCAACCTCTGCCGAAGGATTCTCCTTCATAACCTTGCGGAGCACCTTCTCCGAGGCTGCCTTACCAAAGCCCAGCATCACGAGCGCCTGCAACGCCTCGTCGTATGCCTCGTTGCCCGCACTCATATTGCCAAGCACATCCTTCTGGCTCTCCTTTGTGCCTGCACCAATGCCGAGCACTTTATCCTTAATCTCCACAATAATCTTCTGGGCGGTCTTGATACCCAAACCCTTCACATTTTTCAGGAGCACAGCATTCTCGGAGGAGATGATGTTTGCCAACTCCGAAGGGGTGTAGGTTGAGAGTATAACCCTCGCAGTGCCACCGCCCACGCCCGACACACCAATCAACAAGCGGAAAATATCCCTCTCGCTGCGCTCGGCAAAACCATAGAGCATCTCGGCATCCTCACGCACGATGTGATGCACATAGACCATAGCCTCCTGCCTGCCTTCAAGCATTGTGTAGGTTTGGAGCGAAATTGTGACAATATAGCCCACGCCCGCACACTCAATGACTGCATAGGTGGGGGTGAGTTCTACCAAAATACCTCTCAGATAGTCAAACATACTCTCTATCGAAAAAAAATAAAAGTTTTTATCACGACAAAGTTAATAAAAAGAGGGGAAAATATCCGCCTTTCGTAAGAAATTTTATATATTTGCCACTTGTAAAAGCGAAAACACAAAATAAAAAAAATAACACACTAAGAAATTATGAAAAAACTTTTGATTGCTGTTGCAGCGCTCGCTTTCGGTTTGACCGCTTGCAACAACACCGCAAACACCGCAAACACCACCGAAGAGGGTGCAACCACCACCACTGGTAAAATCGCCTATTTCTACATCGATCAGGTAGTTGCAGAGTATCAGTTCGCAACCGAGCAGAACGCTGCTTTCCAGGAGGAGTATGCAAAGGCTACCAAACAGCTCCAAGCTAACGAGGCAGCCATCGAGAAGGACTACAACAAACTCCAAAAAAAGGTTGCAGACCTCCAAGAGAAGGTAAACAAAGTGCTCATCACCCGTGCAAATGCCGAGGCAGAGATGCAGAAATTGCAGGCTGAGGAGGTGAAAATTCAGGAGCGCATCAACAAACACCAGCAGGAGGCACAGAAGATTGCTGGCGAACTGAGCGAGAAAGAGATGGTTGTGAATAACCAGATCGTGAACAATGTCTATGAGTATGTCGCAAAACTCAATGCCGACCTCCGCTACGACATTGTACTTTCGAGCACTACCACTGGCGGTCCTATCATCAACGCCAACCCCGCACTCAACATCACTGCCGAGATTGTTGCAGGTCTTAATGCAGCTTACTCGAAATAAGAGTTGAGAATCTGAGATTTATGAAGCGGTTGTCCAACACTGGACAACCGCTTTTTTAATGTACAACCAAGAGAGCAAACCCCTCGGTCGCTATGCGACAGCTCCCCTAACTTAGGAAAGTAGAAATAAACAACAGGAAGAACAAAACTCCCTCCTATTTGACGGTAGTCGGTTGACGGGAAAACGCAGAGAACGAGATGAATGCAAGGCATACAAGAAAGCGAAGTCCGCAGTTTGCTCCCCCAGAAAATTTCATAGAGTGGAGGGATTTTTGTGCCAAATAAAGGAGCAACTCCGCAGTTTGTGGAACATCAACAAGAAAAACGCAGAGAACGAGATGGATGCAAGGCATACGAGAAAGCGGAGTCCGCAGTTTGCCCCCAGAAAATTTCATAGAGTGGAGGGATTTTTGTGCCAAATAAAGGAGCAACTCCGCAGTTTGTGGAACATCAA
>JAGCJH010000056.1 GCA_017648105.1 Tidjanibacter sp.
AGAACTAAACAAGAGAAAGAACGAACCACCCCTCCGCAGATTGCCGGTAGTTAGTGGTAAAAACGCAGACAATCGAGCGAGTTCAAGACGCACAAGAAAATCCCCTCCGCAGTTTGCCGGTAGGTAGCGGTAAAAACGCATATAACGAGATGGATGCAAGGCATACAAGAAAGCGGAGTCCGCAGTTTATCGGTAGGTAGCGGTAAAAACGCAGAGAATCGAGCGAGTTCAAGGCGCACAAGAAAATCCCCTCCGCAGTTTACAAGAAGTAAATGAGGAGGGGATTTATCGCAGTGCAACGACGAAATCGCCGATTATATGCGTTTTTTGCCGATGATAGCCCTACAATCTTCCACCGTCATTGCCAGAGGATCCTTAGTCTTGGGGATGCGGTAGTTCTTACCCTCCGAGTGGATATAGGGACCATAGATACCCGTCATAATCACAATATTGGGCTCGCCATCGAATGTCTTAATGGGGGTCTTGGATGCCTTATCCTGTGCCTGCTTCTGACCAATAAGTTCTACGGCACGGTCGAAAGTGATGGTGTAGGGGTCGTCGCTCTTGGCAAGTGATACGAACTTATTGCCATAGCGCACATAGGGACCAAACTTACCCACACCAACGGTCACATCCTCGCCCTCATACTCTCCGAGGGTGCGGGGAAGTGCAAAGAGTGCGAGTGCCTCTTCGAGGGTGATGGTTGCGATGAGTTGGTCTTTTTTGAGCGATGCAAAGCGTGCCTTGTCGCCATCCTCACCACCAATCTGCACCATAGGACCATATCGACCGATGCGTGCCGACACAGGCAGACCACTCACGGGGTCAATGCCCAACTGGCGCACCGAAGAGTTCTGACGAATTTGGCTACCGAGCGCATCCTCAACGGTCTTGTGGAAGTCGCCATAGAAGTCCGAAATCATCGTTGTCCACACAGCCTTACCATCAGCAATAGCATCAAACTCCTTCTCAACGGTTGCGGTAAAGTTGTAGTCGAGAATCTTGGGGAACTGACCTTCAAGATAGTCATTCACGAGCATACCGATGTCGGTGGGTGCGAGTTTACCCTTCTCCTTGCCGACAACCTCACTCATAACCTTCTCCGTGAGTTTGCCCTTCGAGAGGGTAATCTGGTCATAGGAGCGCTTCACACCCTCCTTATTCTGCTTGATAACATATCCACGCTGGATGATTGTCGAGATGGTGGGTGCATAGGTCGAAGGACGACCGATACCGAGCTCTTCGAGGCGTTTAACAAGCAGAGCCTCGCTGTAACGATAGGGCTGCTGGGTAAACTTCTGGGTAGCGGTTGCATCTTTGAGTGCCACAACCTCGCCCTCGGCAACAACGGGAAGTACCGAGTTGTCGTTCTCGCTCTCGTCCTCAGTGGATTCCGAGTAGAGCTTCATAAAACCATCGAAACGGAGCTGCTCACCTGTAGCCACAAAGCGCTCGGTGTGACCACCCGCCTCAATAGTTACGATTGTGCGGTCTATTTGTGCTGGCATCATCTGCGAAGCAACCGTGCGCTTCCAGATGAGCTCATAGAGTTTCTTCTCCATAGGGGTGCCCTCGATGCTCTGGCGATTGAGATAGGAGGGGCGGATTGCCTCGTGTGCCTCCTGTGCGCCTTTACTCTTGGTCTTATAAGCCCTCCACGAGTGGTACTCCTCGCCAAACATAGCCAAAATCTCCTCCTTGGCAGCAGCCATAGCCTGCACCGAAAGGTTTACGGAGTCGGTACGCATATAGGTAATAAAACCACTCTCATAGAGTTTCTGCGCCACACTCATAGTCTGTGCTACGGTCATCGAGAGTTTCCTACCAGCCTCCTGCTGCAAAGTGGAGGTTGTGAAGGGGGGTGCAGGATACTTCTCGGCAGGTTTGGACTCCACGCCAACAACCTTGAAATCTACGCCTGCGAGCGAGCCGAGGAACTCCACAGCCGACTCCTTAGTATCGAACTTACGGTCGAGCTCCGCCTTGAAAACCTTACCATCTGCACTAAGAAAGCGCGCCGAGATGCGATAGAACTGCGAAGCCTTGAAGTCGATAATCTCCCTTTCACGCTCCACAATGAGCCTTACAGCCACACTCTGCACACGACCTGCCGAAAGAGCAGGTTTAACCTTCTTCCACAGCACGGGCGAGAGCTCAAAACCCACAAGCCTATCCAAAACCCTGCGTGCCTGCTGTGCATTCACAAGGTTCATATCCACCCTACGGGGCGATGCGATAGCTTCGAGGATTGCATTCTTGGTAATCTCGTGGAAGACAATTCGTTTGGTCTGCTCGATGGGCAAGTCCAAAACCTCTGTCAAGTGCCAAGCAATAGCCTCTCCCTCACGGTCCTCATCGGATGCGAGCCAGACGCTCTCTGCCTCCGCCGCCAATCGTTTGAGTTCGGTTACCATCTTTGCCTTCTCGGGCGAGATTTCATAGGCAGGCATAAAGCCATTCTCGACATCCACGCCGATACCCTTCTTGGCAATATCTCGGATGTGACCATACGATGAGCACACCTTATACTCCTTACCCAAAAACTTCTCGATGGTCTTTGCCTTTGCAGGAGACTCCACGATTACCAGATTTTTCTGTTGCATATTAGTTAATTTTCAGACAATTATCACTATTTTCACCCAGCAAGGGGACTATCGTATGGTACACATTCTGCGCCATACCTATATTTATGGGGCACAAAGATAAGCGACTTACCCCATTTTTCAAAGAAAAGGGACACCGTTTTTTTCGGTGTCCCACAAATCAATCGTTCTTCTTACCCCCTACTTGCCAATGAGAGTGTAGGTTATATCGAATTTCACGATGGGAGTTTTTTTCTCGCCATCTTCCTCTCCCGAGAGTTTCACGATGGCATAGTCCATATACTCATATGCTCCCATACCAAGCGTAATCCTGCGAGTTACTTCGCCTTCGGTATCCGAAAGAAGCTTCTGCAAGTAGATTGCCAAATTCATCTCATAGCGACCAAAGGTGCGATTGAGGTAGCCACCATAGAGGAGCTCCGTATCGTAGTTCTCCTCATAGTAGTAGTTGTAGTCGGGCACAGCGGTAATCGTCTGGTAGGATGCGTATGTGCCTATGCGTGCGGGCGCATAATCATAGAAGGTGTACTCCTTCTCGCCCAAATTGACATACATCGTTGCTTGGTTGATGAAGATATCTCTACCCTCGGGGCGGAGCGCACGCAAGCTCTCCACAAAATTATCGTCAAACTCAAAGGTGGTAGTCACACCCATAAAGCCCTCGATGTAGCCCTCCTCTACGGGATTTGTGAGGGGCTCATTCGCAGGAATATTGACATTGATGCTCGCACCAAAAGTGGTTGCCGAATAGTCGTGCTCCACGGCAGTCACAGCCCTCAGGGGTACATATTGAGTAGTATTGGATATCACAAAGCCTCTCAAAATTTCATCCTCCACAAGCGCAGGATCGCCACCCGCCTCATAGTCGTGACCATACAACAGCAGATAGGTGCGAGGACCTTCCGACTTATCCCATTGGAGATTCAGACCATAGATAGCAGCATCCTCAGGCGAAGTTCCCGAAGGAGTGATGCACAGACCGTTGAACTGCTTAACGAAGAGTGTGTCGTTGGAGTAAAGCGCCGTGTCGATGTTCCAAAGCTCGTTCATAAACTCCTCCGCAAGGAGTTTGTTGTGCACCCTGAGCGAGAGTGTATCGAACTCCGTTGCGCCATTGGGCTTACCCTTATATGTGAAGGTAAACATAGGTTCCGAGTCCAAAAACTCCTTATAGTCCGTGCCCGAGTAGTATGCCTTCTCCCTGTCGAGCAACTTGCGCAAGCGATAGACATCGAAAGTCTGCTCTTTGAGTGTGTCACCACCCACGGTCTTCATACCCGCCACGAGCACCATAGAGTCGGGCATCGACTCACGATTTTCGTAGTGGATAGTATCCGAGTGGAGCGCATAGGCAAACTGCACGAGTGCCGAAGACCTCGTAACGCCACCATATAACTCGTCGGTCATCTTGCCGAAATAGGCATAGTCGAGCGAGCCTGTGGAGATTGAGTCGGTGTATGTAAGGTAGCTATCGATACCCTCTACGAGCGAGCTAAAACCCACCTCAAATTTTTGATTGGGGGGCACAATGCTCTCGCCAAGGTTATCATCCACCTCGGTACACGAGGCAAAGAGTGTTACGAGTGCCACAGCAAACAAGGCTGCGACACCGCTGAGAGGGTTCCTATTAGAGAATCGAATCATAGAATTCTTTGTACTGCGTAAGTTTTTCCTCGTTGTTGATATCGCCAGCGATGGGTCTGAGCACCTTCTTACCACTCTTTGCGAGATACTCTTCCACCCCTGCGGGGAGATTTTCAGCCTCAACAACGATGCCGTCGGCATTGTCAATAACGAGTTTTACGAGGTTTTCGTATGTAAGTTCACCGTGAGTTGTGAGTTTTTCTTCCTCCACACCCTCACCGAGCATTGTGTTGCGGAACGCCTCGCCCCACACGCCAGTGAATGTGTCGTCGTAGATGCTAAACACAACCTTTGCCGAGGAGAAGAGAGGCTCGTCGGTGTAGCAGTTGCGCAAGTAGAGGGGCACAGCTGCCGAGAACCACGAGTGACAATGTACCACATCGGGCTTCCAACGGAGTTTTTTGACTGTTTCGAGCACGCCACGAGCGAAGAAGATAGCCCTCTGGTCATTGTCGGGGAACTCCACACCCTCCGCATCGCAGAATGTGGACTTGCGAGGTGCGAAATACTCGTCGTTGTCGATGAAGTATATCTGCACACGGGCTGCGGGAATGGAAGCCACCTTGATGATAAGCTGATGGTCGTTGTCGTTGATAATGAGGTTCATACCCGACAGACGGATAACCTCGTGAAGTTGATTGCGTCGCTCATTGATGCAACCGAAACGGGGCATAAATGTACGGATTTCAAAACCCCTCTCCTGCATAGCCTGCGAGAGAGTGCGACAAGTAGTTGCGATGGTGCTTTCGGGGAGATAGGGGAAAATCTCCTGACACACACAGAGTATTTTTGCTCCTGCCACTTTCTTAATCAATTTTAGTTAAACTTGCGCAACCACCTCATTAGCAGCGACTTCGGCATCCATCGCCGAGATAGCTTCGCAAAAAGCCGAAAATACTTTACAAAGATAATGAAAAAAATTGAAAATGGAAAATTGAAAATTGAAACCCCTCTCAGTTCCCTCTGCCGAGTTCTTGATAAGAACTCGGGCATCACCTTCGAGGCTGGCAATATCTACAACCTCGGCGAACTGAAAGCTCCCGTTGGCTTGTGCTACAAAGGTTCGTGGGATGAATGGACAAACCTTCGTGGTATGTTCTCAGAGGGCGACTATTATGTGGCTAAAAATGTCGTATGTCCTGCAAATACCACCTTTAAGTTTGTCATCAAATCTTCTGGTGTTATGATGGGTGCAACATCGGCAACTATTTCGTTGGGTACTTGGAACGCTTTTGCAAATAATGATATTAAGATTGCTTCCGCAGGTACTTATAATATCTATGTTTCCAAGAAAAATGGTGCGTGGAGTGTTGTTAAGGTTGGCAATACTGTTCCTACGCTGAATAAGAAATATCTCTACCTTATGCCTAATAATGATTGGAAATCCGCCAGTGCGAAATTTGTTGCTTGGTGCTATGGCGGTACTGCGACTGCAACAAACAAGAACTTTACTTGGGCAATGTGGGAAGGTAATAATGATTACTACTATTTGGATATAACTGGTCACAAGCAGTTCTATATTAAGAGGGTTGATCCTAGTAACACAAACACAACTTGGAATGAGGTTGGTCCTGTGACAATTGGTGATAACTCATTGATTAAGATTACAGGTTGGACTGCATACAATGTTACTACACTTGTTCCTTAATGAGGTATCTTTGCAGATAACGAATCGAGCCTCGGTCATTGCGACCGAGGCTCGTTTTTATTAAAGGGTCCTTAGAGCCTTTAATGCCCTTAATGCCCTTAATGCCCTTAGAGCCCTTAGAGCCCTTAGAGCCCTTAGAGCCCTTAAAGTCCTTAAAGCCCCTAATAAAACCCCCTTAAAAGTTCTGTTTATTTCTTATGGCGAGCCTTGCACGAGTCATCTCCTCACGAACGCCACCATTCTGCAAAAAATCTTCTTTGAGCCTTTCTATGAGGCGAAAGAGTAGGTAGTCGTTCTGCTTTATGAGGATTATCGCCACATTGGCAATGGTCTCTGCCGAGCGCTCGGGTAGGATTTTGCGGTAGTACTCCGAGTTGTTGTGGTCGGAGCACACCTTGCGGGTACGAATATGGCGCTCATCATTCTCGCCCCACTGCTCCAAGCCTCGCACTCGCAGGAAGTCTTCGTAATCCACGAGTAACTCCTGCAAACTCGCCTTGGCAACATTTGTGAGCTTTATTTCCATCTCTGTGGAGGTGGATGATGCCATAGAGCCCTCGGCGATATTCTGCTTACCCGACCTCGCAGCCTGCACCATCTGGTCTATCGTGCGGTCACCTGCGGAGAGAAAATGGTGTGTGAAATAGTATGTTATGTCATAGATACACTCCGCCTTTTGGTAAACGATAAGCCCCTTATAGTTACCCTTTTGTGGGAGGAATGTTTTTGTTTGAGTCATAACTTTATAGGTTGCTGTTTTTGCAAATTTACCAATCATTGCTCTCTCCACCAAATGTTTCCCCAACTTTTTTAACTTTAATGCCTTTAAAGTCCTTAGAGCCCTTAAAGCCCTTAAAGCCCCTAATGCCCCTAATGCCAAATCACAAAAACAATCGAGCCTCGGTCATTGCGACCGAGGCTCGATTGTTTTATTTATAATAGTAGGATTACAATTTTTTCCAAGAGCCACTGCTCCAACCAGAAACAACAAAGTTCCTATTTGTATTATTGATAGTTGTCTGAATTCTATTCCACTCGTTGTTCCAAGTGTTTTTGCTACCTGGTTTGGAACGCAAGAAGATGACATTACTATTACCTTTCATATCGAAAATGATAATCTCGCCTCTGGGAGAAGTCTCTTTAATAACACCCCAAGCATCTGCTTTGCCCCAAGTCCAAGCACTATAATCTGCCTGAGCAGAAGCCCAATCACTACTAATAGTCAATGCGTGATAGGTGCCGATGTTGAAATTCCAGTCCTTTGCTTTCCAGAAGCCGTCTTTCCAAGACTCTTTCCACAACCAGAAGTATCGATCGCTACCTGCGGTAGGGATGTTAAGGTCAGCAGTCTGATCCCACACCTTATCCCAAGCAAAACTTGCAGCCTTAGTGTCGTTCATACGGCAGAAGATTACATTCTTGAAGTTGCCAACGGGGAGCAATGCGAGATATGTGCCATCAGCCTGAGCGACCATATCCACAGCTTTTGCAGGACTTGTACCATTGCAGAAATAAGCAACGAAGTTACCAGCGGTTTTCCAGTTTGCATTGGGAACAAGAACAACGGGCTCGGTAAGTTCGCCGAGGTTGTAGATATTGCCAGCCTCGAAGGTGATGCCCGAGTTCTTATCAAGAACCTTGCACTGGATGCCATCAACCCAGTAGGAGAAATCAGCAGCGCCAGCATTTACTGCAACATACAGATCTGTACCTGTTTTTGCAGTAACATCTTTGCTATTAACCGAAGCACCTTTGAAGGTTACAGCTGCCGAAGTGGTGTATTTCAAGAGTGCCGAGTTGAGCTTGAAGGTAAAGCTAACACCATCCTCAATTTTCTTATCCTCGATCGATACAAAGGTCGAGCCTTTAATACCATCTGCAGGTTTGAGCTCGTTTGCAGTTGCACCCAATGTCTGACCTACGAGTTCCTCTACGCCAGCAGCAGTACACCTAAACACCTTTTCATCAGGAACATAGTCAAACTTATAGCCACCGATAGTAACAAAGTCGCCTTTCTCCCACGACTTTGCGGTCATACCTTCGAAAGCAACCCTAGTTTCGTCAACAACTGCCGAGATGGTAAGACCCTCGCCATTTGCCTCGGGAGCGATGTTGTCGAAATCCTGATTATCACAAGCTACTGCGCCCAAAGCAACAATAGCGGAAGCCAAAATGTAAAAAATCTTTTTCATTGTCTTTGTCTTTTTTGCTTTTGTTAAACTTTGAGTTGATTACCAAATAACCGCACCATCATTAGCCTCTTCAAAAGTAGAGAGAGTAGCGTCGAACATAAAGAGATCCGCACCACTGCTGATTGCGATACCCTGCTCTACCTCGATGGTCTCGATTTCGATTGCAGGAGAAGTATAAATCTTCTTCATTTTGATTAAAAAAATTAGTTTTTTGTTGTTAATAATTTATTGTTTTTCGTCTTTTTATTCGTTTTTTGCAAGGGTTACTTATTTTTATATATCCTTTACATCCTGCAAAAATATATCTTTTCTTGAAACTACACAAAAAAGAGAGTAAAATTTCATAAAAAAGTGATGAATAGCAAGAAAATAGTGACCAACGGTAGAAAAATCGTCTACCGTCTACCGTCTACCGTCCAAATAAAACAAAAACCCTCCCCTAAGTTAGGGGAGGAGAAAAATAAACCTTAGGTCGGTCGACGGTCGACAAAAAAAAATCAACCCTACCACAACATCGCATCCACCGCAATACCAAAGGTTAGGGGGCGGTGGTAGGCGGAGTGGCGGGTGGGGGTTGCTGTGCCATCCTCCGAAGTGGGCGTGAAGTCCCAATCGGTGCGGATATAGTTGTAGTCGGCATAGGCTCTCACGCCCAAGTTGTCCGCCACAATCCAGCGCAGCGACACACCCACAGAGGCGGAGAGATGTTCGCTCGTATCGTACTCTATGGTAGCCACTTGTGCGCCAGTTGTGGGGTTTGTGATAGTAGTTGCAAGGTGGTGATTATAGCCAACGCCCACAAGTGCCTTTGCGCCCAAGTGGAGGCGTTCGGCACGGTCGAGTGTGCGGTTGAGATAAAGACCTCCGAGGAGCGACATATTATTGAGTGGCTCGGGGTCGGGAGTCGTATCGGCACCAAGTGTCGCACGCTCCACAAGGTTGGCGTAGCGACCCACCTTTGCCGTAGCACCCACACCAATATAGGGGTTCCAAAACCAAGCACCCTCAATACTGAAACCAATGCCCGAAGGGGTCACTCTCGCCCACTCGTTCCTATCGTAGAGGAGAGCATTGTGGGCGATACCGATGCCGACAAATGAGGGGTTGCGCCCTACCCTCACGGGCTCCCACTCCTCCACAGGAAGTCGCAAACCACGATTACCAAGTATTTTATCTGCAATGAGATAGCCAAGTTCGGTGGAGAGGATACCCACACCCGCACCCACAACAATATCACTCAGCCAGTGGCGATTATTGAGCGCACGGGAGATACCCGTAATGGTCGCCACCGAGTAGCCCGCAATGCTCACCCAGGGGCTCAGGTGTCCATACTCCTTATGGAGCATAGTTGCCGATGTGAACGCCATAGCCGTATGACCCGAAGGGAAGGAGTTGTGGGTAGAGCCGTCGGGTCTGAGGCGACCAAGACCATACTTCACCGCATAGACCGTAGAGAGCATAACACCCATCGAGAGCCCATCCGAGAGAATCATACGCTCCCACGAGGAGCGACTCTCCACACCCATAGCCTTCATTGCAACCATCGCCACCGCAGGGGAGAATTGCAGATAGTCGTCATACTTATAGCGGAACTTAGGGATGTAGTCCATACGCAGTGCTCGGGTCTGCATATCTGCCGCCGAGAGCACAATGCCACTGCCCACAAGTCCCAAGCCAACCTGCACCGTGCGGTTGTTCCAAAATGTCAGCGGGCGTATAGTGGATGTTGTGAGTGAGGGATGCTCACTCACACCGTAAGCGCTTACGGTGCGCTCCAACGCCTTCGCACCCCACTCTTCATTATTTTCTGAGTGCAATTGGAGGGAGCACGAGAGCGCCACGATGATTATCAATAGTTTTTTCATAGTATTTTTAATTCAAGGGCTCTAAGGGCTTTGATGGCTCTAAGGTTTGTTATCTAATAGAGTTCATTCGGATGCTTGCCTTCACAAAAGCCAATGCCCTAATGCGCTCAATTTCAATATCCTTATCGGCGTGGTGGGGGTTTTGACTCACGAGTTTAATGCACCCTGGACGCTCGGACTTCTGGATATACTTCACGGTGATATACTCCTCGCCTTCGAGGTCGATGGAGAGCAGATACATATCGCCCCAGAAGATGTTGCTCCAATCGTTCATCTGCTTGTAGAGAACAATATCGCCACTCTTCAAGAGGGGGTACATACTATCGCCCACTACATAAATCGCACCATCGCACTTGGGCAGGTTGGGGATGTGGATGTAGTCCACAGGTTGCACCTTCGTGGGGTCGAGGAAGAGGGGCACAAGACCCGCAGTGCCCTCCATATTATAGAGAGGTACGCTCTGGTGTGGTATGGTGTTGTCGGTGCGTCGTGTGAACTTCTGCCACTCCTCCTTGGGGCAGTTGAACATCTCGCCCCTGCCCGTGTCGAGCCAGTCGGGATTGACATTCAATTCCTGAACTAATATATTCTTATTCCTCTCCGAGAGAGCACTCTTGCCAGTCTCAATCATCGAGAGGGCACTCTTACCAATGCCGAGCACCGCAGCCAACTCTTCGCCAGTCATTTCTAAATCTTTGCGAATAAGTTTCACTCTTTCTCCTTTATTCACAGCCATATAATCAAAGGGTGTTAATTTATTTTAATTTTTTGGAATCTTTTGTTCAAAATTTGAATATATCTTTGTGGTGCAAAGTTAAGAAATTTATTTTAATTGAACAAACATCTGACCTATGAAAAACAGTCAAGCAACCCCACAGAGATTGTTCGGTGCTTCTGAGCAGCCCGAAATTTCCTTCAACGCCAACCATTATGACCAAGTGTGGCTCTCTCTTCTCGACTCCATTGGCGAGAGCAACTATTTCAACGGTAGGGTCACAACCGAGCACAATGAGTTCACCTCGACGCTCACAACAACACTCATCATCTATCGTGACCGCCACGACCCAGAGCGTCCTATCACACATCTTGCCCCCATCTGGTGGGAGATGACCACCTACGACTCGGAGGGGAATGAACTCCCCAACGACTTCTCGCTCAAAGAACTCTTGGAGAAGAAACTTGAACATTAACAGAACAACACCACCCTATGAACCTACTCGACTTCACACAACAGATTTTTCCATTCTTCACAGCAACACCCTTCCACTCTCGCTACTACGCTGCTCTTCAAGCCTTTGCAGAGGGACGCATACGACGCTTAATGATTACCGTACCACCCCAGCACGGCAAGTCACTCGGCTCGTCGGTGGTTCTGCCAGCCTACCTATTGGGGCAAAATCCCAACCTACACATAGCCATTGCCTCATACAGTGCCTCGCTCGCCCAAAAGTTCAACAAGCGAGTGCAGCGCATCATCGACACACCCCCCTACCGCACCCTTTTCCCCGACACCACCATCAAACCATCGGGGCGCACGGGCTCCTATCAGCGCACCTCCGAACTCACGGAGATTGTGAATCACTCGGGCGATTTGGTAGCTGTCGGTAGGGAGGGCTCGCTCACCGGCAACCCTGTGGATGTCTTCATCATTGACGACCTCTACAAAGACGCTATGGAGGCAAACTCCCCGACCATCAGGGACAACTGCTGGGATTGGTACACATCAGTAGTCCGCACGAGGGAGCACAACCACTCCCGAGAGCTCATCGTCTTCACTCGTTGGCACAAAGAGGACCTCATTGGTCGCATACAGCAGAAGGAGCGAGTGGTGGAGTTCAAGGAGTGGAGCCAAATCGAGAGCCTCAATCCGAGCGACTGGCTCCACCTCAACCTCGAAGCGCTCAAAACAACACCACCCTCGGAGCTCGACCCCCGAGAGGTTGGCGAGCCACTCTGGGGCGAACGCCACTCGGCGGAACTCTTGAAGGAGAAGCAGAGGCTCGATGCGTTGCAGTTTGAGGCGATGTATCAAGGTCGCCCATCGGATGCAGCAGGCTTGCTCTATGGCGACAATTTTTCGACATATACACACTTGCCAAACCCCAATGAGGTTGTAAGAAAGGGCAACTACACCGACACAGCAGATACGGGCGATGACTACCTCTGCTCGGTCTGCTACTCGGTGGGCACGGATGGGAATATCTATGTCGAAGATGTGGTCTATTCTCGTGAGAAGATGGAGATTACGGAGCCAGAGGTTGCCCAGATGCTCTCTCGCTGTGACACTCGGGAGGCGCTGATTGAGAGCAACAATGGCGGTCGTGGTTTTGCCCGCAACATCCAGCGCCTCGCCCCGAGTTGTTCGGTGGGGTGGTTTCATCAGAACGCCAACAAGGAGTCACGCATTCTCTCCAATGCCTCGACCGTTCTGCGCACAATCCGTATGCCGATAGATTGGAAGGAGCGCTGGGGCGATATGGCAGCACACCTTATGGGCTACAACCGTCGATTTCGCACTAACCGTTGGCACGATGCTGCCGATGTGCTGACGGGTATCATTGAGAGTGAGGTGGGGCGCACCGTCCGCAAGCGCATACTCGGAACAAGTTTCAGGGTGCGCAACTACGCCTACCCCAAAGAGCACCCTTCATCCCGCAGACTCACGGATGAAGACTTTGCCGAAATGGCAGAACGGCTCGGTGTGGAGGAAGCCACGCTGAGGGCAGTGGTAGAGGTCGAGTGCTCCTCCCGAGGAGGCTTTCTCTCCGACGGAGCGCCACGCATACTCTTCGAGGGTCACATCTTCTGGAAGAGGCTCAAAGCCCGAGGCATAGACCCCGAAGAGCTCGCACCCAACAATCCCGACATCCTCTACCCCTCTTGGACCCGTGCTCACTATCGTGGCGGAAGTGGCGAGTGGGAGCGATTTGCAAGGGCTGCAAAAATCTGCCCCGAGGCGGCTATTGAGTCGGCAAGTTGGGGGTTATTTCAGATTATGGGTTTCCACTGGAAGACCTGCGGATGTCGCTCAGCAGGGGAGTTCAGGGAGCGTATGGAGCACAGCGAGAGGGAGCAAATGGCTCTTGCGATGCAATTTCTCGAAAAAACAGGTATCGGGAAGTACCTAAAAACGAAAGATTGGTGTAACTTTGCACTTCGGTACAACGGCAGTGGTTACAAGAGTAACCAATATGACACAAAACTCGCTGCCGCATACAACCGCTACAAAGTGAAAAACTAAGCACACAAACGCAATGAAAGCACTCGAACTCCTCGCTCCCGCCAAAGACCTTGCAACTGCTCGTGCCGCCATCGACAGCGGTGCAGATGCGGTCTATATGGGTGGTCCCCGACTGGGCGCAAGGGCGGGTGCTACGAACTCCATCGAAGAGATTGCCGCAGCGGCAGAGTATGCCCACCTATATGGCGCAAGGCTCTATATGACAATGAACACCATCGTCTGGGAGCACGAGTTGGAGGAGGCTCGCAAAATCGCACAGCAGGCAATAGATGCGGGTGTCGATGCGCTCATCGTGCAAGACCTCGCCTACACCCGAATGGGACTTCGTGATACAGAGCTCCACTCCTCCACACAGATGTACAACGCCACAGCAGAGGGCGTAGAGTTTTTGGGCAAGGCAGGCTTCTCTCGCATTGTGCTCGAAAGGGGACTCACTGCTGAGGAGATGAGGGAGATTTGTAAGGCTACAAATGCCGAAATTGAGGTTTTTGTGCACGGAGCAATTTGCGTATGTGGAAGCGGCAGGTGCTATATGAGTCGTTCGCTCTCGCACCGCAGTGGCAATCGTGGCGAGTGTAGCCAGCCCTGCCGTCAGCGCTATGACCTGACGGATGCAAATGGCAAAATTCTCCGCAAAGGAGTGCATCTGCTCTCGGTCAAAGATCTTGACCTGTCCGACCACATTGGCGAGCTCATTGATATGGGTGCCGTGTCGTTCAAGATTGAGGGTAGGCTCAAAGATGAGGCTTATGTGCGCAACATCACAGCCCATTACAGTGGGCTCCTCGACCGAGAGATTGCAAAGCGCACGGGTTACCGCAGAGCCTCACGAGGCAAAGTGTCGCTCGACTTCACACCCTCCCCCGCAAAGACCTTCACACGCTCGGGTGGCGACTACATCTTCCGAGGTAAGCGTCCCTCGCTCGCATCGTTCGACACCCCCAAAGCAATGGGCGAGCCTCTTGGCAGGGTTGCAAAGGTGGGTAGGGGTTGGTTTATGCTCGAACGACAAGCCACACTCTCCTCTGGCGATGGTATCTGTTTCATCGCAGGGGGCGAGCTGATTGGCACAAACATCAACACCTCCGATGCGGGGCGCATCTTCCCCAACAGAATGGATGGCATCACACAGGGGGTGCAGATTTTCCGCAACTACGACAAGCGTTTCTATGACACCATAAGCGCCACACGCACAAGGCGCACTCTGCCCGTGACACTCTCGCTCACGGGCGACCTCTCGGGCATAACACTTACCGCCTACGATGAGTGTGGCACCACAGCCACTGCACGCTTAGAGCAACCGTTTGACACCGCCTCTAAACCCGAGGTAGCTCTCTCCTCGATGCGTTCATCGCTCACCAAGAGTGGCGGCTCCGTATTTGAGGTAGAAAGGGTGGAGATTGATTTTGGGGGCGAGGTGCCCTTCGTGCCTATGGGTACTCTCAACTCTCTCCGCAGAGAGGTCTTGGAGGAGCTACAAGCAACCCTGCAAGCTATCCAGCCACCCAAGAACATTGCAACAGAAGACCCTTCGCATCCCTATCACACCAAGCACCTGCGTGGCGACCACAATGTGGTCAATTCGCTCGCCCGCAAATTCTACACCGAGCACGGCGTAGAGCACATAGACGAGGGCTATGACACTCTGCCCGACTTGGAGGGCGTGGAGGTAATGCGCACCCCCTATTGCATCCGTCGTGAGGTTGGGCAGTGTCTGAAAAAGGGTTCCAAGTGGGCAGAGCCCCTCTACATCACCCACGGTACGGAGCGTTACCGCCTACGATTTGACTGCAAAGAGTGTAAAATGTACATCATAAAATAACCCAATATGCAAACTCCCGAACTACTCACTCCCGTGTGGGAGGATTACGAACTCATAGACTCCGGCGACTTCGAGAAACTCGAACGCTTCGGCAAATACATAACTCGTCGCCCCGAGCCACAAGCCATCTGGCAAAAGTCACTCTCGGAGGAAGAGTGGCGCAGGTTGGCAACCGCCTCCTTCCGTCGTGAGGGTGGCAGCGAGGAGCGTGGGCGTTGGTCGCTCTCGCCCCACCAGCCAGAGCAGTGGCGAATATCGCAGAGAGTGGGCGACAGAAAGATAACCCTCCGACTCGGTCTTACATCCTTCAAACACGTGGGCGTATTCCCCGAGCAGGCGGAAAACTGGAACTTCATCTTCGATAGCGTCAAGGGTTTGCAGAAGGGTGGCATTCAGCGCCCCAAAGTCCTCAATATGTTCGCCTATACGGGCGGTGCGTCGCTTGCCGCAGCGGTGGCAGGTGCAGAGGTTACCCACGTGGATAGTGTAAAGCAGTGCATCTCGTGGGCAAGGGAAAATATGGAGGAGAGTCGCATCGAAGGTATCCGTTGGGTGGTCGAAGATGCGCTGAAATTTGCACGCCGTGAGGTTAAGCGTGGTCACCGCTATGAAGGCATCATTCTCGACCCACCAGCATACGGCAGAGGTCCCGAGGGCGAAAAGTGGGTGCTCGAACAGAACATTGCCGAAATGCTATCGCTCTGTGCAGAACTATTGCAAGAGGGCGGTTTCTTGGTGCTCAACCTCTACTCAATGGGACTCTCGGCACTGCTCGCAAAGAGTGCCGTCAATCAACTTATCGCCAACCCCAAGTGGGAGCAGTTTGGCGAACTCTACTTCACAGACCGTGCAGGCAAGTCATTGCCTCTGGGTGTCTATTACCGCTGTCGCAAATAAATGGGAAATAAGCAACTTAGGGAATATATAGAGGCGGAGATTATGCCCCGCTATGAGAGTTACGATGCCGCACATAGGCGTGACCACATAGAGGGCGTAGTGGAGCGCTCGATGACACTTGCGGCTCACTACGAGGAGCTCAATCTCGATATGGTCTATACCATTGCCGCATACCACGACCTCGGACTTCCCGAGGGGCGTGAGAATCATCATCTCTCCTCGGGGCGTATGCTTGCGGAGGATGAGGTGCTGAGGCGTTGGTTTTCGGCAGAGGAGATTGCAACGATGCGTGAGGCTGTGGAGGACCACAGAGCCTCCGCCACACGCCCACCACGCACACTCTACGGCTGCATTGTTGCCGAGGCTGACCGTCAGATAGTCCCCGAGGTGGTAATCCGTCGCACCGTGCAGTATGGACTCTCGCACTATCCCCACCTGACACAAGAGGAGCATTGGGAGCGTTTCATTGGGCACCTCCACGAAAAATACGACTACGGGGGCTACCTAACACTCCACATCCCCCACTCCGACAACGCCCAAAGACTCGAAGAACTCCGACAAATCATCGCCCGTCCCGAGGAACTCCGTAAGCGCTTCGAGGAAGAGATGGCAAGGTTAGTGGGCAAAGAGTAGTCAAAAAGCAAGCGAGCCGAAATTTCGGCTCGCTTACTTTTTATCAATAGAGTCATTGATTTTAAGGGCTTTAAGGTACTTAACGATATTCTTGTTAGAATAACCACCCACCGCATCGTAACCAACTGCCCCCCAAGAGGGTGTGAGAGAGGTTTATTAGAGTCGGCGGGAGAGCTTCACCACCATCACATCTTTCCACGCCTTGAAGTCGCCTGCGATGATGTGCTTGCGAGCCTCGCCAACAAGCCAAAGGTAGAACGCCACATTGTGGAGCGATGATATCTGTGCAGCCATCATCTCGCCCGACACTGCCAAGTGGCGGAGGTAGGCTTTGGAGTAGAGCGTATCCACAAAACTTGCACCATTGGGGTCGATGGGCGAAAAGTCATCTTTCCACTTCTCGTTGCGGATATTGATGATACCCTCCGAAGTGAAGAGCATACCATTGCGACCATTGCGGGTGGGCATCACGCAGTCGAACATATCCACCCCTCGCTCAATAGCCTCCAAGATATTGATGGGCGTACCCACACCCATAAGGTAGCGAGGACGGTCGGTGGGAAGAATGGCATTGACAACCTCAATCATCTCATACATCACGGGCGCAGGTTCGCCAACCGCCAAACCACCAATAGCATAACCATCTGCGTCATACTGCTTCACAAACTCCGCTGCCGAAGCCCTCAGGTCGGGGTAGGTGCAACCCTGCACAATGGGGAAAAGAGATTGATGATAACCATATTTAGGAGCCGTACGCTCATATTGATTAAAACACCTATCGAGCCAGCGCTGGGTCATTTCGAGCGAGCGTGCAGCATAGCGGTAGTCGCTATTGCCGTCGGGGCACTCATCGAAAGCCATCATAATATCGGCACCAATGGTACGCTCGGTGTCGATGACGCTCTCGGGTGTGAAGATGTGTTTCGAGCCGTCGATGTGGCTACTAAATCTCACGCCCTCCTCGGTAATCTTACGCCTCGCAGCAAGTGAAAACACCTGAAAACCACCACTATCGGTCAGCATTGGGCGATCCCAAGTGCTAAAACGATGCACACCACCAGCCTTCTCAATAATCTCCATACCCGGGCGGAGGTAGAGGTGATAGGTGTTGGCAAGGATAATCTGTGCCTTCACATCCTCACGGAGGTCACGGTGGAAGATACCCTTGACGGAAGCAGCCGTACCTACGGGCATAAATATGGGTGTTTCGATATTGCCGTGAGCAGTCTCAATAAGACCTGCTCGGGCATTACTTTGTGGGTCGTTGTGTTGCAATGTAAATTTCATAGTGGCGCAAAGGTAATGTTTTTCCAAAAAAATGAGTAACTTTGTACCTTATTATTTATAGATTGATGGAAAGAGTTGGCTTTTTGAGAGGCTTTTTGATAGAGGAATGGGAGATTGTGAGCATCGTTTTGCTCTCTCTGCTCCTTGTGATGTTTGTGGTGCAGATGTGTTACCACATCTTTGTATATGGCAAAATCAGTCGTCATCGTAACCCCACACCCAACGACCAGGCAAAAGAGTTGGGCGTGTCGGTAATCATTCCTCTATATGAGGCAGACCATTCATTCCTCAACGAGCGACTTCCACTCTTCCTCGGGCAGAGGCACGAGAAATATGAAGTTGTGGTTGTGAATGTTACGGGCGACGCAGAGGTTACAGACCAGCTCTCAATGATGCGTATTCAGTGGGGCGACAAGCTCACAACCACACGACTTGCAGCCGACCCACTCTTCCCCATTTCGACCAAGATGGCACTCAATGTGGGCATCAAGGCGGCACGCTACGAAAATCTGCTCTTCACGCTCCCCGACTGTTCGCCTCGCACGGACAGGTGGGCGGAGATTATGGCTCGTGGCTTTGTAGAACACGAGGTGGTGCTCGGCTACTCGGCACTCTCCCACCGCAAAGGGGCGTGGAGTAGGCTCATAAGGTGTGCAAATATGGCACTCGCCACCCGTTGGCTCTCGGCGGCTGTTGGGTCGCACCCCTACCGTGGTATGCTCTCCAACATCGGCTTCACGAAGAAGATTTATTTTGGCGCTCGTGGTTTCAACCACCTAAATCTCAATATGGGCGAAGATGACCTCTTCATCCAGACCATCGCACGCAAGGAGAACACCATCGCCATTATGGGCGGCTCGGCGACACTCGACCAAAGGATGTGGGGTGGGCTCGACTGGTGGATGCCTCGTAGGCTTAGGCTCTCCTACCCCTTCCGCTTCTATCCCACAAGGGCTAAGTGGGCAAGAGGTATGGAGCTCACATCTCGTGCGCTTTTCTTCCTCTCGGCGCTCCTTGTGGCAATCTTTTTGCCACCCTATGCCAAAATCGTGGCAGGCGGAGTGCTCGTAGTCCGTTTTGTGATTGCGTGGTGGCAGGCTAAGCGCACCGCACGACGACTCTCCGAGAGGGGTTTTATGACCGCCTTTTGGCTCCACGACCTCATAGCACCCACAGTCGAGGCTGTACTCTCGGTGTGGAGAAAATTTGTGCCTAAGTATAAATGGAGATAGAAAAATACATAATTCTCTCCGATGCGCAGCTCGTAATGCTGGCGCTCGATGGCGACTCAGTGGCTTTTGAAACCCTCTTCAAGCGCTACCGTGAGGAGATTTATGCACTCTGCATAAGTCGCACGATGGGCAACACGGAGGATGCCAGTGACTTGGTGCAGGAGACATTCGTAAAGGTCTATCTCAACCTGGCTAAGTATGACCCACGATACACCTTCGGGCAGTGGATATACACCATCGCACGCAACACATTCATCGACTATGTGCGTCGTCGCAGGGACAACCTCTCTATCGACTCCATAACCTCGCCATCGGTCGCCCCCACTGCCGACGAGGAGCCCGACAGCCGAATCATAAACGAGCAGCACAGCGTGCAGATTGCCCGCTGTATGGACTCCCTGCCCGAGAAATACCGACAAATGGCAGAGTTGCGATTTGTGCGTGAGATGTCCTACGAGGAGATTGCCGCACAGGTGGGACTCCCCATCGGTACGGTCAAGACGCAGATTCATCGTGCCCGAGAGAGGCTCACGAAGCTCATCTCCGAGAATGATAAATAACCCAACAAATGTGAGAAATAAGAAGTTAATGCACAGAAACAATATGGCAACAAAACCTACCCCAAAGAAGAGTTCCCAGAGGAACAAAAAGGCGGAAACGAACAAGGAGCGTAGCGTCGTAGGCTCACTCTTTCGCAACTGCGTACTGGCTGTGAGCCTGCTCATTATCGCACTCTTTGTGACCAACATCACTCTCAGCATCTTCACTCGTCACGGACAGAATAAGGATGTGCCCAACTTCATCGGTGAACACATCGAGGAGGCACACCTCGTAGCACAAAAAGGTCGCTTGGAGATTGTCGTGAATGACTCGCTCTATGTACCCCTCTATCCGGGCGGTGTGGTACTCGAACAGCGCCCCTCGGCAGGTAAGGATAAGGTCAAGAGTGGTAGGAAAATCTATGTCACAATCAACGCCTCACGCCAGAGGTCGGTGGAGGTGCCCTTCGTTGCGGGCTATTCGCTCCGTCAGGCAAAGAGCAACCTACTGACCGCAGGACTCGAAATCGACCACCTCGAATATGTCGAGGACTTGGCGAGCAACTATGTGCTCTCACAAAATCTGCACGGCGTGGAGATAACCCCCGACACAACCATTATGGCGCCTCTCGGCTCGAAAATCACACTCGTCGTGGGTGGCAATCGCTCGGAGCGCATCAGCGTACCCGACCTTACAGGTATGACCCTCCGAGAGGTCAAGAGCACTCTTTGGGATTTGGGTCTGAACCTCGGAACAGTGGAGTTTGATGCAGTGCTTGATATGGCGGGACAGAACTCCGCAAAGGTCTTCATCCAATCGCCCGAGCCAGAAGAGGAGGTACGACAAGGTCGCAAAATCTCCGTAATACTCAGCACCGAGGACAAGACCATCAGCAGCCCAACCGAAGAAGAAGTCGTAGTAAAGAGCGAAGAGTAGAAGAGAATGAAATCACGAGAATTTGACAGACTCACAGAGCCCGAAGAGTTGGATGACGCACTCGCCGAGGGCGAGGAGGGCGAGGAACTCTATGAGCACTTTGCCATCGTCGTAGATAAGGGGCAGTCGCTGATGCGTATAGACCGCTATTTGGCGACACATATGGAGGCGTGCTCACGCAGTCGCATACAGGCAGCTGCCGATTGTGGCAACATCCTCGTGAATGGCAAGGCTGTGAAGTCGAGCTACAAGGTGAAACCTTTGGAGCGCATATCGGTAGTTATGCCCTACCCCAAGCGTGACACCACTCTCGTGCCACAGGATATCCCCATTGAAATCGCATACGAGGACGACGACCTGCTGGTTGTCAATAAG
>JAGCJH010000057.1 GCA_017648105.1 Tidjanibacter sp.
ATGCGTCGCTTTTCGGTTGCAGACCATATCTTCGAGTTGGCAATGGGTGCTATGTGTCGCCCAGTGCCTTGCCCACATAATTTCCGCCCCTTTGTGACTACCGAGGAGGGCGAGCCACTCTTCCGTGTGGTGCTTGATGCAGATGTAGAGGTGCGCACCGATGAGCCTCTGCAACGCTTCGATTACGATTTGCAGGCGGGCGACTGTACGCTTGCTATCTACCCCGAGGAGTACCGCCTTACGATACGCTCTGTGGGGGAGATGACCATTGTCTGCCCCTTTGCTGAGGAGGGCGAGGTTGCGGAGTATAGGGCAAACCTCTTTGGCGAGGGTAAGGCGCCCAATAGTGTGATGTTCGACCACGCATTGTGCTTTGCCTACTCCTTTGCGACCCTGCCCCATAAGACGCTCCTTATCCACTCGTCGGTTATCGTGAAGGAGGGTAGGAGTGTTATGTGCTTGGGCGAGAGTGGCACGGGTAAGAGTACCCACACACGCCTCTGGCTCGAAAATATCGATGGCACCGAGAGGCTCAATGACGATGGACCAGTTGTGAGGGTTATGGCTGATGGCGAGGTAAGGGTCTTTGGCTCGCCGTGGAGTGGAAAGGGTGCGGTCTATCGTGCCGAGAGCACACCCATTGCGGGCTTCCTGCGTCTGTCGCAAGCTCCCGAAAATAGAATTCAGAAGTTGGGACGCATAGGTGCTTTCAGCGCTCTGCTCCCATCTACTTTGCCCACGCTACAAAAAGAGGAGAGAACCCTCGACCTGATTTGCGGGGCTCTCTCCGAAATGATTATTGCTGTGCCAGCCTACACGCTCGCTTGTCTGCCTGATGCGGCTGCTGCACGCCTTTCCTACGAAACAATCTTTGCTGCCTTAGGATAGAGGTTGCGACGGATGCTGCGCTTGGGAGTCTTCTCGAACTCTGCGGCGCACATCTTGATGGCGGAAACCCTCTCATAGGGCGCAACAAGTGTGTTGAGTTTTTTGAGGTTTTCGTTCATCAACTCTTTGAGTTGGGTTGTGCTCCAACCCTCCTTCTGTGCCATCTCATAGTTGGGCACTACGAGTGCTACGAGTTTGCCCTCCTCCTCTACGATGAGTGACTCTACGACTGCCTCCAAGTTGTTGAGCTTAGCCTCAATCTCCTCGGGGTAGATGTTCTGACCGTTGTTGGAGAGGAGCATAGTCTTGCAGCGTCCACGGATGAAGCAGTTACCCTCCTTATCGAGAATACCCATATCGCCAGTGTGGAACCAGCCCTCCTCGTCGAAGGTTGCATCGGTAGCCTCCTGATTTTTGTAGTAACCACAGGTTACATTGTCGCCACGCACGCAAATCTCGCCGGGGATATTGTTGGGGTCTTTCGAGTCGATTTTCATCTCCATACCAGGTACGAGCCTACCGCACGAAAGCGACTTGTAGGTGGTGTGGTGTGCATAGCAGATGAGGGGTGCGCACTCGGTCATACCATAACCAACAGTGAAGGGCAACTCAATCTTTTTGAGCAACTTCTCAACATCGCTATTGAGCGCTGCACCACCCATAATGAGCTCCGTGAGAGCGCCACCAAAGGCATCCATCAGTTGGGTGCGCACCTTCTTGAAGATAACCTTGTTGAGCAGAGGAATCTTTGTGAGGGTCTTGACGGGCTGTTTCTGCAAGGTGGGCATAACCTTACCTTTCACAATCTTCTCAATCAAGAGGGGTACGGTAAGGAGCAGGTCGGGTTTGACATCTTTGAGCGCTTTGAGCAGGATGGGTGCTGCGGGGAGCTTACCCAAAAGTGTGATGTGCGAGCCTGTTGCAAGGGGAGTGAGCATATCAAATGCACAACCGAAAGCGTGAGCCAAGGGCAAGATGCCGAGAACTCGTGAGCCACGGTAGTGGAACTTATACTCGATAGCAAAGACCACATTGGAGGTTACATTGTTTACGGTGAGCATCACACCCTTCGAGAAACCGGTGGTACCCGAGGTGTAGGAGATGATGCAGACCTTGTCGTTGGCAACTTCGGGGTAGCAGATATCCTCCACCTTGAAGCCCTCGGGGTAACGCTCCGCAAAGAGAGTGTCGATGTTGTTCATAATGGGTGCAAAGGTGTTCTCCTCACGCTCCCAAATAGTTTCGAGGCTCTCGTAGTCCACAATTGCCTCCAATTTCTCGAACTTCTCAACCTCCAATTTCTCCCACACATCACGGCTCAGGAGCAAGATGCGAGAGTCGGAGTGATTTACGATGTTGACAACATCGATGGGGTTGAAGTCTTGGAGGATGGGCACGATTACAGCGCCGTATGTGATGGTCGAAGCGTAGGCGGTAACCCACATAGGAGTGTTGCGACCGATGAGGGCAACTTTCTCGCCAGCTAAGATGCCATATTTCTCAAAAGCGAGGTGGTATTTTGCAACCTTCTCGGCAACCTGAAAATAGGTGAGTGTGCTCTTTTTGAAGTAGTCTGTAAGGGCAGGAAGCTCTGCATTGGCACGGAAGCTCGCCTCATACATCCTGATAAGATTCTCTTTTACCATTTTGTTGTTTGTATTTGTTTACTAACCTTGTTTTCTCTCTTTTCTGATACCATATATTATAAAAAGGTCTGCGAAGGTAGCGCCAAACTTGCTTACATCCCATTGTGTGCCACGAAGTGCTCCGCCATTCAAGTGTGTCAAAAAGGGTTGGTGTGTGGAATACAAAACGCCCCAAAGTGTTGAACTTCGGGGCGTTTGTGGTATGGTTAGTTCTCGTAGAGTGTTACGATGCCCAACGGGGAATTTTGCTACTGTTTGGGGAATTTGCGGGGCTGAACCATATTCTCGGGTTTGAGAAGGTTGTCCAACTCCTCACGGCTCATAAGGTTGCGCTCCAAAACGAGCTCATAGATACCCTTGCCGGTTTCGAGAGCCTCCTTGGCAAGCGAAGTGGAGGTCTCGTAGCCGATGTAGGGGTTGAGGGCAGTAACCAAGCCGATGGAGTTGTAAACGAGGCGTTTGCAAATCTCCACATTGGCAGTGATGCCATCCACACACTTCTCCCTGAGGGTGTTCATAGCGTTGATGAGCATATCCACATTCTCAAACATCGAGTGAACGATGATGGGCTCCATAACATTCAATTCGAGCTGTGCAGCCTCACTTGCGAAGGTCACGGTAAGGTCGTTACCGATAACCTTGAAGGCTACTTGATTGACAACCTCGGGAATCACGGGGTTTACCTTACCGGGCATAATCGACGAGCCGGGTTGCATAGGGGGCAAGTTGATCTCATTAAGACCACAGCGAGGACCACTCGACATCAAGCGGAGGTCGTTGCAAATCTTTGAGAGTTTCACTGCCAAGCGTTTCATCTCCGAAGAGTTCATAACGAATGCGCCAGTGTCGTTGGTTGCCTCAATCATATTGGGCGAAACAACCATAGGAAGACCCGTAACCTCTGCCAAGTATTTGCAGCAAAGTGCGGGGTAGTCGGGGTCGGAGTTGATACCAGTACCAATAGCGGTAGCACCCATATTCTGCTCATAGAGGAGAACTTTGGTCTGCTCCAAGCGATCAACCTCCTCTGCGAGGGTTGCTGCATAGGCGGTGAACTCCTGACCGAGGGTCATAGGCACAGCGTCCTGCAACTGGGTACGACCCATCTTGATGACATCCTTGAACTCCTCGCCCTTCTTTGCAAACGAAGCGATGAGCTCTTTGAGGGCAACTTCGAGTTTGTTGATGCTCCTCACGGTGGCAATCTTCACAGAGGTGGGGTATGCGTCGTTGGTCGATTGTGAGAGGTTTACGTGGTTGTTGGGGTGGCAGTATTTATACTCGCCCTTCTCTTTGCCCAAGAGTTCGAGAGCCCTGTTGGCGATAACCTCATTGGCGTTCATATTGGTCGAAGTGCCTGCGCCGCCCTGCACCATATCTACAACAAAGTGTGCGTCGAGCTTACCCTCGGCAACCTCTGCACAAGCCTTGATGATAGCCTCGGCAACCTCTGCATCCATCAGACCGAGGTCACGGTTTGCCATAGCAGCCGCAGCCTTAACCTCTGCAAGAGCCTTGATAAACTCGGGGTACATACATAGTTTTACCCTCGAAATGTGGAAGTTCTCCACCGCACGCATAGTCTGCACGCCGAAGTAGTACTCCACGGGAATCTGCTTGTAGCCAAGCAAATCGTGCTCCTCACGGGTCTTACCCGAAAGCTGAGCCATAGTAATGTCCATCATAGTGTGTTAGTGTTTTAAAGTTTTTATGTTTTGTCTATTGTTCTCTATGGTAATGTGCCATAATATAATGGCAAGTGTGATAATTGCAGTTTTTTCATTTGGTCTTAACTTCCTGCTTCCAACTCTACTTCGGGGCTTTGCGGTAGATATAGGCGGCAATCACGGCGAAGACCAAGTTGGGTAGCCACACAAGCGCTATGGAAACCGCACCCTCGCTACTTTTGGCAACCTCCTCGAAGACCCTGCCAAGCATAATGTAGGTAAAGCAGAGAATTACGCCAATACCGATATTTACACCCGTACCACTACGCATTTTGCGTGCCGAGAGTGATACTCCGATGACCGTAAGGATGAATACGGAGATGGGATAGGAGTATCGTTTTTGCCTCTCCACCTCGATGATTCCAATCATATCCGAGCCCTTCTCCTTCTGTTGGTAGATAAACTCATTCAGCTCGCCAATCTTCATCGTTGTAATGAGGTTTTCGACCTTGCCAAGCTCCTGCTCGGAGAGGTTTATGAGCGTGTCGAGCTTGTGCTCGTGGAGCTCAAAGAGGTCATCCTCACCCACAAAGCGGTGGGTAACATACTTGGGAGCCTCCCAGTGACCACTCTTGTCGTTATACTTCACATCGCCCGCCTCCAACGACTCAACAATCTTGTTGCCCTCGAAGCGTTCGATGGTCATAAAGGAAGCCTTGTTGGTCGTGGCGTTGTAGTTGCGCACATAGACAAACACACCAGGCTCAATCTGGCGGAAGATGTTGGGCTCATACTGCACCTTGCGATTCTTGCGCATATACTGACTCTCAAACTCCACCCTCTTGGCATTGGCTGAGGGGATGATTTCGAGGTTCAGAAAGAGCGAGATGCCCGTGATGAGCATTGCCGAGATGAAATAGGGCCATAGTAGCCTGCGGAAACTTACACCCGCAGCCTGAATGGCTGTAATCTCCGTGCGCCCCGCCATCTGCGATGTGAAATAGATTACCGCAATGAAGGTGAAGAGTCCGCAGAAGAGGTTTATGAAGTAGGGTATGAAGTTGAGGTAGTAGCCAAAGACAATCTCTTTGAGGGGAGCCTTCATCTCAATGAAGTCGTCGATCTTCTCGACCGCATCAAAGACTACTACAATGATGATAATCAGCGCAATGGCAAGGAAGAAGGTGCCGAGAAATTTGCGTGTAATGTAGCCGTCCAGAATTTTGAATCCTGGCCACCAACTCCTGCGGTTTTTCTCCTCTTGTCTGTAATCGCCCATAAAATAAACTCTTTGCTTTGCAAAGCTCCTTAGAAACTACAAATATAGATAAAAAGTTGAAAGTTGAGAGTTGAAAATTGAAAAAAGTTGTGAGGGGGTGAAGAATGGGGGCGGCGAGGGGTAAAAAAGTGGCAAAAGTTTTTGAATACCAAAAAATTGATTATCTTTGCACGCTAATTTTAGCTTAATTAAATTATAAACTATGTACGTAATAGTAGAAATCGCAGGCCAACAGTTTAAGGCTGAGAAAGGTAGGAAGCTCTACGTAAACCGTCTCCACGAGGATGTAGAAGCCTCGGTGAGCTTCGA
>JAGCJH010000058.1 GCA_017648105.1 Tidjanibacter sp.
GTCATCTTACCAATGCCCACAGCCACAACTGCACCCACAGCGACCATACCGAGGGGAATGTTAGCGGGCAGGTTGAAGCCCAAGAGCACACCAGTAACGATTGCCGACAGATCGCCAAGTGTCGAGGGACCTTTCAGCATAAATTTCTGCACAGCCCACTCCACAAGTACACAGCAAGCCACCGAGAAGGCGGTCACAATGAATGCCTGCCAGCCGTATGCCAAAACCGACACAACCAATGCAGGGAGGAGTGCAAGGAGTACATCGCCCATCAAACGACGAGTGTCGTTGCTACCGTGAATATGCGGAGCAGGCGAAATAACCAATTTCTGACTATCCATTTTCTATCTCTGTTTTTTATATTTTCTACTTCTTTGCGGCAGCCCTCTCACGAATGCGTTTCATAACCTCCGCTTTACCTATCCTCACCCAGTCGAGCAGGGGCAGATAGGAGGGGCAGGAGTATGTACAGCAACCGCACTCAATACAGTCGGCAATCCAGTGATTCTCCAACTCCTCATAGTCGCTCCTCTGCGTGAGGGTGCTCAAAAGGTAGGGCTCCAAGCCCATAGGGCAAGCCTCAACGCACTTGGCGCAACGAATACAGCTACCCTCATTCTTACGAAGCGACTCCTCGGTAGGCATCAGGAGCACACCCGAAGTACCCTTTGTCACGGGGGCATCCACATTGCTCACTGCACGACCCATCATAGGACCACCAGCGATAACTTTGCCCACGCCCTGCATACCTCCACAATAGTCAATAAGTGCGCTTATAGGCGTACCTATTCTCACGAGCAAATTCTTAGGAGAGGAGAGTTTAGGACCTGTAACGGTCACAACCCTCTCCACGAGGGGTTTATTCTTTGCAACAGCCTCATAGACTGCCAGTGCTGTACCCACATTCTGCACAACAGCGCCCACATCAATAGGCAGACCGCCACTGGGTACCTCACGACCCGTAACAGCAGCAATAAGCTGTTTCTCGCCGCCCTGTGGGTAGCGCATCTTCAAGGGAACAATCTCTACTTCGAGGTATGCATTAGCGAGTTTTTCGAGGTGGGCAATAGCGTCGGGTTTGTTATTCTCCACACCTACATAGATTTTATCCACACCGATAGCCTTTGCCAAAATCCTTGCGCCAACAAGCAATCTCTCACCCTGCTCCAACATCACACGGTAGTCTGCTGTGAGATAGGGCTCACACTCTACTGCGTTAATAATGAGGCACTCAGCCTTCTTACCCGCAGGAATAGAGAGTTTGACGTGTGTAGGGAATGTAGCACCACCCATACCCACAATACCCATTGCCGACACTTTGGCAACAATCTCTTGTGGAGTGAGGTTGATGTTCTTCACAATCTCAGGAGTGAGATCTACGCCCTCAACCCACTCATCACCCTCAACAGCAATCACTACGCAGGGTTTCATTACACCCTGCGCATCTGCCCTTGTCTCAACAGCTGTAACCGTACCCGATACAGATGAGTGAATGGGGCTCGAAACGAAGCCTCCTGCCGTAGCGATAACCTGACCAGCCAAAACCTTGTCGCCCTTCTGCACAGTAGCCACAGCGGGAGCACCGATGTGTTGTATAAGGGGAATTACCACACTTGCAGGAATTGGGAAGCGCTCAATAGCCGCCCCCTTGCTGTACTCTTTACAATCCGACGGATGAATACCGCCAATAGGAAATGTTTTCATAGTAGTAGTTCTATTCTGTTTTAGCGGTTTGAGGTGCTACATCTGCCACGACCTTGCGTGCGGGGAAGCCAAACTCCACAATAGCACCCGTAGGGCACTCCACAACGCACTTACGACACATCTTGCACTTTGCATAGTCGATATAGGCGAGGTTGTTCTCCACAGTGATTGCATCGTGGGCGCACACCTTTGCACACTTGCCACAGCCGATGCAAGCAACCTTACAAGCCTTGCGTGCCACAGCACCCTTCGCCTTATTGACACACGAAACATATATCTTTCTGCCCTTAGGCGCCTTCTTCCTCAGTTCGATAATCATCTTGGGGCAAGCCTTCACACAAGCGCCACAAGCTGTACATTTCTCCTCATCCACCTCAGGCAAACCAGTCGTAGGGTTGATGTGCAGGGCGTTGAACTCACACTTTGCAGCGCAATCACCCAAACCCAAGCAACCAAATGAGCACCCCGTATCGCCTGCGTAGAGCGACGAGGCAACAAGACACGAAGATGCACCGTCAAACACATTGGTCTTGGGGCGATTCTCGCAGTTACCAGCACAGCGCACTACTGCCACCATAGGATCACGCTCAGCAGCAGCCTTGCCCAAATAGGTCGCAACCGTCTTCATACACTCTGCGCCACCCACAGGGCAGTAGAGCGACGAGATGTCATCCCTCTTAACCAGAGCCTCCGACATACCACGACAGCCTGCAAAGCCACAGCCACCACAGTTTGCGCCAGGGAGCATACGCTCAACCTCATCAATTCGGGGGTCTTCCTCAACTTTGAATTTCTCGGCTACCAAATAGAGCAACAGCGCCAAAAGTGCGCCGAGTCCGCTGACAACCAATACTGTAACAACCATACTATTCATAAGTCAAACCTTAAAAAAATTTCTTCTTCACACTGAAAACAATAACTCTCTCCAACTTATTACGGAAGAAAGCCAGTACTACAAAGTAGAGTGCGCAAGCGCCCAATGCAGTAAGACCTGCCACCAAGTCACCATAGCGACTGTGGGTCAAGGCAAGCGCCACGAGCATAACTACAAGGGGTACGATATAGGAGAGTGTGATTGCCTTGTAGCCCATAATCTGCTCGATGCAAATAGTAACCTCGTCGCCCACCTTATAGGCTTCGGGGTGCTCGGTGTATGCCGACACTTTGCGAACTTGGCTCTCTGCACTACCGCACACAGCCTTCGCTTTACACTCGCCACAAGCGCTACTCACAATCATCTCTGCCTCCACACGCCTCTCCTCGGGGAATACCTCCACGATGCGTGCTTCGTGTTCCATTATCTTTGCCATAAACTCTTCTATTAGTTTGCAGTTGGGAGATCTACATAGCTCTTATCGAGGGGCACGGACGACACCTCCACAATGGGGCAGAACTGGAAGACCTTTTCGAGCGAAGCATAGACAAGCGAACGCACGAGTTGCACATCCTCCACATCGAAGCCCGCATCGACAATCTCGTCCTGATCCTGCCAACGCTCCAACATACGATAGAGGATTGCGTCAATCACATCGTAGGGGGGCAAGGTACGCAACGAACTACCCACCTGCATCTCCGACGAGGGGGTTTTGAGCAATGTGTGCTCCGAGATAATCTCACGACGGGAGTTGATGTGGCGTGCGAGAGCATAGACATCGCTCTTATAGAGGTCGCCCAACAAGCCAATCATACCACTTGTATTACCATAAAGCGTGAGCGCACCAACTGCAAGTTCTGTTTTGTTGGCGCTATTGATTGGCACACAGCCACGATGTTCGCAAACAGCCATAAAGAGAGCTGTGCGTAGGCGCAACTGAAAGTCCTCCTCCAATTTGAGCACATCGGGCTCTCCGATAGCTGCTACGATGGAGGGCAATGCCTGAGAATAGATATCGCTGAGGGGCACAGTCACAAGCTCAATGCCCAGCGTCTTGGCAAGCTCCGCAGCATCAGAAATCGACTGGGGATTGGAAGTAGTCGAGGGCATAAGCATACCCACTACCCTATCGCTACCGAGCGCATCCGCCAAGATTACGGCTGCTACCGAAGAGTCAATGCCACCCGTTAGAACCACACACGCCTTTTCGGTGGGATGGTTCTTGTCGAAATAGTCGCTGATGCCAAGTTTGAGCGCACCATACACATTGGCGGACTTATCCTGATAGGGCACCTCAATCTCCATTGCCGTATTCTGGGTATCCACAAAGGCAATTTCCTCCACAAAACTGCCGAGGAGAGCCACGCACTTACCCTTCGCATTGAACATTGCCGACGAGCCGTCATAGACAATCTCCGACGAGCCACCGATGTGGTTCACAAAGATTACATTGGCATCCGCCATAAATGCCTTCTCGGCAAGATAGTCGTAACGCCTTTCGATGCGTCCCTGCTGATAGCGGTCGGCACCCATCACTACGATGGTCGAAGCATCCGAAAAATCGTGGTCACTAAGGAAGTCGCCACCTACCGCTACGGCTATCTTCTCGCCTGCCAGATGGATGTACTCGTGACCCCTACCGTGATTGAGGTAGGCAGCATCCACATCCGATTGGAGCGAACGCTTTGTGATGTATCGCTTAATGCGCCTATTTTGAATGAATGCGGCGGCACTCACAGTACCGCCATTGCGATGGATGGGCAAGCCCACAAGGATAGCTATATCATCTGTATATGCAGCAATCTCCACGAGAGTCTCTTCGGCTTTACCGAGGAAATAGCCTCGCACAAGGAGCGAATGGGCTGGCACACCAGTGATTGCCTGCTCGGCAAATACCACGAGGTCCGCCCCCTCCTCTTTTGCGTGGGTTATCGCATCGATAATCTTGTACTTGTTGTACTCGAAATTACCGCATAGGTAGTTGATTTGTGCAATAGCAATTTTCATATCTATTTTGTAAATAGGAATTATTCCTGCAAAGGTATTGATTAAAATTGAAAATTAAGGGTTGAGGGTTGAGAATTTTCAAATAAAAGGGCAAAAACATCTCGACCGAGCACCAAATTCCTCCTTTTATAAAGGAGAGACTTAGCCCGAAAGCCTTTTATGAGGCTTTGGGGGAGCAGATGGTTTCGAAATTTCAATACCCACAAACAAAGGCATCGAGGAGTTATTTTGGAAATTATGATGCAATGCCTCCGTGAGTGTTGTTCGTTTTGCGAATTTTTTTCTATATTTGTGGTGTCCAATGGCTTTCGAGCCTTTGGATGAACATATTTGAAAGTGTTTTCGCTTTTGTCCGAGTAGAAAATGTGGAAGTTTTCAAAGCAGTAGGACAACGAATAGCACTCATTTCTTGTGTAGTTATGTGGCTACGCACGCTTCTTGCGTGTACATACCTCATACTATCCAAGTGTGGGGCATTGTATCGTTTATTACTGCTGGGTTCTTCCACAACCTTCTACTAAATGAACGAAATCAACTCCACACTTTCTTTTTTACTACTAATCCACCGCATAGGAGTTGCTACGGTAAGTTTTTAGGACAACAAACAATTAACTAAATAACTTACAGACAATGAAAAAACTTCAATCTTTACTCCTTGCCACATTGGTAATGTTGGCAGGATGTGGCGAAATCAACGACCGCCTCGATGCACTCGAAGGTCGTGTTGATGCCATCGAAAACACCCAGATTGCGACCATCAGTCAGCAAATCACCTCAATCAACAACTCGGTTCTCCTGCTCAACAACACCGATAAAGAGTTGAGTGAGTACATCACCGCTCTTGAAGCAGAGGCAGAGAACTTGCAGACCCAAATCACCGCTACCAACACTAAGATTGATGAGGTGAAAACCGAAGTGCTCTCCACAATTTCTACCGAAAAGGCAAACATCCTTGCAGAGTTGGAGGCATTGAGGAATACCACCACAACTCGTTTGGAGGAAATCAATGCAACCATCGCCGAACTCAAAGCGACAGATGGCGATATGAGTGCACAGATTGAAGCACTTGAAGCGGAGGCAGCACAGTTGGAGGTAAAACTTGCCGAGACCAACACCAAAATCGACACCGTAAAGAGCGAACTCACCGAAACCATCAGCACCGAGAAGGCAAATATCCTTGCAGAGTTGGAGGCGTTCAAGGCAACCGTAAATGGCGAGTTGGATGCTATCAAAGCAGTGCTCGAAACCCTCAAAGCAAAAGATGCGGAGTTGGAGGAGCAGATTGCCGACCTAAAAGAGTATGTCGATAGCGAACTGACCGCCACCGAGGATTGGGCAACAGCAACTTTTGCCACTTTGGAGCAGTACAACGAGGTGGTTGCAACCATCGCCACCGTCGAGGGTGCTATCGAGGGATTGAACGAGAGTATTTCCGCCCTCGAAACCCGCATCAATGAGAAGATTGCCAAAGACATCGAAACTGCTTGCGCAACCCTCTCGGCAGATTTGCAGAATGCAGTAAAGGATGTTACCGAAGCATACACCTCGGCAATCGCCACCGCCAAAAATGAACTCACCGAAGCATACACCACCGCATTGGAGGGTGCAATCTCTGCACTTGAAACCTCTATGAAGGTGTGGGTGAATGAGCAGCTCACCGCCTACTCGACCATCGTGAGCACCGAGGCAAAAATCACCGCTTTGCAGAGCGAGATGGATGGTAAACTTGCAGCTCAGAAAACCTATTTGGAGGCACTCGTAAATGCCCTCTCTTCGAGCGTTACCACCGATATTACCGCCATCAGAAAGCAGATTGAGGAGATTGAGGAGGCAATCGCAAAGAACGCCGAGGAGATTGAAGCACTGCGTGATGAACTCGCCCAGCAGAAGACGGAACTCACCGAGGCATACACCGCTGCCATTGCTGCCGCTATTGCCGAGAGCGAAGGCAAGATGAATTCAGTCATAAATGAAGAGATTGAGAAGGTTAACCAACAAATCATTGCGTCAAACTCCAGATACGACAACCTTGTGGCTTCAACAAATAAGAGATTCACTACACTCGAAGATGAAATAAGCCAAATCAAGGATGAAATAGAAAGAATTAAAGCAGATGTGGCCGATTTATTAAATAGAGTTCAGTCAATAACATACATTCCTGAGTTCGATGACAGTATTGCCTCTGTTGATGTATCTACAAAGTCAGCCTCACTATCTTTCCAAATACAGCCCACTAGTATCGTAGAGGACCTGGCTGGCTATGCCAAAGTACAAGCTTTGCAAACACAAACAAGGTCTGCGACATATATTGATATGCCCATAATGGACATTGAGGCCGATAACAATACGGGTATCATTACACTTTCTATATCCTGCGAATCTTTATCAGAGGACTTCTACGTAAGAAAAATAGGCATAAATGTAATGTTATACATTTCAGATGGCAACATCTGCATTTCGTCAGATTTCATACAACTAAAACCTTGGGACTACACCAATTTATTGATTCCCAACAAAAATTTCAAATCATACTTGGTGAAGAATTACGACATAAATGGAGATGGTGAAATTTCTGCATCGGAAGCATTTGGGGTTGATGTTATTGACATCCCTTCCGATTTGGTCGTTTCTTCACTTGATGGTATAGAGTATTTTTCTCAACTCACAACATTGTCTTGTGTTAATAATCATATTTCTGCAATAGATATAACACACAACTCACTCCTAAAATTTATTGATTTGCGAGGAAATGCAATTTGTAGCATAGATACAACACCATTAAATGAATTGTCGTATATTTGTGCAGATGTTGGGGTATTTATCATTAATCCTCAACAAGATTGTGTTGTATATGCCAACAGTGCCACGACTTGTAAGGTCATCTCTGCAAATACAACCAAGGCAATGTGGACAAATGGTGTAACTTGGTGTAAAAACATAGGAATTGGATGGGGTATGCCATCCGAAAGCGAATTGTCTATTATTTACAAAAACCGTTCAATAATATCGCAAACACTAACAGATAACGGATATAATCCTCTTGACCCCATTGGTACATACGATTTAGATTGGTATTGGGCATCCAATGAATACAACGGTAACCGAGCAGGTGTTTTAGCTTTCTCAAACGGAAGCTTTTATCCTCAAGAAAAAAACAAAGAATTGATTGTAAGAGCTGTCAAAATATATAGTAAATAAATTTGCAATAGTGATTTATGTAATACTTATACCTTTAAGAATGCGAAAAAAATACAAACTCAATCTAAATAATATACATTATGTTTGCAAAGGGTAGAAGCAATGTTAAGGCTATGATACAAGACCAATATGAAATATTGGTTGAAATGATAAGGCATATTGACACCATTTATCAGAACAATGCAAGTGATTTTGAGCAGGAGGCTAATAATTATGCTTCCGAAGCAGCGAATGGAGATATGGATGTGTACAATAGTGTGAGGCAACTGTTTGTTGACGAAGAGTTTCGTAATGAGTTTAAATGCTACGAAGCAAGGAAAATGCTACTATGTATGGTATTTTCCTACTATGAGAGCGTTATCAATGAAATGGTATGCTACTATGGAGTAAACACCAAAGCTAAGAATCCATCTGATATAATCAAGGCTCTATATAAATTTTACAAAGAACAAACTGCGACGCAAAAAGACAATGTTATTGATATTGTGGACGAGCCAAGTGAACTAGCTCGCTTGTTAAGGAACAAATATATGCACGGACGCCTCGCAAAAGATGAGGACAGAAAACAATTAAGCGAACTATCATTAAACGATGATAGGATAGGTTGCGTATATTATATTAAAGATTTGTCTTTTGTAACAGAAACACTAGAAGGTATAAAAGGCAATTTATTAAAAATAGAGGAGTTACTATCTAGTATTTCCAAATAATTATTTAGGTTACATTGATACAAAAGGGGAGGCTCACAACCTCCCCTTTTTGTTATCAGAAATTTGGTGTGCTCAAATAACTCGGAGGGCTAGCAAATTTGCGGGCGAAAAGGGTGCTCAATTAACCCTTTGAGTTTTCTGACAAACCGCCCCACCCCATAAAAATCACGAAAAATGAAAAAAAATACGCCTAACGCTTGCAGATATCAAAAATATCACTACCTTTGCAATCGCTTTTGAAACATTAAAGCACGGCTGGTGCCATAGCTCAGTTGGTAGAGCAAA
>JAGCJH010000059.1 GCA_017648105.1 Tidjanibacter sp.
AATTGAGAATTGAGAATTGAGAATTGAGAATTATTTGAAGCTAAGCTTCACCAAAAACTTTTAGTGCTGAGTTTGCTATGCCTTATTTCTTCACTTCGGAGCCACCATATCAGAAGTGCCACTCTGGCACAAAAGCTTCACCAAAAACTTTTAGTGCTGAGTTTGCTATGCCTTAGGGGCATTAAGGGCGTTAAAGGCTTTAAAGGCTTTAAGGGCATTAAGGGCATTAAGGGCATTAAAGTCTTGCCCACGAGATGTGCTCGCTATTGATGAACCAAATCTGCCTCCTGCAACATCTTAATCCACTTCATTGCATCAATATAGGCAACCTCCCTCTCCACCTCATACTCGGCAGTGAGCATATCGGCGACTTTCTCAGCATCGAACTCCTCATCCTGCAACTGTTCCCAGAGCCATTCACTCGTGGAGTTGAGGGAGATGATGTTGGTCATTTTCACATCCTGTATGCCCATACGGACAATCACACTCTCGCCCGCAATCTTGCGAACTTTATACTCAGATTTAAGTTTCATATCTCTTGTTTAATAATTTTATGTTTCACATCCACAGCCACTGTGCGCAGCAATTTCACACCTCGGCTCCAAAGGGTGCGCACCCTCCAACACAAGCCACGATAGGCAATCCTGCGTCCATTTGACAACTTTACCGCCGACACATAGGCTACAACATCCCCACGAGGCACAACCTCCTCAATGCGATAGTTGCCATCGCCCTTCATCACACACTCTCCACGCCTCTCGCCCACATAGCGGTGCAGAATATGCCTACCCTGCTGGCGAAATAGCACAACCTGACCTCTCCTCAGGGGGGCGTCCTTCGCAAGGGGCGCAAGAATCACAACATCCCTCTCGCTCCTCAGAAATGGGCGCATACTATACCCCTTGACCGTCATTTCGACGCTCCTACCCTCCTTCAAAAACTCCTCAACCGAAGCGAAAAAGAGGTCATTGGCTATGGTTTTCTTTGTATTCATCTTTTCTTTACGACTTTTTATAAAAAGTCGCCCAAAAATTTTTAAGGCGATACTCGTATCGCTTCAATCCTTGCCCTACAACTCAACAACTCTATCACAAAAGTCGAGCGTGCGAGCATTGTGCGAGATGAAGAGAATGGTAAGCTCACGGTTGCTCTCCGACAGACCCGCCACTGCATCGACTATCTCCCTTGCGGTCTTCTCATCGAGCGATGAGGTTGCCTCGTCGAACATCAGCACCGACGCCTCCTTATAGAGCGCCCTTGCAATGCCAATCCTTTGGCGCTGACCGCCCGAGAGTCGGCATCCAGCCTCGCCCGTCACGGTATCGACACCCTCAGGCAACGAAGCGACAAACTCGCCCAATCTTGCAGCCTCCAACGAGCGCATAACCCTCTCCATATCAATCTTTTCCTTCTCCACTCCGAGCGCTACATTTTCAGCAATCGTTTGGTCGGGAATAAATAAATCTTGCGACACATAGGCGACATTATTCTGCCACATACGCCTTGCCAGCGGAGTATCCACCGCCTGACCATCGACACACAACTTGCCCTCCTCGGGAACGAACAGTCCTGCCAAGAGGTTAAACAGCGTAGTCTTACCCCTGCCCGACGAGCCTTGAATACCGATGCGCTCGCCCTTGCGTATTGTAAGCGAGTAGCCATCGAGCACACGCTCCGAGGGGTTATAACCAAACGACACCCCCACGAGCGAAAGTTCCCTCTCGAAGGGCAACTTCTCGGCAGTCTGAGGCACAATGGCAACATCCACAGAGAGTTCATCGTGCAACAAATCAACGACATAGGATGTGCGCTTATACTCTGTCCATCCGCCAACAATGCGGCTGATGGAGGGAACAATGCGGTAGGCAGAAACGGCAAAGACACCGAGGAAAACTTTGAGCGAAGTGACCGAGTGTCCCATTGCAATACCGAGCAGGATAACCGCCACAACACCCAGCACGAGCGAGAACTCTATCACATAGCTCGACGCACTACGCATCCTCAACGCACGGAGCGAGTAGTGACGCAGAGAGTCGATACCCTCCGAAAAACGCTTCGTGATACTCGGTTTTGCACCCGCAATCTCAATGTCGGCATAGCCTCGAAGCGCCTCATACATAGTCTTATTTTGTCCCACTTGCAGGCGGTTTTCCTCCTTGCCATTCTCCATCATTCTTCGACGGATGATGCGTGAATATATGAGGGCAATAGGAACAAACACCACCACCGCAAGTGCCACAATCATAGGATTATAGAGGCTCAGGAGCACCAAGAGCGTAACGACAACAAGCACCTCCGTAAGGATGCCAAGCAGGCTACTCACAACTCCCGAGGCGAAGCGATGGCAGACGGCATTGACATTATTCACGAGAGTTGTCGTGTGGTGTGAGCGCACAAAGAGCAGACCACGAGAGAGGTAACTATCATACATCCTCTTCGAGAGGTCGGCATACAGCAGGAGCATATAGCGAGCCCTCACCTCAGAAAGTGCCACGCCCACCACACCTTTCAGAGCAATGATGAGCAAAACCACACCACAGACAGCCGCCACAAATGCCCCCGTGGAGGAGAATCCAAAGAGGTCATAGAGCCTGCCAAAGAGAGGGTTTGTGACAACGATATTCTCGTCGAGAACGACGAGCAACACCGACACAAGCGCCGCAATACCAGCCAAATCTACCACCGCAGAGAGGAGTGCCGAGAGCACGACTTTCGGCAGAGCTCGCCTCCTTTCGGGTGGCACGAGATTATATATTTTCTTTATGCTCGACATACAACTAACAAAGATAGATATTTTTTTGACACAATCCCACCCTTTGCCGAGGAAAACGAAAGTTCTTTTTTATAATTAGGTAAAATGTTTGTCGTGAGAAAAAAAAATGTTACTTTTGCGCCAAATATGGAAATCTGAAAAAACAACATACAACACAAACTTTAACAAACAAATTATCATTATGAATTTCAAGAAATTGCTTTTGTTCCTCGTTGCTCCTTTGGCAATGATGATCAGCAGTTGCACTCCTGATGGTCCCGAGTACACAATTCCCACCATCAAAGTGACAAATGCAGAGGGTGTTGAAATCAACACTATCAACTTCGACGCTGAGGGTGGTAATCAGACCTTTGTGATTACTTCGACCCGCAGTTGGGAGATTACCAATCAGGCTGAGTGGTTGGCAGTAAACCCCTTGAAGTACACCAACACTGAGCTCACAGAGACCAGCACTACTGTTACTTTGACTGCTCCCGCAAACGATGGCGCAGCTCGCACCGAGACTCTCAAAATCAAAATGGAGAAAAAAGAGCTGACCGTAACCGTTGCACAGAAGGACGCAGAGGGTAACATCGCAGCACCCAACGGTGCAACCCCCATCACTGTTGCTGAGTTCTTGGCAAAAGAGGTTGGCGATGAGACCATCTACCAGCTCACTGGTACCATCGGTGGCTCTATCAACACCCAGTATGGCAACTTCGACTTGACCGATGCAACTGGCACCGTTTATATCTACGGCTTGAAGGACGCAAACGGCAAGACTGTTGATTGGACTTCCACTGGTCTTAACAAAGACGATGTTATCACCGTTCAGGGTAAATACTTCCTCTACGAGAAAGATGGCAACTCGAAAGTTGAGATGAAAGATGCTCTCTACATCTCGCACGAGGATGCAGTTCCCGTTCTCAAAGAGGGTCCCTACGCTTCGGATGCTGCATTTGTTGTGGATAGCGACAATGGTTCCGTTGGTCAGTATTCGCTTGGCGACACCCAGATTGACGGCAAGGCAGTTACCGGTTTCAAACTTGGTAAGAGTCAGATGGAGGGTAAATTCACCTCGCAGAAGCTCGGCGTTTCGGGTAGCAAATACCTCAACTTCTACGGTGTGGCTTGGAAAGGCACTTCGGCAACTCTCTACTACCGTGTAAATGGTGGCGAGGTTAAGTCGCAGGCCCTCAAAGCAAATGCTGGTGCTACTGGCAACGCTCCCTACCCCTTGACTGCAACCGCAGCAGACCACTACTCCATCCAGCTCACTGGTCTTACCGAAGATTCGACCATCGAGTTTGGTACCAACGCAAACTTCGAGAACACTGCTTATGAGAATGGTGGCGCTCCCCGTGTAATCATCTTCGGTGTGAAACTCTCCGACTCGCCCATTGAGGCAGTTGAGGGTGGCAGCACTGGTGGTGGCACCACCGACCAGCCTTCTGGCGAGGCTCCCACCAACCTTATCGAGGTTACCATCGAAGAGTTCAACGCAGCTCCCGTAAGCAACAACACTTGGTATAAACTCACCGGCGAGATTATCAACATCGCAAAGAAGGACTACGGTAACTTCACCATCAAAGATGCTACTGGCGAGGTTTACATCTATGGTATGACCAACGGTTGGGTTGGCTCGAACAACCAGTCGTTCTCTCAGATTGGTTTGAATGTAGGCGACACCGTAACCCTCGGTACTCTCCGTGGTGAATACAACGGTCAGATTCAGGGTGGTGGCAACCCCGTTCCCGCATTCTACATCTCGCACATTGCTGGCGAGGGTGGTGGCGAGACTCCCGAGCCCGAGGAGCCCGCAGTTCCTGGCGCATACACTTCCGACGCAGCATTTGTTTGCTCAACAGACGACACTCCCACTGCTTCCTACACTATCAACGGCACAAAGATTGGTAGCGAGGCTGTTAGCGGTATGAAACTTGGTACTGGTAGCCTTACTGGTGTATTCACTTCGCAGGCAGTAGGCGTAGAGGGTACCAAAGAACTCAGCTTCTATGCAGTTGCTTGGAAAGGCAAAAAAGCTACTCTCTACATCCGTGTAGATGGCGGCGAGGCAACTTCGGTGGCTCTTGCATCACACGATGGTGCAACCGGCAACCCTCCCTTCGCTGCACTTACCGCAAGGGAGAGCGACCACTACACCGTAACCCTCAACAATCTCACTGCTTCTTCCGTTGTTGAGTTCTCGACCGACGCATCTTTCTCGGCTGCAAGCAACACGACTTCGGGTCGCGCCGTAGTCTTCGGCATCAAACTTGGCGAGGGCAGTGGCGAAGGTGGTGGCGAGACCCCCGAGCCTGAGGAGCCTGAGACTCCCGAGGAGCCCGAGACCCCCACTGATCCCGAGGTTGCAACTATCGCAAGCATCCTCGCTTTGGGTCAGAATGCAACTATCGAGTCCGCTGTTGTAGAGGGTGTTGTAATCTCCAATATGAGCCTCAACAACCTCACCTCGAAGAAAGGTATGTACATTCAGGACGCAACCGCAGGTTTGCAGTTCTACTTTGCTGCCAACCACGAGTTCAACTTTGGCGACAAAGTGAAGGTGGATCTCTCCGGTGCAAAGATTGGTGCATACAACGGTGCAGTTCAGATTAGCGGTATTGCTCTCGACAAAGTTACCCTCGTTTCGACTGGCAACGCCGTTGAGGCTAAAACCGTAGCTATGGCTGACTTCCTCGCAAACAAATACGAGGGTCAGTATGTAGCCATCGAGGGTGTTCAGGTAGCAGCTGCTGACCTCTCCAAAACTTGGGTAATGGGTGGTGCACACACCTCGATCAATATGGAGGATGCAGAGGGCAACACCTTCATCGTATTCTCGTCGAAATATGCAACCTACGGTACTGAGACTGTTGCTCAGGGTTCGGGTACTCTCAAAGGTATCGCTGCAATCAACAATGGCACCGTTCAGATCATCTTCGGTCAGCAGAGCGACTATGCAGGCCTCTCTGGCGAGCGCTTCGGTGCTACCGTAGAGCCCGAGGAGCCTGAGACTCCCGAGGAGCCCGAGGAGCCCGTAGTTGCAACCTCCGCAACCATCTCGTTTGCAGACAAAGCAAACCGCACCTCCTTCTCTGGCGAACAGCAGATATGGGAGCAGAATGGCATTACCGTAACCAACGACAAAGCCAGCAGCACCAACGCTGTCGCAGATTATGCCAACCCCGCCAGGTTTTATGCAGGTTCGTCTATTACTATCGAGGCAGATAAGAATTTCTCGAAACTCGTTTTCCACTGCAAGGACAAGTACTTGGCGTTGAGCAACGGCACTAACTACACCGTTAGCGGCTCGGGCTCGGCAGAGGTAACCGTAACCTTTACCACTCCTGTTTCTTCGTTCGTAATTGAGCAACTTACCGCACAGGCTCGTTTGTCTTCGATTGATGTACACTTCGCAGAGTAATCTCGTTAGACAATAGACATTTGATATAAAAAGAAGGATAGGCGCTCTTTTTGAGCGCCTATCCTCTTTTTTTTTGCGCAGGCGCACGCATTTTACACGCACGCACGCACGCAATCCAAAATAAAATGCCTATCTTTACGCCCTAATAGACCCCTACCCAAACAATCTCAATAGGGATCTGAACAACAGAAGAGATAAAAAGGCAGATAAAATGAAGAATATGAAGGCAGTATCGGCAAAAGTTGTGGCAGTCATTGCAATGGCGTGTGCATTCATCTCGTGCACCCTCCCATCAAGCGTAAAACTCCCCAACGACATCTACTTCAATGTGGGCGAAACTGTGAGTCACTCAACCTCCTACCAATTCCTCTCCATAACCTCCGATGAGGCGTGGAGCATCGAGGTGGAGTATCTCTTGCCCGAGGAGCACTCCGACTGGTGTACGCTCTCGGCAACAAGTGGCGAGGGTAGCGCCAATGTTGTGATGAACTTTGGCAAGAATGAACTCGAAGTGGAGCGTTCGTTGAAACTCATCGTCACCTTCCAATCCGAGGTGCAGGAGCTCACAATGACACAGCATTCCGCCAACTCCCCCAAAGAGGAAGAAAACCTCTCGGGTTGGCTCGAACTCCCCACCTTTGAGACCGACGACAAGCGCTTCTACTTCTCGAAGCACCTTATGCCCTCCAAGAACAAAAGGGAGCGCAGCTTCTCGCTCTTCTATGATGCACAGAACTACATCCCCCTCTGGGTTGCCTACCCTCTCTGCAAAGATAATATTGGTGGCTCGGGCAACCGTGTGGACGACTGGGGCATCTACGACCCCAACATCCCCCAGAGCAAACAACTCTATATGAGAAGTTCCTATGCGGGTAGTTATGATCGTGGTCATATGCTCCCCTCTGCATCACGCCTCGGCTCCAACGAGGACAACCGACAGACCTTCTACCCCACCAATATGACCCCTCAGCTATCTGGTCTTAATCAGAAGAAGTGGGCAAGCATTGAGGGTCAGGTGCGCAACTGGGCAGAGAGTTGCGACACTCTCTATGTCGTTACGGGTGCAGTGTTGCAGACCGTCGGTGGCGGGGAAAACATCTCCTACACCTACTGCCGCAGCGACAACGACAAGGATGTTGCAATCCCCAACTACTATTACAAAGCCCTCTTGCAGTACCGCAAGAGCACCAATACCTATCAGGCGCTTGCCATCTGGGTGCGCCACATCCCCGACACGGGCAACGCAACGATGGATGATGTGATAACCATTGACGAACTCGAAAATCGCTTGGGTATCGACTTTTTCCACAACCTCAACGACGCAACCGAGCAAAAAGTGGAGGCTACGGTTGATGCTCGCTACTGGGGCTTCCAAGAGCAGACAATCGCAATCGATGAACAATAACGACTATGATGAAGACAACCGACATAAAGACCCTCGTGAAGCGTTGCGCAATGGTGTGCGCAATGTTCTTCGCACTGCTCAGCACCTCGTGTGAGGAGGAGCCCACCGAGCAGAACAACAACAAGACCCTCGAAATCTCCGTAAATTCCAAATCATTGGAGGCGGCAAGAGGCTCTTTCGTAATCAATGTAGATAGCAACTCCGAGTGGACAATCTCCACCTCCGCAGAGTGGATCACACTCTCGGGCGAAGAGTTCAGTGGCTCAGCAGGTGTGCTCGTGACCTATACCGCCAACGAGGGCGAGAAGTCACGCTCCACAAAGTTGGACATCGGCTACAAGGGCGACACCACCCCTACCTACACAGTGCTCGTAACCCAGAAGGGAGCATCCTCCGAGGATGACAACACTGGCGGCTCGGGCGAGGGTGGCGACAACTCGGGTGACGACAACACTGGCGACTCGGGCAACACTGGCGGTTCGGGTGATGACAACAACGACGACAACACTGGCGGCTCGGGCAATACTGGTGGCTCGGGCAACACTACAAGCAAGAATACCCGATGGGCGGAGCTTCCCGCCATCGTTGATGCCAATGGCGACGGTAGGAATGACAACGACAATACGCTCTACTACACCAACCACCTCTGCGACGGCGGCGAGAAAAATGCACAGCGCAATGGCAAAGCCCGCAACTACTCGGTATGTTTCAGCGCAAAGCACCACGTACCTATGTGGGTTGCAGCACCCCGCCACTCCTCCTATGAAAGTGGCGTAAACAGGAAGGACACCTACAAAGCAGACCCCACACTTCCCGCCAACATTCAGTACAACAGCAAATCGACGGGCGGTGGTTGCAACAAGGGTCATATGCTTGGCTCGGCAGAGCGCCTAAGTTCGCGCTCAGCAAACGACCAAGTGATGTATTTCTCCAACATCGCACCCCAGCTCTCATCGGGCTACAACACCGGTGGCGGTGGTTGGAACACCTTGGAGGACTGGGTGGATGGTCAGTCGTGCGCCGACACACTCTATCAGGTTATCGGTTGCTACTTTGATCGCTACACCGATGGTTATGGCAAGACCGTATCGCCCAAAACCATTGACTTTGGTGGCAGGAGCGATGTCTCTATGCCCACAATGTTCTACTGCGTACTGCTCCGCACCAAGAAGGGCAACACAGGCAAGTCGGTAATCGACTGCGCAGCAAGCGAACTCAAATGTGCAGCATTTGTGCGCTCACACACCAACGACCACAAAGGACAGAAAGTCACCCGCACCGAGATGATGAGCGTTGCCGACTTGGAGAAAATCACTGGATTTACCTACTTCGTGAATGTACCCAACGCCCCCAAGAACACCTGCAATGCCAGCGACTGGGGACTTTAATGGTGGAATTGAGGAATTCGGGCTTAGCAAAGTCTGCACTAAAAGTTTTTGGTGAAGCTTTTTACAAAAAGCTTCAATAAAAAGAAAAACCAACAACAAAAACATAATATGAAACGCAATCTTTTTGTATTGAGCCTTGTGGTGGCAATGGTCTTCTCGATCAGCACCGCTTCGGCACAGAGCAAGCGCTATACCGTCTTGTTCTACAATGTGGAGAACCTTTTTGACACCATTCAGGACCCCACAATTTACGACACTGAGTTCATCCCCAGCGGCAACAAGGAGTGGAACTCGGCTAAGTATTACAAAAAACTCGCAAACCTTGAAAAACTGTTCTACTCGGTAGCACAGCAGAGCAAGGCGTATCCCACAGTTATTGGTGTGAGTGAGGTGGAGAACCGCAATGTCTTGGAGGATATTGCATCTCAGGAGAAACTCCTGCCCGCCAACTACCAGATCTGCCACTACGATGGTCCCGACGCTCGTGGTGTGGATGTGGCATTCTTCTACCGCCCCGACCAATTCCAGTATGAGGGTAGCAAGTCCATCAAGGCGCAGATTCCCGGTGCGAGGGAGAACTTCCGCACTCGTGACCTGCTGACAATGTGGGGCAAGATTGACGGCGAGGACTTCTTCTTCCTCGTGAGCCACTGGCCCAGCCGCAGGGGTGGTCAGAGTGCTTCGGCATACTTGCGTGAGGGCTTGGCTGCACAGATCAAGAGCATCTGCGATGCCGAGAGGGCAAAGAATCCCGATGTGAAGATTGTGGTTATGGGCGACTTCAACGACGACCCAGGCGACAAGAGCGTTTCGGAGTGCTTGGGTGCAAAACTCAACCCCAAGAAACTCAACGAGGGCGACCTCTACAACCCCTACTGGCAGATGCACAAGGACGGCTATGGCACTTTGGTTTACAACGACCTCTGGAACCTCTTTGACAACATCGTTGTGAGCGAGAGCTTGGTCAATGCACCCGCTGGCGAGCTGAAAATCTGGAAGTCCAACAACTCCAAATACTACGGCAACATCTTCAAGGGCGACTTCCTCTTCCAGAAGGAGGGTCAGTACAAGGGATACCCCTTGCGCACATATAGTGGCAACAACTTCCAGAACGGCTGGTCGGACCACTTGCCCGTCTATATCTACCTTGTGAAGTAGTCCATAAGAGCAGACAACAGAGAAAAAACATAATACACAAAAACAACATTTATGAAAAGATTGATTCTTACTATTCTCCTTGTAGCGAGCGTAGCGACAGGTGCGCTGGCACAAGTGAGTGTGGGTGTCATCACTGGTAAGGTTGTATCTCGTCAGGGTCGTGAGCCCATCGAGCAGGCAACCGTTACCATCAAAGGCACTGGCGTTGTTACCGAGAAGGTAACCACCAACCACAATGGCGAATTCACCTTTACGGATGTACCTTTTGGTAGTGCAACCGTCGAGGTCGAGGCTCTCGGTTTCTCCTCCACAAGTGTGAATGTGAAGGTTGATAGGGAACTCAAAGACCTCAACTACATCACTCTTTCGCCCGATATGCAGGCTGCCAACGACTTCCTGCTCGACGATGGAACATTCGCTGAGTTCGATAGCGACACCTCCAACGATTCGCAATCGACCCCTGTGTCGCTTTCGGCATCGAAGGATGTATTCAACAACATCGCAGGCTATAAGTTTGGTGCCCTTCGTTTCCGCACTCGTGGTTACGACCAGAACACCGAGATTATCTACCTCAATGGCGTGGAGATGACCGATGCAAATAGCGGTAATGGTACTTGGTCGTTGTGGAGTGGTCTTAATGAGGCTACCCGTAACCAAGAATCGACCTATGCTACCTCGGTTGGTACAAGCGGTGTGGGCGGTATCAATGGTACCACCAACATTCTCGCTCGTGCTTCGCAGATGCGCCAGGGCTTCCGCACAGGTTTCGTAACTTCGAGTGGTAGCTACCGCCACCGTGTGATGGCAACCTACGCAAGTGGTATGCAGGACAACGGTTGGGCATACGCAGCGAGTGTTTCGGCTCGCTTGGGTGGCAACGACTTCGTAGAGGGTGTGACCTACAATGCTTGGGCATACTTCCTCTCGGCAGAGAAGCAGATCAACAAAAATAATCAGGTGTCGTTCACATTCTTCGGTGTTCCCACCGAGAGGGGTGCGCAGATGGCAGCAACCGACGAGGCTTACGGCTTGGCAGGTAGCTACTGGTACAACCCCAATGTGGGTATGCAGAATGGCGAGTTGCGAAACGCACGAGTTAGGAGCTACCACGAGCCCGTAGCTATGGCAAACTGGTTCTACACTCCCGACGACAATACCAAGATTACCGCTGCTATCGCATTCCGCTTTGGTCAGAACGGTTACTCGGCACTCGACTGGAACGGCGCAGCAGACCCCCGTGCAGACTACTACCGCAATCTTCCCAGCTACTGGACACAGAAGGGTGACGATCAGCACGCAGAGGACCTCTACTACGCTTGGAGGGAGAACCCAACAAAGATGAAGTATGTGGATTTCGACCGCCTCTACAACATCAACTACAACTCCAACCCCGCAAATGGCGACCAGCCCACACTTAACTACGAGGGCACTGGCATCGAGGAGAGCGTAGCAAATCAGAATCGTTCGCGCTATATCATCTCGGAGCGTCACACCGACCAGCGTGACCTTCGCATTAAGTTGCAGGCAGAGCACACTCTCGACCGCAACCAGAGCGTTATGGCTGGTATCGACTTCCGTCGCAACCGCACCGAGTACTACACCTCTATCAAAGACCTCTTGGGCGGTGACTACTGGGTGAATGTGGATAACTTTGCAGAGCGTGATGTACACGCTGCCGAGGATCGCAAACTCACCATCAACGATATGAGCCGTTCGGACAACTACATCGTTCGTGAGGGCGAGAAGTATGGCTACGACTACTATGCACACTCGACAGTCGGTAAGATTTGGGGTGTCTATAACCTCCACAACGCAACCACCCGCTTGGTGCTTGCTGGTGAGGCTTCCTACACCAACTTCTACCGTGAGGGTCTTTACCAGAAAGGTCTTTTCGAGAACAACTCTCTGGGCGATAGCGAGCACCTCAACTTCTTCGGCTACAACTTGAAGGCTAACTACATCTATGAGCCCACAGGCTCCACCAGCCTCCAACTTTCGGCTGTTGCACAGCAGAACGCTCCCTACTTCCAAGACGCATTCGTATCGCCCCGCACCCGCAACACTGTGGCTCCCAACCTGACCACCGAGAAGGTTATGAGCTTCGATGTGGCATACACCTACAAGGTGCCCTGGTTGCAGCTCCGTGCTTCGGCATACTACACCACCATCAAGGATCAGTCGAAACTCATCAGCTTCTATGATGATGTATGGGCTGCATTCTCCAATATGTCGCTCAGCGGTATCGACAGCCGCTACTATGGCGTTGAGTTGGGCTTCAAGATGCCTATCATTGCCGACCTGAGCCTTTCGGGTGCAGCAAGCTGGGGCGACTACACCTACACCTCCAACCCCTACTTCTCGCAGACTCGTGACAACACCGCTGCAACTCTCGTTGAGAACGCAAAGGTTTATTGGAAAGGTATGAAGGTGGAGAGCACTCCTCAGTTGGCTTTGAACCTCGGTTTGAACTACCGCACCAGCAACAACATCTACCTCTCGATTGATGCAGAGTACTTCGACAATATGTACCTCTCGATGAACCCCCTCTACCGTACTTTGAGTGCTATGAGTGGTCGTGTGGATGCGTCGATTATTGATAGCCAGTTCGACGGCACCACCGAGGACATCATCCGCCACGCTGCATACGACGGCGAGGCAGACAGCATCCGTGAGCTTACAGGTCAGGAGAAATTCGCTCCCGCATTCGTTATGAACGCAAGTATCGGTAAGACTTGGTATGTGGGTGGCAACCAGATTGGTTTCAGCTTCGAGATTAAGAACCTCACAAACACCATCACCAAGACTGGTGGTTTTGAGCAGATGCGACTCTTCTCCGATGACGAGTTTGAGGCTACCACTGGTACTCGTTACAGCCGCTTCAACTCCAAGTATTTCTACCTCTACGGTACGAACTACTACCTCAACATCTACTTCCGTTTCTAAACCCTCGGCTTAAAACAAAGTGAAAAGTATGAAAAAGTATATTATATATATGGTATTCGCAATGGCGGTGGGTCTTACCGCTTGCGAAAAAGAGTGGGAGAATGTACCCTTGCAGAGCTACGCTACCGAAGAGGAGGTTAGGGCTGACGGCTACACATTCATCAGTGTCAATGAGCTCAAAGAGCAGTATTTTTACAGCGAGCTCGCCGACCCCAAGGGCACCGTCAAGAGTGTCATCGTACCCGACAAGGTGGCATTGAAAACTAAGGTTATCAGCTCCGACGAGCTCGGCAACACCTACAAATCACTCTATGTTCAGGATGCAGAGGGCTGCGAGAAAGGTGGTATCGAGATTAAGGTTGGCAAAGGCTCGATGTACACCTACTACAAGCCCGGTCAGATTATCTACATCAAGTGCGACGGTCTTCACTTGGGCAACTATCGTCATATGCTCTCACTCGGTGGCAACTCCTCGGAGGATAAATACTCCAATGGCTACATCGACATCCAGAGCACCATCGACGAGAAGATTCTCAGGGGCGAGATGATTGGTCTTAATGCTGCCGACACCCTCGTTGTAAACCAGAGCAATGTAGCAAACATCATCAGCAACGACAAGAAGTACCTCGGAACCCTCTGTCGCTTTGAGGGTATCGAGAGCGTGTGGGGCACTGTTAAACACGATAGCTTCTCCGACAACGATATCTTCCCCTCGTTCTTGGAGAGTGTGAATGACACCTACACCAACTATGTCTATTCGGACTACCGTCAGAACCCCGAGTATCCCGATGGATTGCCCGCAACTTGGGCTTATAGCTACTACGACAATCAGGGTAATAGCAACTCATACTATGGCTCGGCGCTCTTCACCTTTGGCGATAGCTATCCATTCATCGTTCGTACGAGTGGCTATTCGAGGTTTGCACTCAACCCCATCCCCACCGATGGCAAGATTGTCGATATGACCGCAATCCTCACCAAATACTGCTCCTCGGGCGGTGGCTGGACCAAGTACCAGTTGGTGCTCAATAGCGACAAAGATGTAGTGTGGTAATCCCACTCATCGCACACCAAAACCCCCTTTCAGTAATCACTGGAAGGGGGTTTTGTTATGACCAAGAGAGTTGAAACTTTTTCCCAAAAGCGCCAATCGTCACAAAAAAAAGCGGTCGCCCCAAAAAGGCAACCGCAATTACTATTTACTCTTCAAAACAATTACTCGCTCTTATTAAGCACCGCCCAAAGCGCATCTTTAAGCTCTGTGATGCCCTGCATTGCCACCGAGGAGATGAAATAGGTGGGAATTCCCTCGGGGAGTGTGGTGCGCAGGTGGTCGATAATCTCCTCATCTACCATATCGCACTTCGTGATTGCCATCAGGCGCTCCTTGTCCAAAAGTTCGGGGTTGTACTCCCTCAGCTCGCCAAGCAAAATCTCATACTCACGCTTGATATCATCCGAGTCGGCAGGCACCATAAAGAGCAATACGGAGTTACGCTCGATGTGGCGCAAAAACCTCATACCCAAGCCCCTACCTTCGTGTGCGCCCTCGATGATTCCAGGAATATCCGCCATCACAAACGAGTGGTTATCCCTCACTTCCACAATACCGAGGTTGGGTTCGAGGGTTGTGAAGGCATAGTTTGCAATTTTGGGTTTGGCAGCCGAAACAACGCTCAGGAGTGTCGATTTGCCCGCATTGGGGAAGCCCACCAAGCCAACATCTGCCAACACTTTAAGTTCGAGGATAAAAGCACCCTCCAAGCCCTCCTCGCCAGGTTGTGCATAGCGGGGTGCCTGATTGGTTGCCGTCTTGAAGTGCCAGTTACCCAGACCTCCACGACCACCTTTGAGAAGCACTACCTCCTCGCCGTGAGCTGTTACCTCGCCCACAATCTCGCCAGTCTCGGCATCACGAGCAACCGTACCGAGGGGTACCTCGATAATCTGGTCCTCGGCACTCTTACCCGACATACGGGAGCCGCCACCCGACTCACCATTCTTTGCGAAGACGTGGCGGGCATATTTGAGGTGGATGAGTGTCCAATACTGGCTGTTGCCTCGGAGGATAACGCTACCACCAGAGCCGCCATCGCCGCCATCGGGACCACCGTATGCCACAAATTTCTCCCTGCGGAAGTGGGCACTACCCGAGCCACCAGCGCCCGAGCGACAAAAAATCTTCACATAATCGACAAAGTTCGACATATCTTTTTCCTCTTAATTTCTAATTCTACGCCACAAAGGTAAGTCATTTTTCACTCTCTCACAAAAATTAAGTCGGGGGAAGCGAGAAGTAGTTGATAATTATTCCCAAAGTAGTCCAACACACCCACCACATCACACACTCCCGAGGGTATCCTCTCGCCCCTAAATTCGGAATAGCCCGACACCCTCACTTGGAGCGTATCGGTCGTGTGGATGTTATCGACAATCTTGCGAGAGATGGATTCACTCTCCTCAGCCCACTCGTCTCCCGCATCTTCAAACCGCACGCCCTCAATTACGACCCTCGTATAAAGATGGGCTGCCGAGAGTGTGCCTATCGTAGTGGGGTTGGTGTATAACTCCTTGCTGACTCCTATCATCTCGCTGCGTGTGAGCCAATCCGCAAGCGTGAGTGTCTTTATCTGCTCTCCCTCGCCCTCCAAACCGAGCCTTACGCCCCTGCCATAGCCACCTATCGTGAGCCCTCGGCACTCTATGCGGAGCCTATCGCCAATGGAATGAAGTAGGTGGAGCGTGTCGCAATCGACCATAAATATCGCACCACCCGAGGGGTCTTGCACCATCACTCGGTTGTAGTTCTCGCCACTGCGGTCTGTACTCACAACCTCGCCCTCGACCACCACTCTGTCGGTTATGGTCTGTGGATAGCCCTCATAGCGACTCGTGAGCGCACGCATCGAGAGCACCTCTGCACCCTCTCCGTCGCCACACATTTCACACCCCACAAGGAGCCCCACGAGCACAAACAGCATATATTTAGTCACCCACCTCAACATCGCCCAAATCTCTAACTTTCAACACATAGACATCCTTACCCTTATGGCGGTCACGGTAGAGTATGCCTCGCACTGCAACCTGCTGTGTGGGTACTTGGTGTTTGGCAAAATCGGCATATCGGCTTGTGCGCACGAGGATTATGTGCCCCTGACTATCCACAAACTCCCTATCCGCTTGGCTGCCATATTCGGTTGTACCCCACCCCATAGGCTCGCCCACATAGGTCAATCCCTCGACCCTCACAAGCGCTCCGCAGTCGTCCTCGGTCAGTTCCTCTATGCACCTTACACGAGGTTCCACCGTTGCCACATAATCCGTAACCACAACCCTCCGACGAAACTCATCACGGGGCTCAATGGGCTCCACACGCCCATCGCTCCAATCATACACCTCTCGTCCGAGGGTCAGCACCCCATCCTCCCGAGTGACCATCAGCCCCTCGGCATAGATTGCCACCTCCGAGCCCAGAGGATAGAGCCCTGATAGTTCCCAACCGCCAATCTTGACCTCCACGCCACCCGACGCATCCACTACAACAATCGAACGGTAGAAGTTGCCCGAAGCGTCATTTGCCACCACCCTGCCGACCATAACAGCCTCCTGCTCAATCCTGACACCCGAGTCTGCATACTCCTGCAAATCCGCCACAAAGGCGTTAGGCACAACCTCGGGGAACACCACATCGCAATCCGTGTGACTGTCATAGCCACACGCCCCAAGTGCCACCACAAGCACCACAAGTAGCGATATTTGTGCCCACCTAAAATTCATAGCCGATAGTTAGATTTGCCCAGCGGGGATAGATATGCTGATACCTCGCCGAATGGGGCGAGTAGCCAATTTTCGTATCACTCTCCACAATCGTAAGGCGTGAGGGTTGGTAGCCTGCCGAGTAGGCAGAGGTGTCGTTCAGTAGGTTGCGCACCGAGAGCGAAAGGCTCAACGCACCAAACTTGCGCCACACAAAAACTCCCACAGAATGAGCATTACCAAGACTCTTTTGTGTCACACACGCCAAATACTCTTCGGGCGTGAGGTTGCGAGATAGTATGTAGTCCGAGTGTAGTAGTAGCGAGGGCTCCAACCTGCGACCCGCAACAAATGCCCACTCGGCACCGATAAGCCACCCACGAGGCGTTGTATAACGAGCCGTAAGCGCCGTTGTGAGGGTTGGCGTTGAAGAGTAACCGATACCCCGAGTGTGAAGCACAACACCCTCGGCAATCATCCTTCCCTCGTCGTAGGTAACAATGTCGCCCACGCCATCCGACACCATTTTTGCCACACCTGCCGAGCAGTGAGCCGCCAATGAGAGCGAGCGTGTAACATCCATCTCTGCGGAGAGTTCCACCCCTGTAGCCACACGATTTAGACCTCCCACCACAAGTGCGCAGTATTCATCCATAAGGTCGTTCCAGAAGTGCTCAACGCTGCTCACACCCACCTCACTACGACTATAAATAGAGCCGCTGAGGGTCACATCCGAGCCAACATTCCAACTGCCCCACAACTCCGCACCAAAGCGATTTATGCCCCCTGCATAGGGGTTTATGCTGAGCGCCCCCTCCGCCGAGCCCATAGCGTCGCTCCACAGAGGCGCAAGGTGGTCATAGCGTGCCGTTGCACCAACCATTAGGCTCTCGCCCACTCCCCTGCTCCACGCCACACGAGAGCGCACCACAAGGTTGTCGTTTGTAGCCTTGCGAGCCGTATGCATACCTCGATACTCCACACTCTCATCGCCCAACTCTACACCAGCCGAAAGCGTACCCCACTCGCCCGTCCGATGGAACGAGCCGTAGAGCTTCCAAGCAAGGTGACAAAGCGAGTAGTCGTAGAGGTCGAAGCCGTCAATGAGTCTATCTGCACCCAAAAGGTCTGTGGGAGTGTTGTAGTTGTGCGAACGGAGTGCCGTGAGGGTAGCACCCACACGACCGCCCTCCAAGCCCAAAAGCCCTGCCGAAATATCAACCACACCCGAGAGAACATCCTCCCTCTCCTGCATCAGAGCATAGCGTGCTCCCTCCACCGAGAGAGCATTCGTATGGTAGAGGCTCTCCCAATCTATCTGCGTGTAGCGCTCGTCGCCATTGCGCCACACCTCGCCCGCAAGGTGCCCCACCTCGGGATCACTGGCACCACTCGGCAAGTAGGCGTAGTAGTCTGCCATAGGCGATGGCACACCCTCCCAGTCGAGTGTTGAGCGAGAACGACGACCACCCCTGAGGAGTGCCGAGATGTTTATGTTGGAGAGGATGTAGCTATCGTCGCAATTCCACGCCACATAGAGCGCTGGTATGCACTCCCTACGCACTCGTGAGGAGCGCACCTTGCCGTCCTGCCAACCCCAGTAGGAGTTGTAGAGATCATCGCCAGAAAGCGAGAATACCTCCACGGTGTTCCAGCTTCTCTGGGAACGAATCGTGGGCGCAACCATCAGCGAGAGTTGCACACTCTGCCTGCGGTCGCTCATATCACGCCACACCCTCTCGCCCGAGAGCCAAAGGTACTCCTCCTCGCTGAAAATGCCCTCAACCTGAGCATCACGCCCCCACCGACCACCCACAGCGAGTGAGTAGTTGAAGCCCCGAGGGGTAATCCCTATTATAGAATATCCAGCACCGAAGAGGTATGTGCGGGTTGAAAATTGCGTCTTTATGTTGCTTGATGATGACATCCCCGAAGGCGAGGTGTCGAATATCTCCACACGCCCCTCTGCACCACGCAGTGTGTGACCGTGAACACCACGCAACTCCCTCGAAGAGGGCACCCGACGAAGAAGGGATAGAAGATTGTAATCGGGATAGCGTGAGAGAGGATTGACAATCTCAATGTTACCAAGCCTCGTGGCGAGCTCCTCGCCCGAACGGAAGGAGTGATCGATGAATGAAAACCCATAGAGGGAGAATTTTTCGTAAGGCGAGAAATTACCCTTTGGCGCCAAGAGATAATTCCCATCCTGCGCCCATAACTCGGCATCAACCCACGATGGGTTTTCTTTGTAGTAGGCGTCGCTCAGTTGCTGCGCCGAAAGCACCCCACTTCCCGCCAACAACATCACCACGACCAGCCACCACTTTGCCATACGCTAACTCATTGATAATTAACCAAAGATACTACAAAATGCCGTAAAATTCAACACCCCAACCACACATTCCCTCAACAAACCCACCTAACAAGCTAATTATCAACCACTTTCACCACACCGTAAAAGGAAAATTTCTCACTACCAGACCACATATTGTACCCATAATCCCCAGAAAATCGTCGAAAGGAGGTACAATAATCGTCGAAAAAACACCCCCAACAGATACCATCAACACACGCCATTAACACACTCTCCCATCCTCTCGGGTATCTTTTTAATACCCGTAGGGTTGGGGAATATCCTATTCTGACATTGCTGCTCTAATGGCATTAAGGACTTTAAGGGCTTTAAGGGCTCTAATGGCATTAAGGGCTTTAAAGAGAAAAGCGAGCACAAAATTGTGCTCGCTTTTCTATTCCCAAAATACGCAGTTTACCCCCCCTAACTTTGGGATGGAAGGAGATAAAATTTTATTCCCGTAAGTCGGATGTCGGTTAGAACTTTTGGTGGTAGAAGATACCCAAGAAGTTTACGACATTATTCTTTGTGATGATGCCAAAGGGACCATCGGCGAGTTCGTAGCTGAGGTACTTGCTCTTCGTGTGGTCGTAGCGCCAATAGAGCGAGATAGCGCTCTGGCTGGTCAAATGGAATTTCAAGCCCACATTGCTCCTCACACGGGGCAGGTAGTGACCAACGGTGTACAACTCGGGATCGTGGTTATCATCGGTAGCGGGGTTGAGATGGTAGAACGCCTCGATATTGGCGTAGGGTTCGAGCCAGTTCATCAGGCGGTAGCCTGCGGCAATTTGCCCACGCAGCATAAACTCGGGGTTGGCGTGTACCTGACCATTGCGTTTGGGTTTCACGCCCACAGCGTCCTGCAAGCGGGTACCACCACGCAGTGTGAGTGAGAGTTTATTGATGCGGTGGGTATAGAACACATTGAAGTCATAGACCATTGTCACAGCACCATTCTTCTGATTGACAATCTGCATCAACATTGGCGAGAGGCGCAAGTTTGGCAGCAAGTAGTAGTCCACCATCAGGCGAGCATAAATCTTCTGATACTCACTCATATTGTTGCCATAATATAGTTCTGTGCCGAAATTCATACCCCAGCGACTATTGAACTTACCTCCCACCTCAAAGCCCGTGTGAAGTTGGGTATCCTCGCCCTCAATAGTGTCGTAGTATTGTGCCGAAAGGGGCTCAGCAGTCGCAAAAAGTGCAAAAAATGCGATGCAGAGAGTTAGAATTTTCTTCATATTATCAATCTATATTGTTTGCGGGGTGTAACTTTACAATTTCATTTTACCCTCATTGAAGAGGTGGTCGAGGATAGAGCAGTTGGACTCAAAGGGGAGCCTCTCCGAGAAGACCTGCCAATAGTTTTCCATTCCTTCACGAGCGCCCAAAAAGTTGTGCGTCCTCAAATCCACATCCCCCTGTCTTGCCACGATATACTCCTCCGAAAAGGCGGGCACTCGCCAACCCTCAATCTTGCATACCCTCTCAACAAGCCCACGGGTGTAGTCGTAGAGAAACTCCTCCTCACGCTCAAAGAAGGGCTCAAAATGATGGGCGTAGTAATCGTAGTAGGGCGAGGATTTATATGCCGAACGAATGGCTACGGCGTGCTGATGTTGCCAACGCTTGGAGTAGTCGAGCCTCATATCCTTCACAGCCTTTTTGTGGATACTCGCACCCTTTATAACATTGGCGGTAAGCGACATACGCCCAGAAGCAGTGGCAATATCGCAACGGTTGCGGGCGGTCTGTTTGATGAAGTGTTCGCCCACATCTATGATAGCATCCTCCGAGAGAGCCTCTCGCCACCATTCGAGCGAACCAAGATATGCAAGTGGTAGAATTTTCATACGCCCCTACTCCTCCTTTGGCTCAACCCAACGACCATCCGCCTTAATGAGCTCCACGAGGCGGTCGATAGCCTCCGCTTGGGGCACATTGCGCTCCACGAGCGTCTTACCACGATAGAGCGATATGTGGTCGGGCAGACCTCCGACATAGCCATAGTCGGCATCCGCCATCTCGCCAGGACCATTCACAATGCAACCCATAACACCAATTTTCAGACCCACAAGGTGGCTGGTGCGTGCCTTAATGTCGGCAAGGGTGCTCTCGATATCATAGAGCGTGCGACCACACGAAGGACAAGCAATATACTCCGTGCGAGAGATGCGCACACGAGCCGCTTGGAGGATAATGAGCGCTATTTCATCTATCTCCTCCTGCGAGAAATTAGGGTTAAGGATGCGGATACCATCGGCAAGCGAGTCGATGAACATCACACCAAAATCGGCAGCCGCCTCAATGGCAAACTGCTCCTTGTCGGTAGTGGTATAGGTGCGGGAGAGGATGATGGGCTTTGAAATCTCCCTGCCAACAATTTTACTCCTCCACTCCTGCACAGGGTGGTGGCTCACAGCCTCCACAATCTCATACTCTGCCCCATTTTCCACCTCACTCCACAGCACGGGGGTCTTACCCGATGGGCGGGGCGTGTAGCAATATGCCGAGAACTTACTCTCATCGACACCCTCAAAATGTTCCTCAGGGCGAGCCTCATAGTGCTCCACCAGCAGGCGTGCAGCAGGAATCTCATTCTCGGGAGCCTCCGTGAGCGACACTCGGATAGTATCACCAATGCCGTCTGCCAAGAGGGCTCCGATACCCACTGCCGACTTTATGCGACCCTCAATAAGGTTGCCTGCCTCGGTGACACCCAAATGCACAGGATAGTCCATACCCGCCTCATTCATCGCCTTTACAAGCAGGCGATAGGCATAAATCATAACCCTCACATTGCTCGCTTTGAGCGACACGACGACATTGTGGAAATCGAGCGCACGACAACGCTCCAAGAACTCCATAGCCGAAGCCGCCATACCCTCGGGCGTATCGCCATAGAGGTCAAAAATCTTCTTCGCCAACGAGCCGTGATTGACACCAATGCGGAGTGCCACGCCACGCTCACGGCAGAGGTCAATGAGCTCCTCGAACTTACCACCCCTATCGTTGTAGTTGCCGGGGTTGATGCGCACCTTATCGGCAGTCTTGGCTGCCACCGCAGCCACCGCAGGCACAAAGTGAACATCCGCCACGAGTGCCACATCGGGGTGCAGGGCACGCACACCCTCACCTATTGGTGCAAGGTTTTCTGCCTCACGCTCATCTCTGGTTGTAAGCCTCACGATTTTGCCACCCTTGCGAGCGATAGCGTCAATCTGTGCCACCGACCCCTCGGTATCCATCGTGCGAGTATTGGTCATCGTCTGCACCACTACGGGGGCAGTTCCACCTATCCTATGACTACCCACCCTAACCTCTCGTGAGGGGCGACGGCGGTAGTCTGTGAGCGAAAAGCAAAATTTTTCCATCATTTTTCCTCCTTTAATTATGCAAATATACGACTATTTTGCGTTATCTTTGCCTTATGCGTGCAGATATGGACATAAAATTCCTCTCTGGTGTGGGCGAAAAGCGTGCATCACTCCTCGCTACGGAGCTTGGCATCAAGACCGTAGGCGACCTTCTGCACCACTATCCCCACCGCTACATCGACCGCACAAAGGTCTATCGCATAGCCTCGCTTTCGGAGGAGAACGCCACATCCTATGTGCAGCTGCGAGGTCGCATCATCGGCAAGGCATTTCTTGGCGAAGGACGCAAACAGCGACTCTCGGCAACGCTTGCCGACTCCACAGGGCAGATTGAACTTGTGTGGTTTCAGCAAATCAAGTGGGTGGAGAAGCAGTTGGAGGTTGGGCGTGAGTACCTCATCTTGGGCAAGCCCACCTTCTTCGGCAGCAAGCCCAATATGGTACATCCCGAGGTCGAGACGGTCGAAAAATTCCTCTCTCGTGGCAACCTCGGTATGCAGGGAGTTTATAGCACCACAGAGCGCCTCTCCTCCATAGGTCTTGCCTCGAAGGGTCTATACAGCCTTGTCTGCACACTCTGGGAGAACATCAAGGATAGCATTGTCGAAACACTCCCCGAAGGGCTTGTCAGTAGGCTCGACCTGCTCTCCCGTCGTGAGGCACTGCAAAACATACACTTCCCCACCTCGCCACAGATGCTACAAAGGGCTATCTATCGTCTGAAATTCGAGGAGCTCTTTGGCGCACAGCTCGGCATCCTCAGCGTGAAGGCGGGCAGGACAACCCTCAAAAATGGTTTCCTCTTCCCCCGTGTGGGCGAACTATTCCACGACTTCTATGAAAACCATCTCCCCTTCTCGCTCACTGGGGCACAGAAGAGGGTTATCAAAGAGATACGCCACGACTGCGTGTCGGGGCACCAGATGAACAGACTATTGCAGGGCGATGTGGGTAGTGGCAAGACCCTCGTAGCGCTAATGGCTATGCTCCTTGCGAGCGACAATGGCTACCAGTCGTGTATGATGGCACCCACCGAAATTCTCGCACGCCAGCACTACGCCTCCATCTCCAAGATGCTCAAAGGCACCTCTTGCGAGGGGCGTGTGGCAGTGCTCACAGGCTCCACCAAGACCCGTGAGAGGCGTGAAATTTTGGAGCGTACGCTCTCGGGCGAGGTGCAGATTTTGGTCGGCACCCACGCACTTATTGAGGATAGAGTGAAGTTCGACAACCTCGGATTGGTGGTTATCGACGAGCAACACCGCTTCGGTGTGGAGCAGAGGGCTAAACTCTGGACAAAGAACTCCCAGCCCCCACACATCCTCGTGATGACCGCAACCCCCATCCCTCGCACCCTTGCAATGACACTCTATGGCGACTTGGAGGTGTCGGTTATCGACGAGATGCCCGCAGGTCGTAAACCCATCAAGACCTACCACCTAAAAGAGTCCCTACGCCTGAAAATCAACGGCTTCTTGAAGCAGGAGATTGCCAAAGGGCGACAGGTCTATGTGGTCTATCCCCTCATCAAAGAGTCCGAGGCTATGGACTACCAGAACCTCTACGACGGCTTTGAACACATCACACAAGAGTTCCCTCTGCCCGAGTACAAAGTGGGCGCACTGCACGGCAAGATGTCGCCCGAGGATAAGGCTGAGGCTATGAGGCTCTTTGCCGAGGGAGTCAATAATATCCTCGTGGCTACGAGCGTCATAGAGGTTGGTGTGGATGTCCCCAATGCCACCGTCATCGTCATTGAGAGTGCCGAGCGATTTGGACTCTCCCAACTCCACCAGTTGCGTGGCAGGGTCGGCAGGGGTGGCAACCAGAGCTTCTGCCTGCTTGTCAGTGGCGACAATATCTCCCGAGATGCCGAGGCAAGGCTCTCGGCAATGGTCGAAACAAACGACGGCTTTGCCCTTTCGGAGTTGGACCTCAAATTGAGAGGTGCGGGCGATGTGAATGGCACACGCCAGAGTGGCGAGGCGCTCGATTTGCGTATCGCATCTCTCTCCACCGACGGTCAGATTTTGGAGCAAGCACGACTTATAGCCTCCACAATCCTCAACGATGACCCCACGCTCGCGAAGAACGAGAATAGAACACTCGCCACCCTCCGAGATGCCTACAAGCCCAAAAGCAGCATTGACTATGGGATGATTTCCTAAAAATGCACTATATTTGCGAACTATTTACCAAATTAAACTAAGAACAATATGGCAGAATACAACGATAAAGAGCTCTACGAGGACGACGAGTTGGAGTATAACGAGGAGCCTCAGGCAAACAATGACGACCTGCAAAAGACCCTCAAAGGCTACCGCATCATCATCATTGCCCTCGTGGCTGTCTTGGGTCTTCTGACCTTCCAGCACTTCCGTGTAACCTCCGACATCAAGGAGGAGTTCCGCATTGAGCGTGACACACTCAACAGCCAGATTAGCGGTCTGATTACCGAGATTGACAGCATCAACCTCCGCAACGACGCTGTGACTAATGAGCTTCGTGCCCACATTGCCGCAGAGCGTGACAAGGCGGACTCGCTGATGACTCGCCTGAAAAAAGAGCGTAATATCAACCGTGAGAAGATTCGCCAGTATGAGAAGGAGCTCGGCACACTGCGCACCATTATGCGTCGCTATGTCCACCAGATAGACTCGCTCAACACCCTCAACAAGAAACTCGCAGACGAGAATATCACAATTCGTAAGAGGGCTGCCGAGGAGACCACTCGTGCGAATATTGCCGAGGAGAGGGCTCAGGAGATGGCAAATAAGATTAAGCTCGGCTCCATTGTGAAGGCTCGTGGCATTGTGCTGGGTGCCTACAATGTGGGGGGCACAAATGTCACCCGTGCATCCCGTGCGTCGAAGTTCCGCACCGACCTAACACTCACCGCCAACGAGCTCACAATCCCCGGTAAGCGTAGCGTCTATGTGCGCATCTTGGGTCCCGATGGCGCAGTGCTCTCGGGTGGCGCAGATAACATTATGGAGTTTGAGGGCGACCTTATCAGCTACTCGGCAGAGCGTGAGGTTGATTACGACAATAAGGATCTCGATGTGAGCGTCTTCTTCAACTACGACGGCATAACAAGCGGTCTTTACAAGGTGGAGGTCTATATGGACGGCTACCTTATCGGTGAGAACGAACTCGCACTGCGATAGACACAAATGAGAAAAAAACACCTTAACGAGCAAAAATGGAGAATAAGAATAAGAGCATAAAGTGTTGGGTTGTATGGGCAATTGTCATCGGCTTGGTCATCATCGACCAAGTGGTGAAATTCTCCGTCAAGACCACAATGACATTAGGCGAGAGCCACAATGTGTTGGGCAGTTGGTTTCGCTGGTGCTTCATTGAGAATGAGGGCGCAGCCTTCGGTATGGCACTCGGGGGTAAGTATGGCAAGTTGGCGCTGAGCCTCTTCCGTATCGTAGCCATCGGTGCACTTGCGTGGTTTGTGGGCAAACTGCGTCGCACGGGCGCCAAGAGAGGCGTCATTGTGGGCTTTGCAATGATACTTGCGGGCGCTATTGGCAATATGATTGATAGTGCCTTCTATGGTATGATTTTCTCGGAATCGACCTTCACAAGCGTGGCACAACTTCTGCCCGAGGGCGGTGGTTATGCCCCATTCCTCTATGGCAAGGTTGTAGATATGCTCTACTTCCCACTTTTCTACTTCCCCGATTGGATGCCCCTCGTTGGTGGTGAGTTGTTCTTCTCGCCAGTCTTCAATGTGGCGGATAGCTACATAACGATTGCTGTCTTCTACCTCATTCTCTTCCATTGGAAGGAGTTTAAGTAGAACACTCGGAAGCGGGAGAGTAGATTTTTGCAAATGCAAAAAAATATATTACCTTTGTGACGCCGATTGCAGATTTGGGCAACCGATCGCAAAGGTACTGGAAAGATGGCAGAGTGGTCGAATGCGGCGGTCTTGAAAACCGTTGATCTTCACGGATCCGGGGGTTCGAATCCCTCTCTTTCCGCAAAATGGCAAGAAATTGCAGAGGCTTCGATGAAAATCGAAGCCTTTTTTTGTTTCTGCAAGGCAGAGCCAAATTTATTTGAGTGAAGATTTGCAGAAACAAAAAAAGAGAGTTCCTCTTTGATGAACTCTCGCAATTTCTTGTTGGTTTGCAAGGGCCCCTGCGGCGAGCAGAAAGGGATCACAAACCGCCAAAGGCGGTGCAGTAATCCCCCAACCCAACACCCCCCTTGCAAACCGCCATTTTGCGGGAGAGGGGGTGTTACCCTCCACCCTAAATCCCTCCTCCTGTGAGGAGGGACTTGGTCATTCTGCGCAACCTGCGCAGAATGATAATGCACTCTGTATCAGCGAAGTGCAGTAATCCCCTTGTACTCCTTAATGCAGGGCGGAGAGAGAGGGATAAATCCCTCATCCGTGTGTTACCTATCCCCCAAACCCCCTTTCTGTAAAGGGGGCTTATTTTGCCCCTGCGGCGAGCAGAGAGGAAAGCACTGCGACTCCTGTAAAACAACTTTCAACTTTACTCTCGGGTATCTTTTTTAATACCCAAGAGGGTTGGGAGAGCTCTGTTCTGGCATTTCTGCTCTTTTGACAAACCTCTCCCGCCCGTTGGGCACCCTCTCCTTAGGAGAGGGAGGGTACACGGGTATCTTTTTGATACCTGCGAGCAAAATGGCGAAATTTCCTTAAAGTCTTTAAGGTCCTTAATGTCCTTAAAGTCCTTAACGCCTACTCAAAGTCATAGCCCATAATATCAAGGAATTTCTCAATTGACCAGACTCTGTCTGCTCTAAAATGCTCTCGCTCGGCATAATGCGCAAGCGCCTTCTGCCCTCGCTTACTCG
>JAGCJH010000060.1 GCA_017648105.1 Tidjanibacter sp.
GTTGAAGAAGGAGGGTGGCAACCCCATCCCCGAAATCATGGTTCCCCTCACCGGTATCCTCTATGAGTTCGAGGCACAGGAGAAGGTAATCCGCGAGACTGCTGCTGCCCTCTTCGCTGAGGACGGCGTAAGCGTAGACTTCAAGGTAGGTACCATGATTGAGATTCCTCGTGCTGCTGTTACTGCTGACCAGATTGCAGAGGTTGCAGAGTTCTTCTCGTTCGGTACCAACGACCTTACCCAGATGACTCTCGGCTTCTCGCGTGATGACATCGGTAAGTTCTTGCCCATCTACTTGGAGAAGAACATTTTGAAGGCTGACCCCTTCAAGATTCTCGACCGCAACGGCGTAGGTCGCCTCGTTCGCGAGGGCGTAACCAAAGGTCGCACCACCCGCAACAACCTCAAATGCGGTATCTGTGGTGAGCACGGCGGTGAGCCTTCGAGCGTTGAGTTCTGCCACTCGGCAGGTCTTGACTATGTGAGCTGCTCGCCCTTCCGTGTGCCCATCGCACGCTTGGCTGCTGCTCAGGCTGCTCTCAAACAGGAGTAATCAGACCGATTATAAAAAGAAGGAAGGCTCGCCAAGTTTTGGCGAGTCTTCTTTTTTTAAGTCGATAGTCGTCATAATAATAATCCTCGGAAAATTGATTTTTCGAGGATTATTATTATATTTGTAAGGTGGAAAAATTTTAACCTAAACATAACAGATTATGTCGCAAAAAAATGAAATTAAAAAACTCGCAGACAATGCCTATCGTCCTCTTGCAGAGGGCGAGGAGTATGTGCCTGTAATGAAGGCGAGCGAGAAACCCAAAGAGGTTACTCCCTACTCCGTAGGTATGGGTATCCTGATGGCGGTTATCTTCTCCGCTGCGGCTGCCTATCTCGGACTTAAAGTGGGTCAGGTATTTGAGGCTGCAATCCCCATTGCTATCATTGCCGTTGGCGTGGGCACAATGGCTGGCAAGAAGAATATGCTCGGTCAGAATGTCATCATCCAGAGTATCGGTGCATCGTCGGGCGTAATTGTGGCTGGCGCCATCTTCACACTTCCCGCACTCTACATCCTCGGTTTGGAGGCGAAGTTCTACCAGATTTTCCTCTCCTCCCTGCTTGGTGGTTTGCTGGGTATCGTTCTGCTGATTCCTTTCCGCAAATACTTCGTAAAAGATATGCACGGCAAGTACCCCTTCCCTGAGGCCACGGCTACTACGGAGGTACTCGTTAGTGGCGAGGGTCAAAAAGGTCAGGCTAAACTTTTGGCTGTCAGCGGTCTTATTGGTGGTCTTTACGACTTCATTGTGAGCACCTTCGGACTCTGGACCGACACCATATCCACACGCATTACTGCGTGGGGCGCACACCTTGCCGACAACTTCAAGACCGTCTTTAAGCTCAACACCTCGGCAGCAGTGCTCGGTTTGGGTTACATCGTAGGTCTGAAATATGCCGCATTCATCTGTGCGGGTTCCTTCCTCGTATGGTTCCTCATCGTGCCTATGGTTGGCTCGTTTGAGGCGAGCATCGACCCCTCGGCACTCATCTCACTCCTCGGCATCACCGACGCAAGGCTCCTTGCAAATCCCGACCTTATCTTCACTCCCGAGAACCTCTTTGCCTACATCGGCAAACCCCTCGGCATTGGTGGTATCGCTATGGCAGGTATCATCGGTATCATCCGTCAGGCTGGCATCATCAAGCAGTCGCTCGGTATGGCTGTGAGTGAGCTCGGCGGCAAGAAGAAAGGGGGCGAGGAAAAGCGTACCGACAAGGATATTTCGATGAAGATTATCCTCTCGGTGCTCATCGCAACCCTCGTGAGCGTCTTGGTATTCTTCCGTGTGGGCGTGCTCGAAAACTGGTGGCTCTCGGCTGTGGCTCTGGTGGTGGTATTCGTTATCGCCTTCCTCTTCACTACCGTTGCTGCCAACGCTATCGCTATTGTGGGTAGCAACCCCGTGAGTGGTATGACCCTTATGACCCTTATCCTCTCCTCGCTCGTGCTCGTGAGCGTTGGTTTGGAGGGCACAAGCGGTATGACCGCAGCGATGATTATCGGTGGCGTTGTCTGCACCGCACTCTCGATGGCGGGTGGTTTCATCACAGACCTCAAAATTGGCTACTGGGTGGGCACAACCCCCAAGAAGCAGGAGGCGTGGAAATTCCTCGGTACCGTTGTGTCGGCTGCCACTGTTGCAGGTGTGATGATGATTCTCAATAAGACCTATGGCTTTGTGGGCGATGGCGCACTCGTTGCTCCTCAGGCAAACGCTATGGCAGCTGTTATCAAACCCTTGATGACAGGTGGTACTACTCCCTGGATGCTCTACTTTGCAGGCGCAGCACTCGCACTCATCCTCACAATGATTGGCGTGCCCGCCCTCCCCTTCGCACTCGGTATGTTCATTCCTCTGGAACTCAACGCTCCCCTCTTGGTGGGTGGTCTTATCAGCTGGTTTGTTTCGAGCCGTTCAAAAGATGAGGAGGTTAATAAGGCTCGTGGCTCACGAGGTACCCTTATCGCTTCGGGCTTCATTGCAGGTGGCGCACTTATGGGCGTAGTGAGCGCAGTGCTCAAATATGCAGGTGTAGATCCCTTTATGGGCGAGTGGTACTCTTCCAACGGTGCTCAGTGGCTCGGCGTAGCAACCTATGTTGCAATCATCGGCTACTTCATCTGGGATTCGCTCCGTGCAAAGAAGAGCGAAAATTAGTTTTCGCTTGCGGGAAAAGCCATACAGATAGGGCTACACTAATATATCATAAATAAGTCGGCTGACGGCAGTCGGTTGACGATAGAGAAAAATAACAAAATGGAACTACAAGAGAGATTTTTGAAATATGTCAGCTTTGACACACAGAGCGACGAGAATAGCATCACCTTCCCCTCGACGGACAAACAACTCGTACTGCTCCGTGCATTGAAAGAGGAGATGGAGGCTATGGGTATGACCGAGGTTAGCATCGACGAGCACGGCTATGTTATGGGCTCCATTGAGGCGTCGGCAGGGTATGAGAACTGCCCCGTCATCGGTCTTTTGTCCCACGTGGACACCTCGCCCGATATGAGTGGTGCAGCAGTGCGTCCCCAGATTATCCGCAACTATAATGGCGAGGATATCGCCCTCAATGCGGATGTCACAATGAAGGTGAGCGACTTCCCTGAATTAAAATTCTTTGAGGGTCACACCCTTATCACTACCGATGGTACAACACTCCTCGGTGCAGACGATAAGGCAGGAGTTGCGGAGATTATGACTGCTGCTGAGTATCTGCTCAACAATCCCGATGTTAAGCACGGCAAGATTCGCATCGGTTTCACTCCCGATGAGGAGATTGGTAGGGGCGTGGACTACTTCAATGTGGAGGCGTTCGGTGCCAAGTATGCCTACACCGTAGATGGTGGTATGGAGGGTGAGTTGGAGTATGAGAACTTCAATGCCGCAGGAGCCAAACTCTCCATCGATGGCAGGAATATCCACCCCGGCTCGGCAAAAGACAAGATGGTCAATGCTATCCAGCTCGCAATGGAGGTCAATAGCCTTCTGCCCGCAGTTATGCGCCCCGAGCACACCGAGGGCTATGAGGGTTTCTTCCACCTTGTGGGCATCAAGGGCGAAGTGGAGCAGGCGGAGATGAGCTACATCATCCGTGACCACGACCGTGAGAAGTTCGAGCAGAAGAAGGCACTGATTCGCAGTGCTGTGGATTATGTCAATACCAAGCACGGTGGCGAGTATGTACACCTCGTGCTGAAAGACCAATACTATAATATGCGTGAGATGGTTGAGCCACATCCTGCAATCATCCAGAAGGCTATGCAGGCTATGGAGGAGGCAGGCGTACAGCCCATCGTGAAGCCCATTCGTGGTGGTACCGATGGTAGCCGTCTTTCCTATATGGGTCTTCCCTGCCCCAACCTCTTCACTGGCGGTATGAACTTTCACGGCAAGTTTGAGTACATCTCGCTCGATAGTATGTATCGCAGTGTGCAGACACTCGTAAATCTCGTGAAACTCTGGGCAGAGTAGGCGTGTTATTAAACCATAAAAACTTAGAAAAAAAGATGAAGAAATTTCATATTCTGCTCATATCGTTGATTGTAGGCTCGCTCTCGGCACACGCACAGTTCAACCTCTCCTCGCTTGTCAATAAAGCCAAAGAGGCTGTGAGCGAAGCAGCAGGAGAAGTCCTCCCCGAAGAGGTGCAAGACCTCCTCGGCATTACACTTCCCAAAGTGGAGATTCCTGGCACTTGGAGTTATGTGGATGTTGCTGTGGAGTTTGTCAGCGAAAATGCGCTCACCAATGCAGGTGGCGTGGTGGCTGCCGAGACCGTCAAGAGCAAACTCTCCCCAATGCTCACAAAGGTGGGTATCAAGGAGGGGGCTTTCAGCTTCACATTCCTCGAAGATGGCACGCTGACTACCACCCTCGCACAGAAGACCGTGAAGGGCACCTGGGCGTATGACGAGAAGAGCAAAAGTGTAACCCTTGGACTCTCGGGCAAGGAATTTACCACACGAATGACCGTCAATCAGGGAAATATCAACATTCTCTTCAAGGCGGATAAGCTCCTCGAACTCATCAAAACCGTAAGTTCCACATCGAGCAACACCACCCTCGCAACGATTGGTGCGGTGGCTAAGGCTTACGATGGTATGAACCTCGGTTTTGAGTGCCGCAAGGTGGAGTAAGGCGGCATCAAGACGACAATAGTTGAAATCATATCTACAAATCACTAACTAATTATACCAACACTATGAAAAAGTTTCTCATCGCTTTGTGTGCAGTAGCCGCTATCTACAACGCTGGTGCACAGGAGCAACCCACACAGGAGGAGGGCTTCCAGTTCACAGTTGTGAAGGAGAACCCCATCACAAGCATCAAAAATCAGAACCGTGCAGGTACCTGCTGGTGCTACTCGACCCTTTCGTTCCTCGAAGCAGAACTTCTGCGTATGGGCAAGGGCGAGTATGACTTCTCGGAGATGTACATCGTACACAAAACCTATCAGGATCGTGCCGACAAGGCTGTACGCACCCACGGCGACATCTCCTTCTCGCAGGGTGGCTCGTTCTATGATGTAATATATGGTATGGAGCACTTTGGTCTTGTACCCGAGGCAGAGATGCGTCCCGGTGTGATGTATGGCGAGAGCCTCAGCAACCACAACGAGCTCTCGGCTGTGAGCGACGCAGTAGTTGCTGCTATCGCTAAGGGCAACCACCGCAGCCTCCAACTCGACCCCAATGGTCAGCCCCTCTGGAAGAAGGCTATCAAAGCTGTTCACGACATCTACCTCGGCGAGTGCCCCGAGACCTTCGTATATGAGGGCAAGGAGTACACCCCTATGTCGTTCTATGAATCGACAGGTCTGAATGCCGACGACTATATCTCGCTGACCTCCTACACCCACCACCCCTTCTACGAGCCTTTCGTATTGGAGATTCAGGACAACTGGCGCTGGGCGCAGTCCTACAACCTCCCTATCGACGAGCTTATGGAGGTGTTTGACAACGCAATCGAGAATGGCTACACCATCGCTTGGGGTAGCGATGTAAGCGAGCAGGGCTTCACTCGCAATGGTATTGCAGTTATGCCCGATATGGAGAAAGCTCAGGAGCTCAGCGGCTCGGATATGGCACGCTGGCTCAAACTCTCGCCCGAGGAGAAAAAACTCACAACCAAACCCCAGCCCCAGAAATGGTGCACTCAGGAGGAGCGCCAGCAGGCATACGACAACTGGGAGACCACCGATGACCACGGTATGGTTATCTACGGCAAGGCTGTGGATCAGGAGGGCACCGAATATTATATGGTGAAAAACTCGTGGGGCGAAAGCGGTAAGTACAACGGCATTTGGTATGCATCGAAAGCCTTTGTCCGCTACAAGACTATGAACATCATCGTCCACAAAGACGCACTTCCCAAAGCGACAAAGAAAGCATTGGGTATTAAATAAAAAAAGAGCGCCACTCTCGAAAGGAGTGGCGCTCTTTTTATCCACCATCAGCCGCCAGATGACATAGCAGCCCAATACCGCCCTTCGGAGGTATCTATTTTTTCCATTTATTGGCTGAACATCAACAAAATTAACCAACAAATATGGGGGGGGGGGGGGGCATTTTAAAAAA
>JAGCJH010000061.1 GCA_017648105.1 Tidjanibacter sp.
AGAATTGAGCCCCTCCCCTAAGTTAAAGAATGAGTAAATTTGAAAAACCCTCCCCGGGAGGGTCTGCGTAGCAGGGGAGAGGTTTGTCGATTGCTCGTCAGTCGGTCACCAGTAGTCGGTTGGCTTCGTGGCAGGCGCCCTCTAACTCAGAATTGAGAATTTTACCTTCAATAATAATAAAATAAGAGTGCCACCCCTAAAAGGAGTGGCACTCTTTTGCCTGTTTGCTTTTGCTTAGAATTTGTAGCTAACTGCAACCTGTGCACGGGGCAAGGGAAGAACCTGCCAGTTCTTGCTGTCTGCCTGGTGACGACCAAGAGCAGCACCAATACCTACGGTAGCGTCGATACCCCAGAAGCTATTGAGCTTGAAGTAGTAACCGTAGCTTACGCCAAGACCAGCTGCCTGAACATTCTCCAATACACGACCACCATAGGGCGAGAATACTTTGGTTTTACCGAAGCGAGCAGCCTCAGCAAAAGCACCGAAGTGGTGACCATTGAAAGCTTTGCAGAGGTAGTAACGACCCTCAACAACAGCATCCCAGCCGTTGAGGTAAAGACCGAGGTCGCCTACATTTTCCAGGGGCTGAAAATTACAGCGGTACCCGATACATCGATAGTCCACTGGGGAGCTACGGAGAACTCTGCGCCAAGGTTTACAGCACCGATACCGAGATAGAGTGCATTCGATTTAAGAGCACATACCTGTGCATTCGAAACGGTTACAGCCGCTACGAGCGAAAGAACCAAAAGTGCAAGTTTTTTCATTGTTGTTTTAGTTTTTATTTGTTGTTGTTACTTTCAGAGTAAAGTATCTAATTAGCCGTCAAAGGTAATACCTTTTTTTCAACTACCTACAAAGATATGAAAAAATTGTGCATAAAATGCAAAAAAAGCAACTTTTTTTTCTTTGCAGTGCTTCATTTTCTCTGTTATGAGGGCAATAACTGTGCTGCAATGGGTGTGTGAAGAGAAGAAAAATGTGTCCAAAATGAATTATTTTTCAAAAAAGGTTTGCAGAAATCCAAAAACTGCGTATCTTTGCCTCGCTTTAATCGGTCAAGCACGGAGAGATGGGTGAGTGGCTGAAACCAACAGTTTGCTAAACTGTCGTACGGGTTACCGTACCGGGGGTTCGAATCCCCCTTTCTCCGCAAATGGCAACAAGCCTTGATACCTCTGCGATAGCAGAGGTATTTTTTTATGCAGAAGGTGGCTGTGAGTTTACTCATTTAGCCACCTTCTGCATAAAAAGAACTCCTTTTTCAAAAAGGAGCAAGGCTTGTTGAAAGTTTGCAAGGGCCCCTGCGGCAAGCAGAGTGGGATCACAGAGCGAAGCGATGTAATCCCTGCTTGATGGAGGGGCGAAAGGCGTGCTGCAATCGTTTTGATGGAGTTTGCAAGGACCCCTGCGGGAGCAAGGGGATCACAAGCCGCCAAAGGCGGTGCAGTAATCCCTCTGCTCTGTTTTTTTCAAACCTTGCAAACTCCATTGCTCCGAAGGGGGATTAGGTGTTACCCTCCACCCTAAATCCCTCCTCCTGTGAGGAGGGACTTGGTCACTCGTCGCAAAGGGCTCCGAGTGATAATCTTGTACCCCTGCGGCAAGCAGAGGGGGATCACAGAGCAGAGCGATGTAATCCCTGCTTGATGGAGGGGCGAAAGGCGTGCTGCAATCGTTTTGATGGAGTTTGCAAGGACCCCTGCGGGAGCAAGGGGATCACAATCCGCCAAAGGTTGTGTAATAATACCTTTAGCTTAATTAGGTGGCAAATAGTTAAAATAGTAATTCCCATTTTCATTTCACTTACCCGAAAAATCACTACCTTTGTGAAAAGCCAAAGAGAAGATGAGATTGGAGAGGAAATATAGCCTGCGGAGTGCGGGAGTGGAGGATGTTGAGCGCATACTTGATATTGTATGCTCGGCACAGAGGCGCTTGCACGAGGCTGGCATTGACCAGTGGCAGAATGGCTACCCCAATCGCCAGAGCATTGAGTCGGATGTGGCGCACGGCTACGGCAGGGTGATTTGCAATGAGGGTAGGGTTGTTGCGTATGGTGCGCTGACCTACGATGGCGAGAGTGCCTACGAGCACTTGCAGGGCGGCAGGTGGCTCACGACCGACGGGGGCGCTTACCTCACAATTCATCGCCTCTGCGTTGCCGATGAGGCAATAGGGGGTGGTTTGGGTAGGCTTTTCTTCACGCTTGCCGAGGAAGAGGCACGAGCGAGGGTTGGGAGCGTGAGGGTCGATACCCACCCCGACAATAGCCTGATGCAACACCTACTCACGACGCTCGGCTATTGCTACTGCGGAACGGTCACATACGAGAGCCTGCGACTTGCCTACGAAAAGGTGTTGTAGAGAGAAAAAAGCGAGTGCGCCCCCCACAGGGCGCACTCGCTTTCCATTTGTAAGTTATCTTCTGCTATCGAGGCAATTTCACGAATACCTCAATGGCTTGATATTCAGCCATACCCATTGCGTCATAGAGGCGTGCGGTGTTCTGTGTGCGATCTTCGGCACGCTGCCAGAACTCACGCTTATCGGCACCTGGGAAGGGTACGATATCCTTCTGCGAGAGGTGGCGATAGATGGCGTGACGCTTAGCGATAATCTCCTCTGGGCTGAGGGGCACTGCCATATCCACCATACCGAGATTCCACTCCTGCCAAGCACCACGATAGAGCCAGATTGTGCACTCTTTGTTCCACTCCTCCTCTTTTGTACGCTCGACAGCCTCAAATACTGCCTCGGTGCAGAGTCGGTGTGTGCCGTGAGGGTCGGTCAAATCGCCCGCAACATAGATTTGGTGGGGCTTAACTTCACGCAAGAGGGCGATGATGATGTTGATATCGGCATCTGTGAGTTCGCCTTTCTTGATACCACCAGTCTCATAGAATGGCAGGTTGAGGAAGTGGCAATTTGTGCGGTCGTTCAGACCGAGCGAACGGCACGCAGCCTTAGCCTCCGCACGACGGATTGCGCCCTTGATGTTGAGCAGAGCACGAGGCTCGGGTTTGCCCTTCTCCTTGCTGAGGATAATCTCTTTGACCTCGTCGTAGCGGTCGCCCAGACCGAGCTCCTTAGCGGTATCGAGGTTTTGCAAAACCACATCGTCATATACTGCCACATTGCCCGAAGTCTGATATGCAACGTGCACATCGTGTCCGTGCTTAACCAAGCGGTGGAAAGTACCGCCCATCGAGATAACATCGTCATCGGGGTGGGGCGAGAAGATGATAACACGCGTGGGGAAGGGGGTGGAGCTTACGGGACGGGTCGAATCGTCGGCATTGGGCTTACCACCGGGCCAACCAGTGATGGTGTGTTGGAGGTCGTTGAATACATCTATATTAACTTTGTCATAGGTACCCTTCACCTCCAAAAGTTCGCTGAGCGAGTTGGTGATGTAGTCATCCTGTGTGAGTTTGAGGATTGGTTTGCCCACCTTTGCGCAGAGCCAAACGACAGCCTTGCGGACAAACTTGGGTGTCCAGTTACACGAGCCTACAAGCCAAGGGGTCTCACGACGAGTGAGCAGCGATGCGGCGTTCTCATCGGTATAGACAGTGATGTCGGGGTGCTCCTGCAAGAGCGATGCGGGAACATCGTTGGTTGCCTTACCTTCCACAACATCCACAACAGCCTGTGCCTTATCCTCACCCCAAGCCATCAGCAAAATCTGCTTTGCACACTTCACGGTGCCGATGCCAAGGGTGATACCCATTCGTGGGGTGTTGCCGTCGCCAAAGAAAAGACCTGTGAGCACTGTGCGGGTGCTGTGGGAGAGCTGCACCATACGGGTGCGACTCCTCGACGAGGCGCCTGCGACATTGAAGCCAACCTGACCCTGCTCGCCAATGCCCATAATCATAAGGTCAATCTCCCTTGCCGCCTTGTCATACTCAGCACAGTAGGCTTCGAGGTCGGCTTTTGTGAGGTCGGCATCAATCAGATGAACATTCTCGGGGAGGATGTCAATGTGGTTGATAAGGTCCTCGTGGATACGGTAGTTGCGGCTCTGCTGCTCCTTTGCGGTAATGGGGTAGAACTCATCGAGCGAATAGACCGATACCTGTCGGAAGCTTACTTCGCCCCTCTCGCAACGAGCTGCAAGCTCACGATAAAGACCTACGGGGGTGCGACCCGTAGCCAAGCCGAGTACGAAAGTTTTGTTCTTCTCGGTGTTGGTCTGCACAAAGTTGTTGATAGCAGCCACTACCTTATCGGCAATTGCTACAACAGCCTCGCCCTCAGAAGGGTATACTTTGGTGGGAATCTTCTCGAAACGATGGACAATATCATAAGGGGTTTCGTTCTCCCTAAGTCCGCCATCTGCTGGTAGAGTAGTTCTTGAAGTCATAAAGCGTCTTGTTTTTTGAATGTGAAACGAAAACCTATTTAGCCGAAAGTTCCTTTACGATAGCGCACATCTGGTCGTACTGTGCCTCCATACTCTGCAAGAGGCGGTATTGTGCGTGTGTGCGTACAAGGTTGTGGTCGCCATAGGCAGTCTTGTAGTATTTGTCGCCATCAATGTAGTCCATCAAGAAGCGCAATACCTGCTCATATGTGATGTAGCGTGCCGAGAATGCAAGCCAAGCAAGTTCGCTCTCCGAGAGGGTCTTCTGCTCCGAGAGGTAGCCATCGGCATAGGCACGGAACATCTCGATACTCATCGACACATTGTCGAGGTTCTTATCGTCCTCTGCACCGGTGTTGGTGTAGGAACGGATAGCGTCGCCAAAGTCGTTGAGCGAGGTGGAGCTCATCACGGTGTCGAGGTCGATAGCGCAGAGCACCTTGCCACTCTCCTTGTCGAAGAGGATGTTGCTGATTTTGGTGTCATTGTGGGTTACGTGGGTGGGGATTGTGCCATCCTCCACCAAGCCCCAGAACTCCATCATTTCAGCCCTGCGTGACTCAATCCAGCCAATCTCCTCGGTGAGTTCTTTAACCCTACCTACGGGGTCGGCTGCGATGGTTGCATCCCACTGGTTGAAACGATGACGGATGTTGTGGAAACCCTTGATGGTCTCGTGAAGAGGGGTTGTGAAGTCTGCGAGCAGGGACTGGAAGCGACCAATACCCACGCCACCCTGATATGCCAACTCGGGGGAGTCTGCACGGTCGAAACTCGAAGTACCTGCGATGAAGAGGCATACAGCCCAGAAATTGCCATCGACCTCCACATAGAGTTTGCCATCCTTTGCGGGCACTACGGTAAGTGTTTCACGCATAGGGTCTGCAACCTTTGCTTTGATGTGTTCAGTAACAGCTTTGATGTTATCCATCATTGCGGGCACATCGGGGAATACGATGTGGTTTTTGCGTTGAAGGATGTAGTTTGGCGCCTCGCCAGCGGTCTTAACCACGAAGGTGTCGTTGATGAAGCCCTCGCCAAGAGGTTTGATGCTCTCGATATCGCCCTCCAATGCAAACTGGTTGGCGATGGATAAAAGTTTTTCTTGGGTCATAATTGTATGATGTTTTTGATTATTAGATTACTCGCTTTTTGCCATTTCGATTGAGCCGAAAAACTCGGGGCAGTGGAAATTGGGAGTGGGGAGTGCAATGGGCGACCAACTCAAAAAGTGGGGTGTCTGGCAACCATCGCCACACTTATAGAGGTTGGCAGAGATGCTCTCGGGAGCCTCATCCAAACCGAGCAACGAGAAGGGGATGACCTCCAAGAGCCACCACTTACCACCGTCGGTGTTGTCCATCTTTTGGCGGGGCAGGGAGCCGATGCGACGAATTTGTGCAATCTGCTCCTCCGTGAACATCGTTGCATCGTTGCGTGAGCGACGGGAGGCTGCAAGTGTGGTGCCTACACAGTTAATCTCGAAGTTGAAGTATCCCTCGCCTTTGGGGTTGCGAACGAAGAACTCCACGCAACTATCCTCCCACACGGGACCATTGTTGTCGAGCGTTACAGCCCTGAGGTGCTCCTCCTCGACCTCAAACAAGACCGCCACAGCCTTCTCGCTGTGGGCAATGTGGAACTTCACGCTGGGTGCATAGGGAAACTTCTCAGCCCAGTTTACGCAACCGATAGTGTGGCTTGCGGTTTGGCTGAGTGCGCCATAGAGAGCATCATCGGAGAGCTCTTCGAGATTGGCGATATAAGGTGCAGTTGTTTTTGCAGTTTGCATAATTTGGTAGTGTTTAGTTAGCCTAAAATGCAGCCCACATCGGTGGGCACACAAAAATACAATAAAAAGGGCAAAGATGAAACCATCTTTGCCCTTTTTCTCAATTTTTTTACTCCGAAAGACTACATTTCCTCTACCTCAATCAAGTAGTTGAGTTTGAATGAGGGGTTGATGTAGGGATTCTTACCCTCCACAGTGTAGCTTGCCTTCTCATCGGAGGTGTATTCGGTAACCTTGTAGGTCTTCTCGGCATCCAAGCCACGAAGCTCCACAGGCTCGCCATTCCACTCGGGTGCATAGAATGCGTAGTACATTTTGCCATTCTTCTTGATGGCGTGACCCTCGGGTGCGTCGAAGCCGAGGTCGTAGAGGTTCAGATACTCGCCAGTGGAGAGCATATACTCATTGTAAAGACCAACCCATTTCTTGTAGATAACCTCTTTTTCGGGAGTGAGGAGGTAGTCAACAAGGACATCGTTGTCGAGATAATTGACCTTCACATTGGGGTTGTTCTTGGGCCAAGTGAACTTCGAGCCGAGAACGCCACCAATACCGAGCTGTGTAGCGAAGTCCATTGCGCCATCCGAGAGTTCAACGTGGTCTGCATAGTATGCCATATTGGGGTTGATGGCAGCGTATGCTTTGCGTTTCATACGGATTTGTGCCGAGGAGGTGGGATCCGATGCCACAGCCTGATTCATATAGGGGGTGTGGAAGAAGTTTACAGCGCAACCGCAGGGGCAGAACTGAACAACTGCGTAGTCCTTAATCTCTCGTGCGGTGTCGTAGATAGCCTTGAAAATCTCGGGCATACGCTCCTGTGCCTCAGCGGGGGGCTCCAAGCCACTATGGCTGTTATAGTCGGGCTCGCAGAGGTTCAGATGCTGACCGTCGAGTTTCAAACCATCGAAGCCCCAGTCGCCCAAGAATTTCTTTACAAGGTCGGTGGTGTACTTGTTGGTGTGGGGATTGACGGGCGAGAGGTAGAAGCTATCCCACCACGAAATGTACTCGGGTACCCACTCGTGAGTGAGGAGTTTCATCTCGGGGTGCTCACGGAGAACTTTGGTGCCAGGGTCTGCTGCGATAGGTGCCCACCAGAGTTTAGCCTTCAAGCCACGCTTGTGAATCTCCTTTGTGAGGTAGCGCATACGGTGGTCGCCACCAATGCGTTTGTTGGTCTCCCAGTCGCCCTCGGCAATCTGGAAACCATCATCCACATCCACCCATTTGAAACCTACCTCTTTGACCTTATCGAGAGTGCCTACAACCTCCTCGATAGTGAAGGTTCGCTCATAGCCCCACGCACACCATACGGGCTCAAATGCCTCGGGCTCGCTCTCTGCGGGAACGATACCCTCGTGGGTGTACATATAGTTGGAGAACTGTGCCAAAGGCTCGAAGTAGTCGCCCTTGCTCACGCAGATGAACGAACGGTCGAGGGTGAGGGTGTCGCCAACGGCAAACACGAGCCTATCCTCATACTCTCTTTCGAGTTTCATCTTTGCAGCACCCTCGCCAGAGATGCGCTCAATGGGCATATTGATGGTTTTCAAGACGGGCTCTACCAAGCCTACGCTCACACCACCATCCCTGCGCCACAAGGTCACAAAGGGGATGCCGCCACCATAATCACAGTTGTTCATACCGAGGTAGTTCTTCTGGTAAAAACCATCCTCTACGGGGAGAATCCAGTTGGCACGAGCCGAAGTGGAGGTGGGCTGGAACGACCAAATAACCTCATCGGAATCAACCAAAGTGCGATTCTGCTCTACGCTCTTGATGCGCAGAGGCTTTTTGCCGGTGTTGATATACTGGGTCTCAACGAGGAGCATACCATCGAAGCCCTCGGGAGCGATGATGGTCTGGATTTTCTCCACGCCAAATCCATTCTTCTTGTATTCGCCTTTCAGGGTGATAGCCTCGCCCTTATCGGTGGTGTGTTTGGTGCTCTTCTTGACGCTCCAAGTGTCGATAGTTACCTCCTCGGCAACGATTGCATCTGCGGAGATGTAGTCGTTGTGGAAAGCCTTTGTGCTCTTCTCATTGGAGATGACACGGCTCTGCATTTTACCATTCAGGCGAAGTGTGATGTCGCCATTTGTGATCTCGCCCGACGAGCAACCTGCCATAAGCAGTGCGCCTGCCAAGCCCAAAATGATACTTTTTTTCATAGTCGTTGGTCGGTTTATTTATTGAGTTTCTTATACAATTTCTCTGCGTTCTCGTAGTAGATTTTGCGGAGCACTTTGTCGGGCAAGTTGAATGCGCTGTATGCCCAGTGGTAGCCAAACGAAGGCTCATAGATGTGCTCATCGTCGGTTTCGAGGAAGCGGAATACGGTGCGATACATATCTGCCGAAGTGCCGTTGTCGGTACCGAAGAAGATGCGGTCTGCATACTTCTCGATGAAGCGACTGGTAGCACGAGGTGTCGCTGCCGACTCGCCTACACGAGCAGCAAGGTCGAGATATACATTGGGGCACTCATCGAGAATTTTACCCAGACGGGGATAGTCCTGATTCATATTGAGGTAGTGGCAACCGATGAAGATGGTGTTGGGGTGTGCCTTTGCTGCATTCACGAAGCACTCCATAACCTCATCGTAGTCGTAGCAACCCTCTACGGTGGTATCAACCTTCCAGTTTGCACCGTTCATCAGACCGTCATTGTGGTTGTCGATAGGCTCATACATCCAGATAGGCTCTGCCATATGGATACTGATGGGCAAACCGAGTTTGCCTGCGTACTCCAATACGGACTGCATCTTGGGATGGTCGAGGTGGATGTGGGTGCCTTTGGTGGGGCGAGCATACTCGTCGCCAAGACCCTTATCAACCATCTCGCCAATGCCGAATGCGCCGAGCGACTTGCAGTAGTCGAGGTGTGCCTTTGCCTTCTCCTCCCAGTCCTCAGCCTCGATGTTGGTGTAGTCGAGCGAACACCATACCGAGAAGCGGTCGGGATGTGCGCCATAAGCTTTAAGCATTACCTCGAAAGGCTCGCCAATCCACTCGCAGTGCATAATGTGGGTGTGACGGATGCCACAAGCATCCATAGTCTTAATCCACTCGGCAATCTGCTCGGGGTTTGCGTTTGTGTAGTCGTGGGAGTGCATATCAATAACGCCATACTTGGCTTTTTCAACATTTGTTACGGGGATGTTGAAGATAGATATGGGCTCGAAATCTTTGAGCAAAATCTGCCCTGCGATTTCACGATAGGTGAGTTCCTTATCTGCCTTGGGTGTGCAGGCGCCCGAAATGGCAACGAGCATAAGAAGGTAAATCAGTTTTTTCATATTGTGTTGAGTTTTAGTTTTGTGCGTATTGGTTGGGGGAGTGGACTGAGATTACAAGCCTAAACTCCTACCAAAGAGTTTCTGTGCTCTCTGCTCAATCTCCTCGGGCGAAGTGAAGGCGCCAGTACCGCCCGCCGCTGTGGTGTTGAGTGCGCCAGTCATATTGCCAATCTCTTGGCATTTTTCGAGTTCATAGCCCTTTACGAATGCGCTCACGAAGCCCGAGTTGAAACTATCGCCAGCACCGATTGCATCGACCACATTTTTGTTGAGGAACGACTCTGCGAAGTGACGGCTGCCATCCTTACGAACAAGGAGCGAACCTTTCGAGCCCATCTTCACAACCATTGCACAGCCGAGGTAGGGGAGCACCGCCTCGATAGCCTCTTCGAGCGAGGAAGTGTGTGTGAGTGCCTGCAACTCTTTCTCGTTGGGCAGGAAGATAGTGATGCGGGGGAGTACGCTCTTGTAGTCCAAAGCCCACTTTTCTGCGGGGTCCCACTGGGTGTCGAGTGACACGGTTACGCCATTCTTCACGGCGCTGTCGAGCACTTTGTCGATATCGCGGAGGAGTGCCGACTGCATAAAGAGCGACGAGAGGTGGATGTGGCGGGTGTTTTCAAAGACGCTCTTGTCGATGTCGTCATAGCCCATAATGTCCATTGCACCCTGATAGGTGAGGTTTGCACGATCTTCGTCGTAGCTCATTACGATGGTTGCACCAGTTGCCGAATTGGGATTCTCAATCAGGTAGTCGGTAGCCACGCCCTTCGCCTCCAATGACTCTTTTACGAGGGTGCCGAAGGAGTCTTTGCCGACCATACCTACGAAGCACACTTTCGAGCCGAGCGATGAAGCGTTTGCTGCGAAGATTGCGGTGCTGCTACCGAGGGTAAGGAGCATATCGCCCGCAAATTTTTCTTTTCCCATTTCGGGGAAGCCATCAATGTTGTTGAGGATTACATCGACATTAAGTTCGCCGATTGCTGCGATGTCATATTTGTTCATATTTTTTCTGTTGTTAGATAGTTAGCTATTAGTTCGGAATACAATTATATAAAATAAGAGCAGGTTTTGTATCAAAACGAAAGTTTTTTTGCGTCGCACTTTTTTGTCTATTTGCTCGACTTGGAGCCTAAAAAACTGGTGCTCAAAAAAATAATGTCTGAAAATGGGTGTGTAAAAAATGTTTCGTATCGTTTTGATTTGCGTTTCGTTTTTTTAGTTCCTATCTTTGCAACACCTAAAAATTACCCAAAACTATTAACACGATTTTTTTGACCTTATCGCTATGGATGTATATGGCTCGACCAAAGGGCGTCGCTCGATGATTTTGCAGAAACTCAAAAGCAACTCCTCTGTTTCTGTGACCGAACTCAGCCGAGAATTTGGTGTCTCGGAGGTTACTATACGCAAAGACCTGAACATACTCTACGAACGCAACCTTGTGATTCGCACACACGGTGGTGCAATCCTCTCTTCCAATCCCGTGACAACCTATGAGGATGTCCATATCAACTCCAAACGACTCATCCACTATCGTGAGAAAAAGGCTATCGGTAAGGCTGCGGCAACAATCATTAAGGATGGCGATACGATTATGCTAGACTCGGGCACGACAACTCTTGAAATAGCACGCAATCTTCATAAATTTCAGCGACTTACGATTATTACAAACGCCATCAATGTGGCGGTCGAACTGCTCTCCTACAAGCGCTTCAATGTGATTCTGTTGGGTGGCAATTTGCGAGAGACAAGCCAGAGTACCGTGGGTCCCGTTTCGGAGGCGGCTTTGAAGATGTTTTACTGCGATAAGCTCTTCCTCGGTGTGGATAGTTTCAATATGGAAAGCGGACTCTCCACACCCAATATCGAGGAGGCTAATATTAACCAAGTGATGATGTCCCGAGCAAAGGAGGTGATTGCTGTCTTTGATTCGAGCAAAATCAATAAGCGCTCCCTCGCATTTATCGCCCCCATAGAGAAGATACATACCATCGTGACTGATGAGGGTATTTCAATGAAATTGCGCAACCAAATTCGCTCCTCAAATATCAATCTTGTGGTTGTTACGCCTGTGTAGGTAAGGTGGCGTAAGTGGTTGAGGTATAATAGAGTGGCGTATTGATTTTTCAATCAGTACGCCACTCTTGTTGTGAGAGAAAAAGAGTCTTGCTATGATCTGTTTTATTGCTCTATTTTGCTCTTTTTTTTGTCCAGCGACCAGAGCTGTGTGAAGGGCGGATTTTAGGCTCTCGGTCGGAGCCCACTTTACCCCTTGTAGGGGTTGTTCGTAATTGCCAAATTGGTTGCCTGCAACTGCACGAAATGAGCGTTCCAAAATACGCAAAGTGAGCAAAATTTTTCTCATAAAGTTTCCGTTTTTTTAGACTGTTGGTTTGGTGTAAAGTCGGTGATTTTTGCTCAAATTTTCATCCCCGATAAAATCTATTTTTTCGACTAATATGCTACTGCAATTTTGGGTTTCGTAATGTTTCGTTTTTCCCTCCTTATTTGCCACAGTTTAGAGGGGTGAAGTGCCTTCTAATACCTCATATATGGGGAAATGAAAGATTTTGGTATTACGAAACGAAATATTGCGAAATGTTTTCGGAGCATTTTTTGTGTGTGTTAAGTTTTTGTTAATCAGCATTGTAGGCGTGCGTGTGTGAGGAATGTTGATTATTTGGTCAAAAAAACTGCACATTGGGATGGACTATTTTGTTCTAAATTATTATATTTGCATTGACGGATATTGTGTGTTCGCCAATGGTAAAACGAGAATTAAACAACAAGATTTTTGCAATCAAATAACTTCACTAAAATGATGAACTTAGATTTTCACACTTACAGGGAGATATGCCAACAGCCAGCAATGTGGCTCAAAGCATACGATTTGGTTCTCTCTCGCAAAGCAGAGATTAAAGCGTTTGTTGATCGCTACATCGCTCAGGGTTACGACATCGTATTGACTGGTGCTGGTACTTCGGCTTACATTGGCGATGCACTCCAAGTTGCTCTCTACAACACCTCGTTTGCAGGTTGCCGTAGCATTGCAACTACCGACATCATCACTTCGGCTGAGATGTACTTCAACAAGGAGAGCAAGGTGCTTCTCGTATCGTTTGCTCGTTCGGGTAATAGCCCCGAGAGCGTTGGTACTATCAACCTCGTGAATAAAACCGCAGGAGAGGTGGCTCACATCTTCATCACTTGTAACGAGCAGGGCGAACTTGCGAAGATGGCTGCTGCAAGCCCCGAGAATACTCTCTTGATGCTTCTCCCCAAAGAGACCAATGACCTCTCGCTTGCAATGACCAGCAGCTATTCGACGATGTTGCTCACTTGCTCGATGATTGCAAACATCGACAACTTAGAGGCTCACGCAGACTACCTCCGCACGATGGCAGAGAGTACCGCTAAGGCTATCGAGAAATATGAGGGTGCTATCCGTGAGATCGCTTCTCGTCCCTTCAAGCGTGCCGTTTTCCTCGGTACTGGCGAGTTGCAGGGTATTGCAGAGGAGTCCCGCTTGAAATTGCAGGAGCTTACCGATGGTTCGGTTATGTGCGCATTTGACTCGTTCCTCGGTTTCCGTCACGGTCCCAAAGCAGTTATCGACAAAGATACCCTACTTGTGTATCTCCTCTCGGAGGAGCCCAGCGTTCAGCGCTATGAGTACGATTTGATTCGTCAGATTCGTGCAAATAACCAGATTGTGGGTTATGTTGCAGTGTCGCAGACCGAGCCTAAGATTGAGGGTGAGTATTTCGACCTGAGCGTTGTGATTGGCGCACCCACCTCGGAGCACCGCTACTACTCCTGCGTAAGTTATGTTGTAGCTGCTCAGTTGCTTGGTATGTTCAAGTCGATTGATATGGGTCTTAGCCCCGATGCCCCTTCGATTTCGGGTAACATTTCGAGGGTTGTAGAGGGTGTAATCATCTACGAGGATTAGGAAGAAGGGGACGAGTAGAGAAATTTTTTCTCTTTTCCGAGAAAAAGGGTGGAAAACCGCACGGTTTTCCACATTGAAACCCTACAAGACCAATAAACAAAGTGAATTGCAAATTCTCATAAACATAAACGAAATGGCAAAAACTGAAGAACTTTTGAAACGAATTGGTGAGTTGGAGCAGGAGAGTGGTGTGAAGCGCACCATCTTTGCCGTTTGCCCCAACTCGACCGCAGTGATTCGTGCATCGTACCGTGCCGCAAAGCGCAACAATGCACCTATCTACTTCGCTGCAACTCTCAACCAGATTGACAACGATGGTGGTTACACTGGTATGACTCAGGAGCAGTTTACCAAACTCCTCCGCTTTGAGCAGGAGAGGGTAAACTACACAGGCTGTTCGATTGTGGCTATCGACCACGGTGGTCCCTGGCTCAAAGACAAACAGAGGGTTGAGAGCTGGACAACAGAGGACGCAATGCAGGGTGTTAAGGAGTCGTTTGAGGCTGCTGTTGCAGCAGGCTACGACCTGATTCACGTGGATCCTACTGTTGATATCTATGTTCCCAAAGGCGAGACTATCGACATCCGTGTCGTAGCAGCTCGTACTGTGGAGCTCATCAAACACACTGAGGACTATCGCAAAGCACACGGCTACGCTCCCATCTCCTATGAGGTAGGTACTGAGGAGGTACACGGTGGCTTGGCAGATGATACTACATTCGACACCTTCATCGTAGAGCTCAAAAAAGGCTTGGAGGCTGTTGGTTTGGCAGATGTATGGCCCTGCTTTATCGTAGGTAAAGTTGGTACCGACCTCCACACCACAGTATTCGACCCTGAGGTTGCTCGCAAACTTACCGCAAAGGTTCGCCCCTATGGTAGCTACATCAAAGGTCACTACACCGATGGCGTAAGCAACCCCGAGGAGTATCCCTTGACCGGTATGGGCGCTGCGAATGTTGGTCCCGAGTTTACCATTGCAGAGTATGAGGCACTCGCAGAGCTCGAAGAGGTTGAAAAACGACTCGACGCTGAGGGTAAGGTTGCTGTTTGCTCCGAGATGATCGCTGTGCTCACACGCCTTGTTCGTGATTCGGGCAGGTGGCTCAAATGGTTGCAGGACGACGAGCAGGGTTTGACCTTCGAGGAGTTGGCTGCCGACCGTCGCTTGTGGCTCGTGCAGACTGGTTGCCGCTACATCTGGCAGCACCCCGAGGCTCTCGCAGCTCGCACACAACTCTTTAATAACCTTGCGCGCGTAGGTATCAACGCAGAGGAGGTTGTGCTCGGTCGCATCGAGAGGGATATGGACAAATACTTCGTGGCATTCAACCTTGTTGGTTTGAACGACCTCTTGTAGGAGAAATACCATACAAAAAAAACTATAAACAACTATTCACTAATTCATTAAAACTTTTAATCAGATGAAACAGAATGTACGCTTAATGAAAGCAATGCGTAATGGTTTCTTGACTTTGGCTCTGATGGTGTTGGCACTTCCCGCCTTCGCACAGAAAGCTGAGGTTAAAGGTACTGTTACCGACGCTGAAAGTGGTCAGCCTCTGATTGGTGTAACTGTAATCGCAGAAAGCGGCGCAGGTACTGCAACAGACGCTCAGGGTCACTATGCACTCTATGTGGATGCAAAAGATGTTCTTTCGTTCGATTACCTCGGCTATGTGCCCGTAACAGAGAAAGTAGCAGGTCGCACCACTGTCAATGTTCTTATGAAACAGGACGCAAAAGCAATCGAGGAGGTTGTCGTTCTTGGTTACACTTCGCAGAAGAAATCCGAGATTTCGAGCTCTATCGTTTCGCTTTCGAGCGAAGCCCTCAACGACCTTACCACCAGTGATGTAGGTAGTATGTTGCAGGGTAAAGCTGCCGGTGTGCTTGTTATGAACGCTTCGGGTCAGCCTGGTGAGGCTGCGGACATCCGCATCCGTGGTACAGGTTCGATTTCGGCAGGTGCAGGTCCTCTCTATGTTGTGGATGGTGTTGCTGGTGGTTCGTTCAACCCCAACGATGTTGAGTCGCTCACTATCTTGAAAGACGCTGCTGCTACTGCACTTTATGGTGCTTCGGCATCGGGTGGTGTAATCGTTGTTACCACCAAGTCGGCTAAGAGTGGCAAGACTACCATCAACTTCAAAGCTACCGCAGGTATTAAGAAGGTGAATATGGGTCGCTTCTCGCCTATGGATGGTACCGAGCTCTATGACGCTCAGAGGGCATTGTATAACAACGATATACTTTTTAACATTCAGCGTCCCGCAGAGTTGAGGGATACCAATTTCGACTGGGTTGATGCATTGTTCAAAACAGGTGTTGTTCAGGACTACTATGTATCGGCTGCTGGTAAGACTGGTAAGACTAGCTATTTCGTGAGTGTTGACCACTACGATGAGGAGGGTACCCTTATCAACACCAACTTCGTTCGTAACGCAGCTCGCTTGAACCTTTCGACCGCTTTGAGTGACAAAGTACACTTGGATGTTCGTTTGAGCTATGATCGTTCCAATAACCAGGGTGTATCTTCGTGGGTAACCTTGGAGGGTGCATACCGCAGTATGCCTTGGGATATTCCCTATGTAATTGACGAGGAAGGTAATCTTACCGATGAGATTATTTTCATCGACAGTGAAACCCGTCCTGACAATAAGAAGACCTGGTACGGTCGTGAGGTGAACAATGTGCTCCACAATGAGTTGTATAACTACTCCCGCAGCACTGCTGAGAGCACTGTTGCTGATGTTCAGCTCACTTGGAACATTACCGATTGGTTGATGGCAACTTCGACCAACCGTTTCAGCACCAGCAACTCTCTCTATGAGACCTACTTGGATGCTCGTACTTCGGCTCCTTCGTCGGCTACCAAAGGTTACGCAAGCGAGTCGGCTTGGTGGGGTTCGGGCTTCGGCACTACCAACCTTTTGAAAGCTCACAAAGAGTTTGGCGATCACAGCATCGATGGTATCGTAGGTTGGGAGTTCGGTAAGAGTTTCAGCAAAGAGATGTCTGCTGAGGTACAGAACCTTCCCAATGGTCAGACTGCATTGAGCAACGGTGTGATGTACGGCATCGGAGGTTACTCCTACCCCTCGACTTCGTGGGCGTGGTTGGCTCAGGCACAGTATTCTTATAAAGGTAAATATGTAGCTACCGCATCGGTTCGTTATGACGAGATTTCGAAGTTCGCACCTAAGGCTCGTGGTGGTTACTTCCCTGGTGTATCGGCTGCTTGGTTGGTATCTGAGGAGGACTTCCTCTATGGTAACGACGCTATCACTTTCTTGAAAGTTCGTGGTGGTTACGGTAAGACTGGTAACGACAACATCGAGGCATTCCTCTATCAGGATTCGTTCTCTTTGAGTGGCAAGTATGAGGATAAAGTTGTTGCTGTTATGGATCGTATGGCAAGTCTCGACCTCGGTTGGGAGGAGGCTTATATGGCAAGCTTTGGTATCGACGCAACCTTGTACAACAATGTTAATGTAACCTTGGAGGTTTATAACACTCTCAACAAGAACCTCTTGCTTGCAGTTCCTACTGCTCCCAGTACTGGTTTCTTCGAGCGTTGGGCAAATGTTGGCGAGGTACGCAACCGTGGTATCGAGTTGGCAGTTGATGGCAATGTTATCAAGACCCGCAACCTTACTTGGAATGTAGGCTTCAACATTGGTCTTAACCGCAACACTGTTGAGAAATTGCCCAATGGAGAGTTCTTGCAGACCGACTCCAATGCAATTAGCCACTTGGTACGCGAGGGCGAGGCTCTTGGTACTTGGTACTTGATTAAATGGGCAGGTGTAAATCCCGAGGATGGTACTCCTATGTGGTACACTGGCGCTAAGGATGAGAATGGTGAGCTTATTCTCGATGAGAATGGCAACCCCGAGACTACTAGCGATTATAAAAATGGTGGTGCAGTTGCTCAGAAGGTAGGTTCGGCTACTCCTAAGTTCAGTGGTGGTATCAGCACATCTCTTACCTATAAGAACTTCTCGTTGAGTATGAACGGTTCGTTCATCTACGGTAATAGCATCTTCAACTATACCCGTGTAACTTTGGACTGCGACGGTAAGTATACCGACTACAATATGCAGTCGCACGAGAATGGTCTTGGCTGGGTTCGTTGGACCAAAGAGACTCCCAACGCAACTCACCCCCAGATCAAGATGGGTGGTAACAAAGACTCCAACTCTATTTCGTCGCGTTACTTGGAGGATGGTAGCTTCTTCCGTCTGCGTAATGTTACATTGTCGTACAATGTACCCTCGAACCTCCTCAACAAGATTGGTGTAGCAGGTGCTCGTGTATATGTATCGGCAGACAACATCTGGACCGCAACAAAGTTCTCTGGTATGGACCCCGAGGTTCGTTTGGAGACCAGTGGCAACAGCTTGGCAGGTATTTCTTCCAGTATGTACCCCGTTCCTATGACTGTTAGTATGGGTGTTGATGTTAAATTCTAATGTTGCATCTTGGACAGATATTCCTATCAGTAAAAATCTAAAACGAAACAGACTATGAAAAAGATATTATTTATTCTCAGTTTGGCTGCGTTGGGCTTGGTATCGTGCGAGATGGATCACTTCCGCACCGATACTATGACCTCGGAGCAGATTAAGGCAGATCCTGCATCTGCTGTATATACCACAGATGGTAACTATGCTCTCTTCAAAGATGAGGGTACATATAAGGCTGTGTATGCAAGTGGTAACAGCTATGTTCGCCACTATATGCAGATGTCGGAGTTCCGTGGCGACAACGCTTGCTTGTCGGGCGGTACAACCGACCCTCTCTACAATGAGTTTTGTTATAGCGACAACGGTACTCAGAAGAACATCCAGATTATGTGGTGGACTGCATACAAGATTATCTATGGTGCAAACTCCAACATTGAGTCTATCGACGAGAATGCTTCGGCTGAGGCTGCTCATATGAAGGGTGAGAACTACTTTATGAGGGCTATCGCACATTTCCACTTGGTTAACTTGTTTGCTAAACCTCTCTCTTGCGGTGAGGGTAACCTTGGTGTTGTTCTTCGCACCTCGACCGACTGCTCGGTAACTACTCGTGCAACCGTAGGTCAGGTATATGCTCAGGTAGTTGAGGACCTCAAAGAGGCTGCTCGCTTGATGAAGGGTGGCAAACGCCGTGGCGACAATGGCTACATTAGCTATGAGACTGCTATGGGTCTTCTCTCGCGTGTATATCTCTATATGGGTCAGAACGACTTGGTAATCTCTACTATCAATGAGATGCTTACTGGTGACCCCGAAAATAAGGGTAACATCGCAAGCAAACTCGATAATGATGTAAATGCAGTTTTCACCAAAGCTCGTTCTTCGAAAGAGGTTCTCTGGTGTGTTGCTCACACTTTGAACGATGATCCCAAGCGTAGTGGTATCGGTTCGATGTACTACACTGCCGATGCTATCGGTTCGGAGAACTCGTGGTGCGAGATCTATTGGTCGGATCCTCTGTTGGAGATTATGGAGCGTAACCCCGAGGATAAGCGTCTTGCAGCATTTAGGCACTACTTCGCACCTACTGGCGTTGAGGGTGCAGTTTCGATCTACTGGCCCTATGCAAATATCGATCCCGAGACTGGCGAGCTCGCTTCTAACTGGCGTGCTGATGAGAATGTAAACAACGCAGTTCTTGCTGATGATGGCGTAAACTACAAGTTCAACTACCGTACCCTCCACAATCCTACCCGCCAGGAGACCACCGATGATAAGGGTAAGGTTAAGGTTACTTGGCAGTATGCAAAGTTGGATTATGTTACCGAGATGGTTGTTGAGGATGGTATCAAGAAATACTACATCACTGGCTACGAGGCTCCCAATGTGAAGACCCGTGTATATGTATGTCCTCAGTTGGTTGGTACCGACAAGAAGGGCTTCCGTAACAGCTATCCTGTAATTATGATGAGCAAGTTCTCCAACCAGGATAATAGCGCAACTCTTTCGTCGCCCATTATGCTTCGTTGGGGTGAGATCGTTCTCAACCGTGCAGAGGCTTACGCTAAACTCGGTCAGACCGCAGACGCTTTGGCTGATTTGAATGTAATCCGTAACCGTGCAGGTATTCCTACTATGGATGCTGCAAAGATGGCTGAGTGTGGTCACGCAGATGTATTGGAGGCAGTTCTCGAAGAGCGTCGTATGGAGCTCTGCTTTGAGGGTCACCGTTCGTATGATGTATGGCGCAACCAGGGTAAGATGGACCGCCGCTTTGGTGGTGTTCACCCTTGGGAGGTTATCGACTACACCGACGATCGTATTCCTTACCAGATTCCTCAGGATGAGATCGATACTTCGCGCATCGAACAGAACTAATTGTTGAGAAAAAATGTACCGATGGGGGAGGGAATTCCTCCCCCGGAGGTCAAAACAAAAGAGATAGATAGAGATGAAAAAGTTTTTTGCATTTGTTGCAATGGCTGCAATGTTGGTTGCTTGTGGTGAGCCTGATAATGGTGGCAATGGTGGTACCAACAACGGTGGTGGCAATTACGATATTCCTGCCAGCGAGATTACCATCGACGGTAACTTCTCCGATTGGGATGCTCTTGGCGATAAAGCCTCGATTGCAACTCTCCCCGAGGGAGCAGTGACCTACTCGCAGCTCAAAACTCTCAAACTCTATGCGGATGAGTCGTTCATTCACTTCTTCTGTGAGTTCGACCCTGCCAACACTTTGGTATTTGTACCCTATTTCGACATCGATAGCGATGGCTTTACAGGCAACACTTCCAAATGGAGTGGCTCGGGCTACGAGGGTAAAGCAGAGGGCGAGATTTGGACTTGGCGCACCGAGATGGAGTATGATAGGGAGGTTTGTGTTGAGCAGTTGGAGCCTAAGGCTTGGGATCCTTCGTTCTACCTCTACAACGAGCACGACGATGGCACAACCACTACCGATTGTGTCTTTGAGTCGGGCACGGGCGCTGTGATTTCGAGCGTTCCTTGTACCACTAAGGATGGTTTGTATGCTTTTGAGGTGTCGATTCTTCGCAGCATCCTCTATGCCTACAACCTTGGCGAGACATTCACTATGGGTATGTACCAGTACAACCAAAACTGGGCTTGCATTGGTCAGTTGCCCTGCATCACCGATGCAGACAAGTCGGCTGGCGAGTTGGAGTATATGCTCACAGTGACCCTTCCTTAATTTGGATACAAATAAAAACAGATAAAAAAACCCTTTTATTAACTTTTTAACTAACACAAAACACTATGAAAAAAGTATTTGCAATTGCAGCTATGGCTGCTATGTTGATCGCTTGCGGCGAGAAACCCGAACCTACCCCTAATCCCAACCCCGGTGGTAATACCGAGGAGCCCGGTAAGCCCGAGGAGCCCGTATTTGTTCCCGCTATTACCCTCGATGGTAACTTTGCTGACTGGGCAGAGGTAGAGGGCGCTGTTGTTTTGACTCTCAACGAGGGCGAGACCTACACTTACCCCGCTCTTAAAAAAGTTCAGCTCTGCTCGGATGAGATGTACATCTACATCTATGCTGAGTACGATCCCGCACAGGCTATGAACCTCTGCACCTACCTCGACATCGACGCTGATGAGACTACTGGTCGTAGCGAGCCTTGCCAGGGTATCGAGCTCTATATGGAGGGTAGCATTGCTGAGTGGACTGCCGATGAAGCTGGTAACCCCACCACTCCTAAGGTTGCTGATGTTGCTTACGACGCAGGTGGCTACAAATTCACCGGTGAGGATGGTACCAACGGCTGGGCTTGGGAGTCGATTCTCGAGGCTGGTATTGGTTTCGTAAGCTCGTGCGTTCCCGCTGCTGTTGGCGAGAATGTAGCTGTTGAGATTTCGCTCTTGAAAGCTCTCTGCCCCCTCCCCTTGGGTAACGAGGTTGGTATTTGTATGAGCGTTTCGGCGTATACTTGGTCGGAGATCGGTACTCTTCCCCAGTACTCCGATGAGGAGGTTGCTGCTGATGAGACCCTCGTTGGTCGCGCACCTTGCGTTATTCTCCCCCTCTAATCTCTTGTAGAATAGAGTCTGAATCTAAAAATTTCACTTTGCTGAGGAGTTAGGCGGGGTTTAATTGATTCAAAAGGGTTTTTTCTGACCCTGCCCAACAACGATGCAAAACCTTTTCCCTCGCAGGGGTGATACCCTGCGAGGGAGCAACAACAAAACCAACCCTCCCCTAAGTTGGGGTTGGGAGCCAGAACAAAACCAACCCTCCCCTAAGTTAGGGTCGGGTGCCAAAACAAAACCAACCCTCCCCTAAGATAGGGGAGGGTGCCCGAAGGGCGGGAGAGGTTTGCACAAACCCCACCCCCAAAGAGGCAAAACAATTATAATAAGGTATGAAACTGCAACGCATCCACAATCAATCCGAGCAGAAGGAGTTGCGGAGGAGATTGAGAGCGAAGTCCACCCACGAGGAGAACGCATTGTGGAATATGTTGCGTGCCAAACGACTTGACGGAAGCCACTGGTATCGTCAATACTCGGTAGGAGAGTATGTGTTGGATTTCTATTGTCCCGAGGCAAGGCTATGTGTGGAGGTAGATGGTTTGCAACACACAATGGATGAAGAGGTGGCGAGGGATGCAAGGCGTACAGCCTTTTTGGAAAGCAATGGTATTGCGGTTTTGAGAGTTCCCAACAGAGTGGTCTTGGAGCAGAGTGACCTTGTGGCTTCTGTGATAAGTAGCGAGTTGGCGAAAAGAAGAAAGTGAAAACTTACGGCTGCATTGCTGGGTGTTGAGATTGTATTGCTGAGTTGTAAATACAAACCTCTCCCCTGCTTCGCAGACCCTCCCCTAACTTAGGGGAGGGAAAAAGAAAAATAAAAGCCAACCCTCCCCTAAGGTAGGGTCGGGAGCCAGAACAAAACCAACCCTCCCCTAAGATAGGGGAGGGTGCCCGAAGGGCGGGAGAGGTTTGCACAAAACCCACTCCCCAAAGAGGCAAAACAACCGAACGAACTAAACTAATTTATAAACCAAAAAAACTTACATTTTAATGAACAAAATCTACATAGCTCCATCCATCGAAATGGAGAGCCTGCAAGTGGAGCAGGGTATTGCGATGAGCACGCTCATTATCAATCATCAACTTTTTGATGACATCTATATCACAGAAGAGGATGTCGTGTGGTAAAATCAGAGTAATTAACAGAACTAAAAAAGAGAAAAAGAGTATGAAAAAGATTTTCTATATCCTGATGAGTGCTGTTGTTGCTTTGGGCGCAGTAGCCTGCGAAAACACTTTTGACGACAACTTGGGCACAAACGATAAAGTATCCATCACCGTAACCCTCGACGAGACAACCAAAGTGGCGCTCGGCGAACTTGAAGAAGGTCTGGGTCAGAAAGTAAAATTTGAGTTGAACGATGAGCTCCTCGTAAATAGAGGCTCTGGCTCGACTGAAAACTACTACTTCACTTGCACCGAGGTGAATGGCGACGAATATACCTTCACTTGTGAGGCAGAGGGCGTGAATTCAATCAAAGGTCACTACTTGTATTTCTACTATCAGGGAGGTCGCAAGGGTGTTGCTGATTTGTTTGGCAACAAGGCAGATATGACCATTAAGGGTGCATTCCTTAAAGGCGAAGGTACTCTGACCGGTAGTGGTTCTATCAAGATGAAGATGGCTCCTCTCCTGAAACTCAAATCGGCTTATCCAGTGACTGTGACCGCAAGTGATTGGGTATTCAATGGCTATAAAACTATCACTACCGCAGGTGGCGATGAGTGGGTTTATATCTCGACTCACACTGCTCGCACTGTGACAATTACTGCAAGCATCAAGAACGAGCCTGCATATATCAAAGGTACAGGTCAGGCAACTGGCGAGAAGACGCTGGCTATGCAGTACAACAAAATCTACAATCTTGGCGAGTTGGATGCTAAACCTGAGGAGGTGGCAGAAGGCGATCCCGCAGGTATTGCAATCACTATTGATGGCGACTTCGCAGATTGGAACAACATCACGAAGAATGTTGTGACCGATGCAAGCTCTACAATGAAGACCGTGAAAGCATACTCCGATGGTGAGAATGTCTATGTATATGCGGAGATGAAACCCACATCCACAACCGTACACTTTGGTGTATTCTTGGATTTGGATGCAGACCCAACAACTGGTGGTAAGTACAACAACAATGGTATCACAAGATATGGCGAGGCACAGATCCAAGCTCAATGTATCTATGCTGGTTCAATCGTTGGATATCTGTGGGGTGGTAACTATACTTATAATAGTGATGGCACTCAGATCGGAACATTTACATTCACTGGCGCTACTCCTGTGAGGACAGATGATGGCTCAATGTATGTGGAGCTTGCTATTCCTTATAGCAATGTGCCCGAGCTCAAATCCGCCAATGTTGGTATAATTGCCTATGTTCAAGACAATTATGCAACATCGGGTATGCTCCCCATTGAGGGCAGTCTTGTGATTCCCGCACATCCCGTAGTGGTTGAGTAAACTTTTGAAATACCTTTTTATTAACTAACAATAACCAAAACAAACAAAGCAATGATTAAGAAATTTTTTGCAATTGCAGCTATGGCTGCTATGTTGATCGCTTGCGGCGAGAAACCCGAACCTACCCCTAATCCCAACCCTGGTGGTGGTAATACCGAGCAGCCCGGTGGTAATGAAGATGAGGGTGGCAATGGCGACGAGGGTGGCAATACCGATGGTCCTACTTTCGTTAGCAAGATTCAGATCGATGGCGACTACGCAGACTGGGATGCTCTTGCAGAGAGCGACTATGTAGTTTCGACCCTTCCCGAGGGCGAGTGTCTCTATCCCGTGCTCAAAACTTTCAAGATGCACGCAGACGAGTATTATCTCTACATCTTGTTGGAGTATGATCCCAGAGGTGTTTATAGCGATGTGACCGACGAGTACACTCCCGTTCGCAACTTGGATATCTTTATTGATGAGGACAACGATCCCGAAACTGGTCGTTACTACGCTTGGAGCGACTGCACTGGCTATATGTTGCAGGGTGCTTTCCACGGTGTAAAAACTCCCTACAATCCCGATGTAAACCTCTATGTAGGCGAGGATATGGATCCTGCTTGGGCTTGGGAAGATATGGGTATTATGGGTGGCGTTTCCGCCGTTATTCCCACCGATGTTAGCGAGGATTTCACACGCTTCGAGTGTGCTCTTCTCCGTCCTATGTTCCCCTTCGGCGATGCTGAGACTATCGGTGTAGGTATTATCCTCGAAACCGAGGGTTGGTCGACGATTGGTCAGCTTCCTCAGAATGCAGTAGAAAGCGTGCCTGCATCGGTTGAGGAGAGTGTTGAAGGCGATGATACCACCACTGAGAATGGCGATGATACCACCACCGAGGATGGCGATGATACCACCACTGAGGATGGTGATGATACCACCACTGAGGAGGAGATTGATCCCGCAGCTCGTCCCCACTTGCTCTACATCAATTTGCCCGCAATGAGCTAATCATTTCATTTCGGATAAATAATTAACTAAATTTTATGGGTCGCCCCTTGGGTGGGGGCAATTTCCTCTCCTTCGGGCGACCCACTTTTTTTCTTACGACAACCCCCAATTGAATACTGCTGTTTGTAGGAACACGCAGAACCCAATGGGCGCAACAACGCAAGGATGATGTGCCCCACCAAAATTGAAACAAAAAGAGAAAACAATATATAATAACAATAAAAACTTACGACAATGATTAAGAAATTCTTTGCAATTGCAGCTATGGCTGCTATGTTGATTGCTTGTGGCGAGACTCCCGAACCTCAGCCCAACCCTGGTGGTAATACTGAGCAGCCTGGTGGCAATGAGGATGAAGGTGGTAATACCGAACAGCCCAAAGAGGAGGAAACCTATCCCGATCTTACAGAGGTTACCTATACTTCGCACAATAAAGTGATTGTTAACCCCGAGCGTGGTTTGTACACCCAGAAGTCGTACCACTCGGTAGATGATGGCTCTTTGAGTTCTTCGGCATCCAAAGCAGCTCGCACTGCAAACCGTTCGCTCTTCCTCACTCTTTTCTATCTGACCGACTATATCGATAGTGATATTGAGCAGGAATATCTCGACAATATGCAGACTACCTTCGATAACATCCGTAAGGGTGGTACTAAGGCTATCGTGAGGTTTGCATATAAGAACAACGAGGATGTAAGCAACAAACCCTGGGATGCAACTCAGGAGCAGGTGGCTCGTCACATTGAGCAGGTAGCTCCTATCCTCAGGAAGAATGCAGATGTGATTCTCACCGTTCAGGCAGGTTTCATCGGCGTATGGGGCGAGTGGTATTATACCTCCAATTTCCACTTCCCCATCTCCACCGCAGAGCAGTATGCAGACCGTCGTAAGGTTGTAGATGCACTTCTTGAAGCACTCCCCACCGACCGTCAGGTAGAGCTCCGTACTCCTGAATTCAAGATGAAGATGTATAATGTAGGGTTGGCTGATACCCTCACTGTTGCAACTGCACACAACGGTAGCGATTTGGCTCGCCTTGCAGGTCACAACGACTGCTTCCTTGCTTCGAGTAGCGATACTGGTACTTTCAACAATGGTCGTGGTAAGGGTGACTGGCTCTTCTGGGATGCAGAGACCCGATACACCATTATGGGTGGTGAGACTTGTGGCGTTTCGTCATATAGCAAGTGCGAGAACTCCATCAAGCGTATGGAGGAGCAGCACTGGACATATCTCAACCTCGATTATCACAGAGATGTAATCAATGGCTGGAATACCGATGGTTGCTTTACTGAGATTCAGACCCGCCTGGGCTACCGCTTGGCTCTCACCAAGGCATTCTTCACTCCCGAGCCTACCGTTGGTGGCGACTTCCGTGCAGTGCTCAAAATCGAGAACTCGGGCTTTGCAGCTCCTATGAACCCTCGTGGTTGCGAGCTCGTATTGGTTAGCGAGGCAGGTGCTAAGACTACCTACAAACTCAATGTGGATCCCCGCTTCTGGTTCGAGAAGAGCGTGAATACTATCGACACCACTATCACTCTCCCCGCAGAGGCTGGTAAGTATAAACTCTATCTCAACCTCCCCGACGGCTACGAGAGCCTCGCAAGCGATCCTAAATACTCGATTCAGCTTGCAAACAACAATGTTTGGGACGATAAGACTGGTTACAACCTGCTGACAGAGGTGACTATTAAATAGTTATGACACAGAATAAGAACAATAAAGGGTGGTTGATGTATGCCATCATCACCCTTGTTACTTGGGGTATTTGGGGCGCATTTAGCGAGGTTCCTGGTTGCCCCTCGACAATGGTATATGTTGTGTGGGCGCTCTCGATGGTACCCTGTATGTTTGTGGCTCTCTGGCTTAGCGGTTGGAAGGTCGCACACGATAAGAAGAGCCTCATCTCTGGTGCTCTTGTAGGTCTGCTGGGCTCGGGCGGTCAGCTCTTGCTCTTCGCAGCACTCAAAGAGGGTCCTGCATATATAGTCTTCCCCTTCATCTCGATGTCGCCCATTGTGACTATCCTGATGAGTATGATTTTCCTCAAAGAGAAGGCTAATAAAATTCAGTGGGTGGGTATCGTTGTTGCACTCGTGGCAATCTTCTTCCTCTCGTGGCAGGATCCCACCGACACCAATATCAAAGGCTATGGCTGGTTGATTTTGGCTACTCTCGTGTTCTTGATGTGGGGTATTCAGGGCTACTTCTTCAAGTTTGCCAACAACTCGATGCCCTCCGAGAGTGTCTATTTCTACCAGACCGCTTGGTCGCTTGTGCTCATTCCCGTGGCACTTCTGATGACCGAGGGTGGTTGGGATGGTATCTTGATTCCTTCGAGTGTCTTCTGGGCTGTCTTTGGCATTCAGATTCTCAACTCGGTGGGTGCGCTTACCATCAACTATGCATACCGCTACGGTAAGGCAATTATTGTGTCGCCTATGCAGGGCTTGGCTCCTGTGGTGACCATTATCATCTCGCTCGTACTCTACGGCAAAGTTCCTGGTCCTATGTTGGCTATCGGTCTTGTTCTTGCAACCATTGCTATCGTAGCGCTCTCGTTGGAGCCTAAGCCTGAGAAAGAGTAGGAGTGAACTTGCAAAATAAAGGAAAAAACGCTATGAAAATGAAATTTATGGCACTTGCAGCCGTGGCTCTCGCTATGGTCGGCTGTGCAGAGAAGGATACAAAGGTAACCGAGTACACTTGCCCCACTCCCTACGAAACCGTAGAAGTAGAGCAGCCCGCTAAGGGCAAACAGCCCAAGAATATCATCTTTATGATTGGCGACGGTATGGGCTTGGAGCACATCGCTACCGCTTGGGTTGCTAACCGAGGCACTCTGAATATGGAGAAGATGCCTTATGTGGGCTTGCAGCGCACCTATTGCCTCGACTGGCTCGTTACTGACTCGGCTGCGGCAGGTACGGCACTTGCTACTGGCGAGAAGACCAATAAGGGTCAGATTGCAACCACCCCCGAGGGCGAAGATTTGCAGTCGATGTTCGTAAAGGCGCAGGAGGTCGGCAAACGCACTGGTGTTGTTGTTGTCTGCCGCCTGAACGATGCCACCCCTGCAACTTTCTGCTGCCACGATATGAATCGTGACGAGGCGGAGAGCATCACTGCCGACTACTTGGAGTGTGGCGTGGATTTCATTGCAGGTGGCGGTATGAACTACTGGCGTGATGAGCGTACCGATGGTCGTGATATCTTCGCAGAGATTGGCGAGAAGGGCTACAATACCTACGACACCGCAGAGGCGCTTATGACTGCTGAGGAACTTCCCGTTGCTGCTGTCTTGGCACCCCTCGAACTCCCCTCGGCACTCAGTGGCGAGCGTGGTGATATGTTCCGTAATATGACCAGCAAGGCTCTCGATTTGCTCAATGAGGACAACAAGGAGGGCTTTGTGATGATGATTGAGGGCTCGTGTATCGACGATTGGTTGCACGCCAATAGGGTGGATGCTGCCGTTGAGGAGATTTTGGACTTCGACCGTGTGGTGGGCGATGTGCTCAAATGGGCGGAGAAGGATGGCGAGACCCTCGTTGTTGTAACTGCCGACCACAACACAGGTGCTATGACCCTGCTTGCAGGTAATATCGCAGAGGGTAGCGTTGTTGTGGATTTCGCAAATACGGGTCACAATGGTGCAATGGTGCCCTTCTTTGCATACGGTGCAGGTGCAGAGGTGTTTGATGGAGTGATTGAGAACTCGGAACTCTCGCAGAAGATTTCGGCTTTCATCAAATAGAAAATACTTGGGAAAAAGAGGATTATGAAGAACAGTTGGATGAAAATATTGCTTATGTTGCTCGCTATGGGCGTCGTGGCAACTGCTTGTAATGGTGCAATTGAAGAGGAGGATTACCAAGACTACGAGCGTGTGGAGTTGCAGAGCAAAATCACGAGCGTACAGCCTATGACGGGTATAGTTGTGTGGAACACTTCGGGTAGCAATAGACAGGAATATATCCAGCTCGAATACTCCTATATGCTCTACAATGAGGTGTGCAAACAGAAGGATGTCTTCGACTGGTCGCCTATGGAAAAACTCCTCGAAGGAGTGGCTTCTCGTGGTCATCAGGCAGTCGTTCGCTTCCGCTACACCTATCCGGGTAAGAGCTCAGCAGTGCCCGACTACATCAAGGCTCTGCCTGACTATGAGCAGATTACCGCTAAGAGTGAGGGGCGCGACACCGAATTCCCCGATTGGCGCCACCCCGAACTTCAAAGGTTTCATAAGGAGTTCCACCGCCAGTTCGCTGAGCGCTACGACAAAGACCCCCGCTTGGCATTCGTGCAGACGGGCTTCGGTTTGTGGGCGGAGTACCACATCTACGACGGCAGGTTTATTATGGGACAGACCTTCCCCAGCCACGACTTTCAGAGGGAGTTTATGCTCGGTATGGATGAGTGGTTTGAGGATTGCTCGTGGAGCATCTCGATTGATGCGGGCGATGGTACCTATGGTCCATTTGATAAGTATCCCGAACTGTTAAATCTCCACTTCGGTAACTTCGACGACTCGTTTATGCACAAACAACACGGTGACTATAACACAGAGATGTGGATGAGTTTTGGCGAAGATAGGTATCAACACTCCCCTCGTGGTGGTGAGTTTAGCTACTATTCGGACTACGACCAACAACACTGCCTCGACAAGGAGGGTATGTATGGTAGAACCTTCGAGAGTGAGGTTGCGAAGTTCCATATGACCTATATTATTGGCGATGGTCAGCCTCGCTATCAGACTCCTGCTCGACTCAAAGAGGCTGCAATGTCGATGGGTTATAAGTTTACAATCCTCGATTATAAGGTTAAAGGCTCGAATGTTGCTGTGCTCATCGGTAATACGGGTGTGGCACCCATCTATCGTGATGCCTATGTTGCTGTTGGTGGCGTGTGTGGCAATGTCAATCTCCGCAACCTTATGCCCGGAGAGCAGACTTGGGTACACATCGAGGGCGGTTATAGCGAGGGCGTAGTGCCTACTATTGAGTGCGCCCACCTCGTGAAGGGTCAGAAGATTGAATATGCGGCAAATGTGGTTGTTGAGACCGCAGATGCACAGTAAATATATGGAATAAAAAAAGGATGAAACACCTCTCAATTATTACTCTTGCGTTTGTGCTCCTTCTTACCGCTTGCGGTGGGGAGAAGAGAAGGGTTGTGGGCTATTGGGATGACTTCAATGCTGAGGCAGTGCTGGATAATGTGACCGAGGCAGAGGCTGATTTCAGGGAGTGGTGCGAACTGCTTTTGAAGGTCGATAGCCTCACACAGCAGAGTGCCATTGAGGAACTCGTGGCGAAGGTGTGTGTTGATGAGGTCTGCTTCTATGTCTATACCGAGTGGGCTATGTCACACCTCTATGGTTTGTGGTCGCCCCTGCGCAATGAGTATGCCTTTGAGCATCTGCTCCGAACGCTGTTGGCGAATGTCGATGCAGCCCAGGATAATAGTAGAGAGTTCGCACGCCTGCTGGATATCCTTACCCATAATAGGGTAGGGGAAGAGGCACTCGACTTCGATATGTTCTCGCCTGAGGGTGAGCGTGGCAAACTCTCCGACTATCGTGGCGAGAGGGTTGTTTTGCTCTTGGTGGATATTACTTGCCCCTCGTGCGTGGATATTATGGCGAGCGTAGAGGCACAAAGGGAGATTATGGCTCTTGCCGAGCGTGGCGAGCTGACACTCGTGGCGGTGGCGGTTGGTCAGGTGCCCGAGAATATCGATGAGTTTGTGGCACGCCACGAAGGCTCGCTGTGGAATATTCACTGCGCTTTGCGTAACGATGTGGAGAGTGCCTACTACGATACGACAGCCTCGCCTGCCCTCTATCTGATAGATGCGGAGGGGCGTATGGAGGTTGGAATGAGCCGCTATCCAGAGTTGATTGTGAAGGGTTTATAAGAAGAGATAATCTTAGGTCTAAAATTCAAAAACGGTCAAACCATAATTTGAATTTTGGTTAGTTAATGAAGGGAGAGGGGGAGTGATGTTAATCACTCCCCCTCAAATTTTTATGCGAGCGCATCTGGTGTGGGCAATTGCTCCTTCCTCCCCTTATCAATAATAAAAAGACTCCCGAATTTTCGGGAGTCTTTTACTCTTTTATTTAACCTCTATTCGGTAGTTCGGGCGGTAATTGACGAGCATCCAACTATCGCCCACCATACTGCCTCGCTCCTCTCGGAAACTATATCGTGTTTGGAGGAGTGGCACCACCGAACCATTGAGTTCTGCTGTGAGGTCGCCACCCGCAAAGAGGGCGCTTGCAAAGAGTTTCACTGCGTCGTAGGCACGGTAGGCAAACATTGATGGAGCCCTGCCAAATGCCTCCATAAAGCGTCTATCGAACTCCCTCACGCTCACATTGCCCCTATCGGCGTGGTATGCCGCAAGGTAGCAAACATCGAGTTTGAAGAGCAAGTTTTTGTCCATATTCTTATACCTCGCCCACGAAGCATTACCGAGCACCCTCACGGGAACACGGCGTGTGCCATAGCGTGGCTGGCGTGAGTTCATCATCGAGGAGATAATCGCCAGTGAGCGATCAACTTCGAGCTCATTATCAGACAAGACCACAAAGAGATTATCCTCCTCTGCCATAAGTTCTTCTATGGGACTACTTTGGAGAGAATCGACCACAAACTGCTCGTCGTAGATAACCTTGCCGTAGGGGTGGCTGCCCAACATCGAGAGCACCTCCTGCTCCATCTCCTTGTCGTGGGATGTTGTATAGACCATTATCACATTGGTCGTGGGGGCAACGATGCCACTTAGCTTGTCGATGCGTGTGCTGTCTGTTGGTACGAGGCGGTAATAATTACGCCCATACTCTCCCTGCGTGGTGCTTGCGAGGGGCGAAATCACGGGGATGTTCCTCTCGGAGGCATACGCAATCACAGACTCGGCATTGCGCTCATAGATGGGACCGATGAGGAGGTCGGTGGTCGAGAGCATCTCGCCATTTTCCTCCACAATCGCAGCAACATTATCTGCCGAGTTTTTAGTGTCGAAGAGCTGAATTTCCACCTCCTGCCCATCGTTTTTCATATCCTCGGCTGCGAGTAGAGCGCCCTGATAGAACTCCACAAAACTACCCCTCACTCTGCCCAGAGCGTCACTCAGGGGCAGCATAAGTGAAACTTTCAAGGGACGAGCCTCCTCGGGATTGAAACCCTCATATACATCTGTTACCTCTTTTTCGGTGTGTGCCACAAAGTCGCACGCAGCCAATTCGGCAGTGCGCATACATTTGAGCACCATACCTTCATAGATAAGTGTAGGGTTGCCATTCTCCCTCTGCAACTCCTCTACATCAACCTGCAAAGCGAGAGCTGTCGAGTAGAGTGTAGTGCCCGCCTCTACCGTGAAGTAGATATACTCTTTGGAGAGCCTATGGAGCATTTCTGCATAACGACGACTCTGCGCCCGGATGTCTGCCAGCTGAGTCTTGCCCGAGGCACTGCGACGAATGTTCAGTGAGGAGCGATCGTGAATGTTGGTGATGTCCAACCCCGCATTGTCTGCCACAAGGGTGTCGAGCGAGATGGCAAAATCTACCGCCACCTTGAAGAGCGACTCGCCACTTGCGGGGCGGTAGCGGTCAAAGCGCTCATCGCCACGCTTGGGTTGCAGACGGCTCAGACGCTCATAGCAGGGGATTCGGAGGACATCGCCCTCACGGAGAGCCTCCCCTTCGAGGGTTAGACTATTCTCCTCCATTACTTCGCTATCCGATAGCGAGTAGAGTGTCGCCAAATCTGCTACGCTCTGGTCGGCAACAACCCTATGGATGTAGTAGTTGCGCCCATCAATGCGTAGCACCTCTTCGGAGCGCACGCTCTGCGCCCAAAGTGCTCCGAGGGGAGCCACTACCATCATCAACCAAAGAGCAATCCTTCGCATTTTGTCCTATCGTCGGTTTTTGTTTGAGTTGTGTCTATTTTAGTTTTGTTTTGATGCGTGTGATGACCTGCTTGGTGTAGAGGGGGAACTCTCCCTCCATCATCCAGTCGTAGTAGGAAGGCTCCTTGCGGAAGACCTCCTCTACGAGGCGACCTTTGTGCTTACCGAAGCCGAAAATCTCCCTGTCCTGCTCATCGTAGAGAATCCTGCCTGCATAGTCCGCAGTGCGTGCGTGCTGGCTGAACTCTGCAAGACCTGCAATGTCTGTTGGGAGGTCGTCGTAGCGTTCGAGCTGCGCTTTGAGAACCTCGTAAGTTGCCAGCGTGTCCGCCTCTGCCGAGTGTGCGCCTTCGAGCTCTTTGCCACAGTAGAACATATAGGCTGCCGAGAGTGTGCGTTGCTCCTTCTTGTGGAAGATGGTCTGCACATCTACAAATTTATGCCTTTTGAGGTCGATATCCACACCCGCACGGAGGAACTCCTCGGCAAGCATAGGGATGTCGAACCTTGTGGAGTTGAAGCCTCCCAAGTCGCAACCCTTCAAATACTCCGCAAGCGACTTGGCAATCTGACGGAAGGTGGGCTCGCCAGCCACATCCTCATCCGTAATTCCGTGTACGGCAGTTGCCTCCTCGGGGATGTGCATCACTTCGCCATTGTCTTTGAGGGGCTTGATGCGTCGGGTCTTAACCTCGGGTTTCTCGCTCTCGGGTGTGACCTTCACGAGCGAAATCTCCACGATGCGGTCTTTTACAATATCCACACCAGTAGTCTCCAAGTCGAGAAATACGATGGGATTTTTAAGATTGAGTTTCATAATTCTCTGGGGTTATGAGATTTATCTCCATTACGAGTTAATCATCATAGGCATAAGGAGCATCAGGGTGTTTGCGCTCTGGGGCTCATCGTAGAGGGGTTTGAATACGCCTGCACGGGTGGAGTCTGCGAGCTCTACAACCACACTGGGGGTCTCAATGTTGGAGAGAATATCCACGAGGAATGTCGATTTGAAGCCAATGACGATGGGCGAGCCCTCGTAGGCACACGACACACTCTCACGAGCCGAGTAGGAGAAGTCGAGGTCCTTGGTTGCGAGATTGATGGTGTTGCCACCGATGTTGAACTCTACGAGGTTGGTTGCCTGATTGGAGCAGACAGCCACACGCTTGATTGCGTTGAGGAGCTCAACCCTATCAACGATAACCTTATTGGGGTTAGCCGCAGGAATTACAGCGTTGTAGTTGGGATATACACCCTCGATAAGACGGCACACAAGGGTGCTGTTTTTGAGGTAGAATACTACATTTTTCTTGTCGAAAGCCACCTTCACAGCGTCGTCCTCTTTCAGAAGGATACCCCTGAGCAAGTTGGAGGGTTTCTTGGGGAGGATGAAGGATGCCTCTGCCGACACCTCAGCCACTGCGGTGTGCTTCACGAGCTAGTGTGCATCGGTTGCAACATAGGTTACCAAACCCGACGAGAGGTTTACATAGATACCGTTCATCACGGGGCGCAAATCATCATCGGCAGTTGCGAAGATGGTCTTGTTGATACCACCAATCATCATATCAACATCGAGCGATACCTCAATCTTGTCGGCTGCCAACTCGGGGAGTGCGGGATAACCCAAGCCCGAAGTGCCGGGGATGTTGAGCGAGCCACTCTTCCAGCTTACGGTAATCTCCCAAGTGTTCTCGTTAGCCTCGATTGTGAGGGGCTGCTCGGAAAACTCTTTGAGCGAGTCGAGCATAAGTTTCACGGGGGCAGCAATCACGCCCTCACGCTCCACGCTATCTACCTTCACACTACCTACGAGGGTTGTTTCGAGGTCGGAAGCGGTAACTTTCAACTCGTCGCCCTTCAAGTCGAAGAGGAAGTAATCGAGGATGGGGAGAGTGTTCTTACTGCTCACAACCTTACCTGTTGTCGAAAGGAGCGACAAGAGTGCCGAAGAGGAAATAGTAAATTTCATAAGTCTTGATTTTTATAGTTTTACATTCGTTATTTGCTTACTTTTTCAAGCCCCTCGCACGCCCACGCGCACAAAGAGCCTATTTAACCTCCAAATATACAAAAAATAATTGAGAATTGAGAAAAAGAGAATTGAGAATTTTTCTTTTTCGACCCTAACAACCCTAACAACCCTAACAACCCTAATGACCTTAAAGCCCTTAAAGCCCTTAATGCCCCTAATGCTATACAAGCCCGTTGTGGATATACAACAAAAAAAAGAGGTCTCCATTTGGAAACCTCTCTTGTGACACCGACAGGACTCAAACCTGTAACCTTCTGATCCGTAGTCAGATGCTCTATTCAATTAAGCTACGGTGCCGAATTGCGAGTGCAAATATACGGCTTTTTTGTGTATCTGCAAGAAAAAATGCGAAAAAAATCAAATAAATTTTATGCCCCACTCATTTTCAGCCCTTTACGAAGACGGAAAAAGTGGGGCACAAAGTCGTATCTGATTAAAGCGCTGCGAGTTTGTCGAGCGACATCTCAATCATCTGCCTTACGAAGGGTTTATAGTCGGTGTTCATATCCTTCACAGCCCTCTGTGCGATGATGGTGCAGATGGTGCCTGCACGGTGACCCATCAGCTTGCCAAGACCTGCGAGTGCGCTACTCTCCATCTCGAAGTTTGTGATGCGGCGACCCTCAAAGCGGAAGCTCTCAATCTTTGCGTTGAGCTCCTTATCGGCAGGAGCTATGCGCAACCACCTGCCCTGAGGACCATAGAAACCAGGCGCAGCCACAGTGATACCATCCACAACAGAGTCCTTGAAGTGCTCAAAGAGCGATTCGTCGGAGTCGATGAAGTAGGGTGCGGGGAGCTGTGGATTCCAGCCAGTGTGCTCCACGAAAGCCTCCTCAATGGCGAGGTCGCACACCTCATTACGACCTGCGTAGTAGTTCAGAAGACCATCGAAGCCCACGGATGAGTGTGCAAATACAAACGAGCCGAGTGGAATGTCGGGCTGGATAGCACCCGATGTGCCGAGGCGCAAGAGGGTCAGCACACGCTTCTCCTCCTTCTCGGTGCGGGTTGCGAAGTCGATGTTTGCAAGAGCGTCCAACTCATTGACTACGATGTCGATATTGTCGGTGCCGATACCGGTCGAAATGACGGTCATACGCTTGCCTTTGTAGGTGCCGGTAATGGTGCGGAACTCACGGCTTGCGATGTTGCACTCCTGATTGTCGAAGTAGCTTGCAACCATCTCAACCCTGCCGGGATCGCCCACAAGAATGACGATGTCTGCCAAGTGTTCGGGACGAATGTGGAGATGGAAAATCGAGCCATCTGAGTTGATGATAAGCTCGGAAGTGGGAATCGTTCTCATAATTATATCCTCTAAAAATTTTTTATTGTTGCCTAAAATTTGTAAATTTGTACATCCGCACTCGCATTGTGGTGCGGATTGTGAATTACAAAAATAGTGAAAAAATCCTTTATATGAACCTGAAATTATGAAAAAGAGCAATCAATTTGTGCAAGAAAACCGTGAGAGATTCCTCTCCGAACTGTTTGAACTCCTCCGCATCCCTTCTATCAGTGCGCAGAGTTTCCACCACGACGATATGGTTAAGACTGCCGAGTGGCTCCGTGAGTCGCTCATAAAGGCGGGTGCGGACCGTGCAGAGGTAATGCCTACGGCTGGCAACCCTGTGGTCTATGCCGAGAAGATGGTGGATCCCTCAAAGCCCACCGTTGTGGTCTATGGTCACTACGATGTGATGCCCGAGGATCCCAAAGGTGAGTGGCACACCGACCCCTTCGAGCCCGTAATCAAGGATGGTCGCATCTGGTGTCGTGGTGCGGATGATGATAAGGGTCAGCTCTTTATGCACGCCAAAGCCTTCGAGGCGATGGTTGCCACTGGCGAGCTTCCCTGCAATGTGAAGTTTATGCTCGAAGGCGAGGAAGAGATTGGTTCGCCCAGCCTCTACGCTTGGTGCGAGGAGAACAAAGAACTCGTGCAAGGCGATATTATTCTCATTTCGGATACCAGTATGATATCGATGGATACTCCCTCGATTACTTGTGGCTTGCGTGGTTTGTGCTATATGCAGGTGGAGGTTACGGGTCCCGATCACGATCTTCACTCGGGTCTTTATGGTGGCGCTGTTGCTAACCCCGCAAATGTCCTTGCCAACCTCATTACCAAGCTTGTGGATGAGAATGGTCGTGTGACAATACCCCACTTCTACGACGATGTTCGCATCCTTACCGAAGAGGAGCGCACCAACTTCAATAAGGCTCCCTATGATAAGGAAGAATATATGAAAGGTGTTGGTGTAGAGGAGCTTGCTGGCGAAGAGGGCTTCACAACCATCGAGCGCACGGGTGTGCGTCCATCGCTCGATGTCAATGGCATCTGGGGTGGCTACACTCTCGAAGGCACCAAGACCATCATCCCCTCCAAGGCGTATGCAAAAATCTCGATGCGTCTTGTTCCCGACCAGAATTGGGAGAAGATTGCCGAGCTTTTCGAGGATTACTTCCGTAGTATTGCGCCCAAGTGTGTGAAGGTGGATGTTAAGTCGTTGCACGGTGGTCAGCCCTATGTTTCTCCCACCGACTTGAAGGCTTACAAAGCTGCCGAGGCGGCAATCGTTGATACCTTTGGCAAACAGCCACTGCCCTTCTACTCGGGCGGTAGCATCCCCATTGTGAGTGGTTTTGAGAAAATTCTCGGTATGAAATCTATCCTCATTGGTTTCGGCTTGGGTAAGGATGCAATCCACTCTCCCAATGAGAGCTTTGGTCTTGACCAATTCTACAAGGGCATAGACACCATTATCCGCTTCTACAAACACTTCTCCGAGTAATCTCGACTTGTGTTGTATTGTGGGCGATTAGGTCGTTGCACTTCGATAAATCCCCTCCTCATTTGCGCATAAGCAAACTGCGGTGGGGATTTTCTTGTACTCCTACTGCTTGCCTCACGCAGGGCGTGAGTGATTTTCCCGCAATCATTTTTACAACCCCACCAAACCTCCCCTTGAAAGGGGAGGCTTCGGAGGTCGCAGGTTCTCATTTTGTGACCAACTACAAACAAAAAAACGGAAGTCATGTGACTTCCGTTCGTTGTTGCGGTATGGACGGGACTCGAACCCGCGACCTCCTGCGTGACAGGCAGGCATTCTAACCAGCTGAACTACCACACCGTGTTTTTCTGATTGCGGTACAAAAGTAGTGTAAATTTTCGTATCTGCAAACTTCTGGGCAACTTTTTTCGTAAAAAATTATGCTTTTTTGAAGAAGGCAAACTGCACACTTCCGTAACTTCTTGATTGCCAAAAGTTAGGGTGGTTTTCAAAATTCTTGTCCTTTGAGTGCTCGAAAACCAAAAAACCATCCTCTCTGAGTAAATCACGACCAAACACCAAATCAATGACCTCCTCGCTACCCTCCAAATCATAGGGCGCATCCGAGAAAATCAGGTCAAATTGTTTGCCACAGCTCTTCAAATAGAGGAAAACATTTGCGTGGGTGGCATATAAATTTGCAAAGCCGAGCTCACGAGCAGTCTTACGAATGAAGGCATTATGTACTGAATTGACCTCCACACTCGTCACGCTCTTGGCGCCACGAGAGCAGAACTCATAGCTAATAGAGCCAGTGCCCGAGAAGAGGTCGAGGACATCTAAATCCTCGAAATCCACCAAGTTGCCAAGCACATTGAAGAGGTTTTCCTTAGCAAAATCGGTTGTGGGGCGTGCCCTCAGGTTGCGGGGTGGGGTAATGGTCCTTCCCCTATATTTACCACTGATAATACGCATTGCGAACTCCTGTATTATATATAAGGTATAAGCCTACTTCTCGCACCTCACTCGGCGGAAGTATTTTTTGATTGTCTTGTAGTATTGTGCGCTGCTCTCGCCGAGAAGTATGAAGCGAGCCCTACTGAGGTCGAAATCTTGATTGAGGTGGGCGAGGAGATTTACGAGCCCCTCCTCACTGCCGATGGGCAGAGCCTCAATTAACTTTGCCCTCTTATCTACGCTCACTGCGGTGTAGGCAACGCCGCCCTCAATCCGGAGCACGACGGTCTTAGGACGACGAGTGCCGATGATTGCCCTCGTGAGTACGCCTTCAAGCGGAGTATGGAATACAACATTCAGACCCCTCTCACGCAGAGCCTCAATAGCCTCTGAGCTCTCCTTTGAGAGCCTCAGGGCAAAACTCACAGCGCCATCGGTCTGGGTGGTTACAATCTGGTCGCCCTCATCGAGCGCTACGCCTGCCGCCTCCATCATCGCTCCCAAGTCCAACTCCTCCGAGAGCTCCTTGGGGAAGGGCACAACACCACACCCCTCAATGGAGAGCTCCACATCTGTGACCTCTGCACCTATCGAGAGGGTGTCCCTATGCAAAGATTGTCCATTCGGGATGCGAATGGACAATCTTGTAGAGTGTTTTTTATCTCTATTACTCCCAGTTACCTGCATCGTTGGTAGCCTGATTCAAGTCGCCAACCTTGATACCGGGGTAGCGGTAGAGCACATTCTTCTGCTCGTCGATAAGGTTGATGAGCAACTGCTCGTTCTGGTCGAGAAGGAATGATTTGTAGGGAGCCTTAGCCTCGAATACGGGGACTTTTACATTACCTACATTAACCTTGCCAGCGCCCATAATGAACTCTTTGTGCTCGCCATCGTTTGCAACAGCCGAGAAGGGGATGTATCGGAGCTGCTCAACCTGCTCGGGAGTGAGTTTCTTTGCACCGAAGAGGGTGTCGATAGCCTTAACGGTGAATTTCTCAATATTTTTCTTGCGCATCTTTTTGAGTTTTGCAAGACCTACCGAGTCATCCGACGATACGAGCTGACGCTCAAACTGCATCTCGCCAGTAAGCACGAAGTTGATGAGGGTGTCGAACGAGCCAGTGTACTGACCGTGAACCTGTTTGTAACCACGCTGTGCCGAACGGATGTCGCTGATGCGCTCGATAACGGCTTTCTCACGAGCGATACGAGTGTTGTCGAAACGCACGGGAGCCATAATGCTGTCGTAGAGCAGATAAGCCAATGCAACCATAACGATTGCAAGAACGATTTGGATAATAGTCTTTTTCATTTCTATTTTTGTTGTTAAGTTTGTAGCGTTAAAAACATACAATTATGCTTAACGAGCACATTGCGTCCCAAATTTACGCTAAATTTCAATTTGCACCAACTTTTGGGCAAAAAAAAATTATAGAATCTTTGTCGGAGTGGATTTCCGATGAGGATTATGAACGCATTTTCATCCTTAATGGTTATGCGGGTACTGGTAAAACGACCCTCATAGCCGCCTTTGTGGAGGTGCTTAAAGAGTTGAAACTCAAACCCATACTTCTTGCGCCCACTGGTCGTGCTGCGAAAGTGATGACCCGAATGGCGCCTTCGACTCCTGCCTACACGATTCACAAGCGAATATATCGTGAGCGCACCTCGGGAGGTTTCGATTCTAAGTTCGATTTGAATTTCAACAGAGAAAAGGATGCGGTCTTTATTATTGACGAGGCTTCGATGATTGCCGACTACTCCGAAGAGGGATCGCTCTTTGGCTCGGGCTCCTTGCTCGACGATCTGTTTGAGTATGTACGCTCGGGTCAGAGGTGTCGTGTGATGTTTGTGGGCGACTCTGCGCAGTTGCCACCCGTCGGACACGATCTCTCCCCAGCGCTCGACCCTCGCAAGATGGCGGTTTATGGCTCCGTGAGTTACAATACGCTTGATGAGGTTGTGCGTCAAGAGGTCGAGAGTGGCATTCTTTTCAATGCTACGATGATTAGGTGTATGATTGAAAATCGCATCTGGGAGACGCCTCTGCTGGATATGAGTTACCCGGATTTCAAGGCTGTTAATGGTGGAGAGTTCTTGGAGAAGGTCGAGGAGTGCTACTCACGCTATGGCAAGGACGAGGTTATTGTTATCACTCGCAGCAATAAGCGTGCGGCACATTTCAATCAGGGCATCCGTGCTCGTGTGCTCTATGCCGAGGAGGAGATTGAGTCGGGCGATATGCTGATGGTTGTGAAGAATAACTACCACTACACCGAGCGTGATGAGGAGGCAAAGGCTGCATTCATTGCCAATGGCGATGTGGCACAACTGCGACGCATCCGTCGCTTCAAAGAGCTCTATGGCTTCCGATTTGCCGAGGCAACCCTCCGTTTCCCCGACTACGACGACTATGAGCTCGAATGTAACATTTTGCTCGATGCGCTCAACTCTTTTACCCCTTCGCTCACGAGGGAGCAGATGAAGGAGCTCTTCTATGCTGTTGAGGGCGACTATGCCGATATTAAGAGTAAGGCGAAGCGTATGCGTGAAGTGAGGGAGAATGAGTACTACAACGCTATGCAAGTGAAGTTTGCCTACGCTGTGACCTGCCATAAGGCTCAGGGCGGACAGTGGAGTGCAGTCTTTATTGATAGGTTGCTCTTTGGCGAGGAGCGTATGACAAAGGAGTTCCTCCGCTGGCTCTATACAGCCATATCCCGAGCCACTTCGGAGGTCTATTTGGTCAATTTCGATGATAGTTTCTTCGACCCCACGACATACGAGAAGGAGGAGTTTTAAGACTCCTCTTTCTTTGTTACGAGCGACTCTCGCCCCCTCTCTACACGCAAAAAAGTCACGGGTATCAAAAAAGATACCCGTGACTTCTGTCTTATGGATGGTTGTGATTAGGATACGACAATAACCATAGGTGAGTGCGGACTTGGGGCTATTTCTCCCAACAACCGACAATCTCGCCCACGAATATGCGGTGGAAGTCGCCCTCGGGATAGACCACCTCACGCAATTTATCAACCACAAATTCATCCGCTTTAAGTTCGCCATCGTAGAGCTTGCGGCACTCCATTACGAGTGTTGCCTCCTCGAAGGTGGGATTGCCACTCTCCGTGAAGCAAGGGGTAAGTCCCGACTCTGCAACTTTGTCGCCATCACGACCCGAGCGTGTGCCGAGCATTTGGAGTGCGGGGCGGTGCTCCTCTCCGAAGAAGGAGAGTGTGAAGTGGCTCTTCTTCTGCACAAAACCGAGGGTGTGGCGCTGGGGTCGGATGAAGATGTAAACCACAGGTTTGTTCCACAGCACGCCAAAGCCACCCCAACTTGCAGTCATTGTGTTGAATGACTCTCTGTCGCCTGCCGAGATAAGTGTCCATTGCTCGCCAATGAGGCGGAATGTGTTGGCTGTCAGTTCTTTGGGATCTATTGCTTTGAGATTTTTCATACCTTCTATTATGTGTTGATACTAATTTGGTCACAGGTGTCTTTTTTAATACCCGTGACCAAAAATAGAGTTTGTGATTGATGAACTTATACTGTGTGCGGGTTGGCTATTTGATGCCCCTTACATTTTTCTCCCAAGCCCAAGCGGCAGCGAGAGTTTCATCGAGGGTGCGTGTAGCCTTCCATCCGAGTTCCTCGTTTGCGAGTGCGGTATCTGCCCACACCGAAACGGTATCGCCAGACCTACGACCTGCAATGCGGTAGTTGAGCTTCAAGTCATTAACCCTCTCAAATGCCTTCACGAGTTCCATAACCGAGGTGCCATTGCCAGTGCCGACATTGAAAATCTCATACTTAGCCTTATTCTTTCCCTCAATCAAGCGACCGATAGCTGCAACGTGTGCCTGTGCCAAATCAACGACATCAATATAGTCACGGATGCAGGTGCCGTCGGGGGTGGGGTAGTCGTCACCGAAGATGGAGAGGCACTCCCTAACGCCCGCAGCGGTCTGTGTGATGAAGGGAACAAGGTTGTTGGGCACGCCACGAGGAAGCTCGCCAATGAGTGCCGAGGGATGTGCGCCCATAGGGTTGAAGTACCTCAGAGCGATACCTTTCAGACCATCGTATGCAGCAGTTGCATCACGCAAAATATCCTCGCACATCTGCTTCGTATTGCCATAGGGCGAGGTTGCTGGCTGGCGGGGCGACTGCTCCGTTACAGGCAGAGCCTCGGGCTCGCCATAGACGGTAGCCGACGAGGAGAAAAGGATGTTCTCCCTGTCTTCTTCACGCATAACCTCCAAAATGTTGAGGAACGAAATGAGGTTGTTGGTATAGTATTTCAGGGGGTCTTCCACGCTTTCGCCCACAGCCTTGAATGCTGCGAAGTGGATAGCCGAACGGAAGGGATATTTCTTGAAGATAGCACGAAGAGCCTCCTTATCACAGCAGTCCACCTGCTCGAAGGGAACATCCACACCAGTAATCTTCCTGACACCCTCCACTGCGTTCAAATCCGAGTTGGAGAGGTTGTCGATAACAACCACATCATAACCAGCCTCAATGAGTGCTACGGTAGTGTGGGAACCGATGTAGCCCGCACCGCCACTTACCAATACCTGTTCTTTTGCCATAGTTTATTCCTTTCATTTATAAGATGCGACCTACTCGCCAGTAGGTATGGGAGTAGGTCGCAAAGATAAGCATTTTTTTCGGGACTATTCAACAACGAACATTGCCTGTCCCTCCTGCAAAGTCTCGCCCTCTGCTACGAGAACTTGGCGAACAACACCCGAGTAATCCGAGGGGATATCGTTCTCCATCTTCATAGCTTCCAGAACGGCAACTTTCTGTCCAGCTTTCACAGTGTCGCCCTCTTTTACGCAAATTTCGAGGACTTTGCCGGGAAGTGGTGCCGAAACTTTCTTGCCTGCAACAGCGGCTGCGGGAGCTTTGGGAGCCTCCACCTTAACATCCTCCACAACGAGGATTGCCTGACCCTCCTGCAAAGTGTCGCCCTCGGCTACGAGAATCTGTTTTACAACGCCCGAGTGCTCCGAAGGAATGTCGTTCTCCATCTTCATTGCCTCCAAAACGGCAACTTTCTGACCAGCCTTCACGGTGTCGCCCACCTTCACACAAAGCTCTACAACCTTGCCTGGGAGGGGAGCAGCAACCACCTTACCGCTAACTTTCTCTGCGGGTTTAGCCTCTTCTGCCTTTTTCTCCTCTGCTTTGGGAGCCTCCTCTGCGGGTTTGGTAGCAGCCCACTTCTCGGTTTTAACCTTTGTGAGATACTCCTTAGCCACTGCGGGGAAGAGTTCGAGCAAGAGTTCCTCTTTCTCGTTCTCTGCGAGCTTCACGCCACCTGCATTTTCCAATACTGGGTTGGGCTGGCGCTGGTTCTTCGAGGTGTCGTAAGGGATAGCCTCACGAGTGCCGGCAATCTTCAAGCGGAACTCGGGGTCAATCTCTACGGGAGTGTGACCATACTCACCCTTAACCAAGTTCACGAACTGGGTTGAGGTGGTAGCATATTTATCTTTACCCTTCTCCAAAGCGATAGCGCAGCTAACAGCCTGCGAACCTACAATCTGGCTGGTGGGGGTTACAAGGGGAGGAAGACCTGCGTCCAACCTCACGGAGGGGATGAGCTTCATTGCGGGCTCCAAGAGGTGCTCGCTCTTCAAGCCTTTGAGCTGTGCCACCATATTGGTGTACATACCACCGGGAATCTCTGCTTTCTGTACGAGTTCGTTAGGCTCGGGGAAGCCGAAGTATGCCTCGATTTTGTGGCAAGCATCCACCAATGTCTCCTCATCCACAGCGTATGCTGCCTTTACTGCACGGTCGAACTGAGCCTCAATCTCTGCGGGCAGAGTGTCGGTGAGAGGATTGAAGGGGTTGGGGAATTTCTTGACAGCATCGAATGCTTCGAGCTCTTTGCGGATGCCGAGAAGCTCTGCGTTAATCTTAGCCACAGCCTCCATATTTACACCCAACTTAACATCCATCTTACCGCAGAAGATATACACGAGTTCCAATGCGGGAGCTGCGGGACCGCCTGCGAAGTTCCAGATGTTGGTATCGACGATATCCACGCCAGCAGCGATAGCTGCAACAACCGATGCCAAGCCGTAGCCAGGAGTACAGTGGGTGTGGAAATCTACGGGAATGGATACATTAGCCTTGATAGCCTTGATGAGGTTGTAAACCCTCTTGGGAGGAATCAGACCACTCATATCCTTGATGGTAATCATATCTGCACCAAGCTCTGCGAGCTGTTTTGCCTTGCCTACGAAGTAGTCGTCGGTGAAGACGGGTGCGGGATTCTTCTTACCACGGAGTTTGTCGAAGAAGGAGAGTTTGGGATATTTGGGATCTACGGTGTAGCACACAGCGCAGTCTGCAATACCGCCATACTTCTTGATATATTTGATGGTCGATTTCACATTATCCACATCGTTCAGAGCGTCGAAGATACGCATAATACCCAGACCGCTTTCGATAGCATTGCGTGAGAAACCCTCGATTACATCGTCGCCATAGGGGGCATAGCCGAAGAGGTTACGACCACGAGAGAGAGCTGTAAGGTAGGAAACATCGCCCACAGCCTTCTTGATGCTCTCCAAACGATACCAAGGGTTCTCGCCCAAGAAACGCATAACGGAGTCGGGCACTGCACCGCCCCATACTTCCATTGCATAGAAAGCAGCATCTTTGTAGTAGGGCAAAACACGCTCTACCTGATTCTGGTTCAGACGAGTAGCGAAAGCTGATTGCTGACCATCTCGAAGAGTTAAATCTCTGATTTTAAGTTCTCTTGCCATAGTTTTTGTTGTGTTTTAAGGTAGTATTTTTGTTTGTGTATTTTCTTTTACTGTTAATGTTTTCACAAATATAATAAAATTATATCGAAAAAACGAACAGTTTGGCGTTAATTTTTAGCCTCAATGACCTCTCCCGAAACAAAAAGAGTGAGTACGCCACCCGAAATGTTGGCGTGGAGTTCTATGGATTTGTTGAAAACGCCCACATCTTTGGGGTCGTATGTGACGATGATTTTGCCACTCTCGCCTTTGCGGACAGGTCGCTTAGGGGCAGTGATGTGGATACAACGGCACGAAGTTGTTGTTCGTGTGATAAGCAAGGGTGCTGTGCCCTTATTGGTGAAGCAGAACTCGTGGCTTACCTTCTCGGAGCCTTGTTTGAGTGTGCCGAAGTTGTAGTTGAGGCTCTCGAACTCCATTGTGGCTCCATCCTTGGTTTGAGGTTGCAGGAGGCTGAGGAGTGTGAGCAGTAACAAAGTCAGTAGCATAGTGGGGGAAGTTTTAGTGGTTGTGAATTAAAATTTCGGAGAGAACTTATAGATAATCGTGCCACTCTGGGTATCTTGTTCGCTCTCGTTGAATTTTGCACCCCACGCAGCCTGCAATGCCTCGTTGTAGTGGGGCGAAGAGGATTTGAGCGTGGTGTATGTTTCGCTTTTGGGGTCTTTGGGGATAACTCGGGCGAGTGTCACATCGCCACCTCCATTGACCCAAATCTCAATAACGACCGTACCGAAGTCGTTGCAAAGTGGTTTGGGGCGGGGAAACTCACTGCGGGGGCGTCTGCCTTCGAGATTCCAGTCGGGCTCAAAGCCACCCTCGCCACCAGTGCCATCGTAGGTGTCGGACTCGGTGCCACCAATGTATCCCTGATTGCTCTCCTCCCTCTCGGTTTTACCCTCACTCTTGGATTGTGAGTCCTGCTTGCTGCCGGGGAAAAGCGCCCTTTTATTGACCTCTCGGGGCTTGGGCTCCTCGGCAGGAGGGGTAGGCTCCACCTCTTTTTGTTCGATGATGGGGGCTGTTGTGTCGGTGGCGATGTTTGCCTCCTCCACTACGGGGCTCTCCTCCACCTCTTGGGTCTGCACGGGCTCACTCTTCTCGGGCACAGCCGTAGGCTCGGGCAGCGAGTAGTCATCGGCAAGGGCGGTATCTTCCTCTCCACTGCCACTTTCGAGCGTTGTGCCGAAATCGACCAAGATGCCCTGACCGACCTCTTCAATGCTCACAGAGAAGCCTCCCCACAACATCAGTGCGGCAAATACGAGAGTGTAGAGCAGTGTAAAGACACCACCCAAGATTTGCCCCAATTTGCTATTTGAGTTGTAGTTCATCCTCTCCTAAAAAAGTTGTGCGCCTAATGCTATTCGGGTTGTGTTGCCAAAATTAGGCGATATTGGTTGCGGTTTGCGATGTTCATAACCTTCACAATCTCACCGATGGGCACGCCCTCGTCGGAGTGAAGTGAGATGGTCTTGTCCTCACTCTCTGCCATCTTTGCGCTGATTGCTGCCTCCAAGCCTGTGAAGGGCACACGCTCGCCATCCACATAGAACTGCAAATCTTTCGTTACGCTCACAGTGGTATAGGGGCGCTCTTTGAGTTGGTTGCTACTCTTGGGGAGCGTGAGTTTCAGCGCATTGGGGTTGATGAGGGTCGTTGCCATCATCATAAACATCAGAAGCAGGAAGATAAGGTCGGTCTGTGCCGAGCTACCTGCCTCCTTTGTGATTTTTGTTCCTCGTCTGATAGCCATACTCCTCTACCTATTTTTTCTCTACGGGTTGGTTCAAAATGTCCATAAAGGCGATGGAGTTTGCCTCCATCTGGAAGATGAGCCTCTCGATGCGGGAGACGAGGTAGTTGTAGCCGAAGTGGGCGGGGATGCCGACGATAAGACCCGCAACAGTGGTAATCATTGCTACATACATACCGCCCGAAAGAGCGCTCATATCCACAACACCACCTGCCTCGCTCATCTGCATAAATGCCTTAACCATACCGAGCACCGTACCCAAGAAACCAAGCATAGGAGCACCGCTGGCAATGGTCGCCAAGATAGGAAGACCATTTTCGAGTTTGGCAACTTCGAGGTTTGCCTCATTCTCAATGGTGGTCTGGATGTCGCCCATAGGACGACCGAGTCGGCTGATGCCTTTCTCCATCATACGAGCGATGGGGGTGTCGGTCTTTTTGCACAAGCGCAGAGCTGCATCCACTTTGCCGTCGCAAATCAAATCACGCAGACGATTCATAAAGTTGGGGTCAATCTGGGAAGCCTTACGGATGGCGATGAAGCGCTCTACAAAGATGAAGATAACAACACCACCCAAAAGCAGAAGGGGCCACATAAGCAGACCACCTGCCAAGAAGAGTTCGCCAAATCCCATAGTTTTTTCAGCTGCTGCTACGGTAGCCTCCCCTGTGAGAGCTACGCCTTGAAGAAGTCTAATCATAAGTCTATTCTATTTTTTTTCTTTTATTTATTTTTTTCCTGTTTGGATTCTTGTTTTTCACTCGTCACAAAGGTATCACTTTTTTCGCTATCCTCCCTCGTTTTCTCCCTTTTTTTGCGCCATAGGTCAAAGAGGCGGTTGAAACTACGCTTGTAGTACAGACCGACACCATTTTCCTGCAAACCTTGGTTCTCATCGAAGCGGTCGATAGTGCGTGAGAAGCCCCTCAGGTAGAAGTCACCCGTACTATCCAGCAGGAGGGTTACTGCGCCACCGCCCGAGAGCTGGTTGCCATTCTCATTTCCGAGCTTGTAGTAGTCGCCCGTATCCACATTAGCCTCCAACTCCAAGAGCAACCTATCGTCAATAATCTCCGTTTCAAAGTCGATACTATAACTCGATGAGGTGTCGTCGATAGCCTTATATTTGAGGTTGAACTTGTAGGCGTCGTTCGACACGAGTTGGCTCACTTGGCTTGCGAGGAAGTCCAGACCGATAGCCGAACTTGCTGCACCGGGGGTGTTGGTCTGCTCGGTGGTTGAGTCGGAGTAGAAGTTGCCCAGTGCGAGCAGATAGACAAACTGTGTCGCCATCATCTCCTGTGAGGAGAAATAACTCGAAAGGATGCTTTGGTATTCGGTGTTGGCGTTGGGCACATTGATGTCGAAGCTTACATTTACTTTCGACAGACTACCAGTCAAATCCACGATACACTCCACGGGGGTCGAAGCCCTCGATGCGGTGCTCTCTCCACCCAACAGAGGTGCGAGTGAGGTTTTGAGTTTGTAGGTTGCACCCACATTGATATTTGCATCCAGAGGGCTACCATTCCAACGGATGTAGCTGTCGGGATTGATGATAAATTGCTTAGTGATAAGATTTTGGAAGTTGAAGTTATAGACTCCCTCTGCAATCTCATAGTCGCCACGAATTGCCAAATCCTCATTGCGGTCACTATATGTGATACCCAAATCTGCCACGCCTCGTGCCTCGATGACATTGTCGGTTGCGGGGTCGAGGATGAGCCTCAGGAGGGTGTTTGTACCCACGCCAAGCATCACATCAATCGACACGCCACCGCCCCGTGTGGTCTTAACTTTCTTGTGGAGCTCGTTTTTGCGGCGGGCAATCATCTGTGCCGAGGTGCTCTCCTGCACCACTGCCGAGCGATCTACGAAGGTCACAAAGTCTGCACCCGCAAAGTCGTTGTTACCAGTCAAGGGGAGGTTGAAGACGGAGCCTGCACCAGTTGTCACGGCACCGCTAATCTCCACATTGTCACCATCGCCACCGAGCCTCAGACCGCCCGATGCGTAAACCTTGCCATAGAAGGGATGATTTTCACCTGCGGGTAGGTCGATGACTGTGAGATTGTGGGGGATGAGCGAGAGCCCAAAGCCTACATTGGTGAGGTCTTCGAGATTTAGCGTAGCCTCCACATCGACCCAACCACCAGCACCATCGCTAAGGCGCAAGGGAGCAAGTGTTCCTCGGTTGTCGTCAAACGATAGCGAGAGGCGCTCGGTGCTGTATGTAGCACCTGTGAGGTCTATTTTGCTTGCAAGGTTATTGATGCTAACATCGCCATCAATCAGGAGTGAATTTTTCTTGCCCGAGAGTACGAGGTCAATGTTACCCTCTCCTGCGACACCACTTGCAACACCCACAAAGAGGGGGTTGAGGAGCGATAAATCGAGCCCATCGGCAGTTATCATCGCCTTGTAGTCGCCCTTGCGATAGTCGTAGGTTGCCGATGCGAGAGTAGTGTTGAGGGTTGTGTTGCGGAGCGTAATCTCTGCGGTGGTGCTCTTGCGAGGAATCTCCACGCCAAGTTCTACGGGGTCGATTTTGATGCCACCTACCGAGAGTCCCGAGAGAGCCAATGTGCCCTCGCCAAAGGGAGATTTGAACGCTGAGTATAGCGCCACCTTGCCATCAATACTACCTTCCAAGTCTTTTACATTGGTAAAGAGCGACACCCACTCGCCAAGTTCCACATTTTTCAGTGATATATTGAGTGCTTGGCGCTGTGAGTTGCTCACTGTGCCGTCTATGTAAAGACCGCTTGTGGCGCTTGTGGCGCCAAAGTTGTCGATGGTAATACCCTCCGAGTTGTAGTTAATCTCACTTGTCGCAATATTCCACCTTTGGGTAGGGGAGAGTAGGTAGGAATCCACAATAGAAGCCTTCGCTACGATAGCATCGCCCTCGTCCCTTGTGAGTGTGCCATTTACCGCAAGCCTACCACTGAGTGCAGACTCGGCATTGCTGAAATAGAGCGACGCTGCGACCTTGCCACCCTCCTCTGTTCCTGCCTGAATGGTTACATCTGGGATGGCGATTGTGCCGACCAATAGTTCGTCACACTCCGCCAAAAGATTGAGCGAGGAGCCTGCTCCATCCGCACGGATGCCAAGCTCCGAAACCACCACATCCTCCACATCCAAGAAGTCGCTATTGAGCACCAATGCAAACTCTTCCGCAGAGGGTGAAAATTCCAAACTTACGGAGCTGTCGGGTGCGATGTTGGCGGAGGGGGAGAGTACTGATGCGAGCATCTCGCCCTCCTTGATATTTACAGCCACCGCTGTGTAATCACTTGCAGCATAGAGTCTTGTGCCGAGCTGGTTGGTTTCATCGGGAGTGTTATGCGTAGGATTTTTTGCCAAAGGGAGTTGTGCGGGAAGGGTCTTTGTGAGGTAGTCGAGCACGCTGTTGTAGGATGCCGTACTGCGGTACTCAACATCCACGATTGGGGAGTAAAGCGAGAAACTCTTGCTCTCCTTGCCGCCAGCAAGAGAGATGTTTACAAGTTCCGTAGAGAGCGTGTCGGCAGCCGAGGCATAGACTAAGTTGTTAATCATCGCTCTGCCCGTCATATCGTCAAGCGTGCGACCCGCAAGCGTTGCCTCCACATTGCCCGAGAGCCACGAGGTTGTCGAATCCTTTGTGAATCCCATAGCCCCGAAGTCCAACTTTTCGAGGTTGAGAATGAGGTTGTATTCGGGCTCCTCGCCACGCAAGTTACCCTCACCCTCGGCATAGAGTAGGGCGTTCTTGTCGTTGGATGTTGCCGTAGCCCTTATGAGGTTGTCTGTCAGAGAGCTGCGGAGTGATATGTCCTCAAAGTTGTATTTCTGCCATTCGAGGCGACCGATGTGGGCATCAACCTCGCCCTCAATCTTATTGCCCGAGAGCGAAATATTACCCTTAGCCGAGAGGTCAGCCTTGCCAAGTTCGTTGGAGGCGAGAAGTTTGCCAAGCTCCAAGTCTGCGCCCTTAATGTCGCCCGTGAAGGATGTACTATCTGCCACTAAACCTACTGTGCCACATATTGTTACACTTCCGAGGTCGGTCGTTAGGCTCAGGTCGGTTGTAATCTCGCTGGGCGAAACCTCCGCACGACCATTGAGAGATATGGTCTGAAATTTGTCAATCCATACCTCAATATCCTCGGGCATCTCGCTTCCCAGCACGCCACGATAGATTGCCCTTGCTTGATTGGGGGTGGTTGTAAGGTCTATATCTGCATCCACATCAATCTTTTCGTACAGAGTGATATTCTTGACCTCAGCCACAACTGCAACCTCTGCGTCGTAGAAATATCCCTCCACATTGGTCACAAAGTTGTTCACCGTTCCTTCAAATATGCCGTTGATGTTGTTGCCCAAGAGTCCGTAGTAACCCAGCTCGGCAACCCACTTGCCTGCATCGTCGGGGAAGATTGTTGAGTTGTTACAAAGGAGTGTGAGCGTCACTTTGTCGTTGAAATTCTGGTAGTCTTCCCAGAGTGGGGAGGAGAGGGTGAGGTAGGGGAGTTGCAGGTGGCTCTTGCCTGTGAAGAAGTTGATGTTACGGAAGTCGAGCAGACCTTCGCCCACAAAGAGAGTTCCGAGAGAGGAGTCGTGCAATGCTGCATCCGACTTATCTACGGCATTGAGATTCTTGATGTTAGTGAGTAATACATCCTCGCCGATGATTGCAATCTCCTCGAAGTCCGCCCTCTCTACAATGATGTCCATATCGGAATAGTCGATAGCCGTAGGGGGAGTCTTGCCAGCCAAACGCTCGTCGTAGAGGCGGAAGCGAAGGTTTTTAGCGGTGGTGTTGCGGATTGAGAATGAGGTGTCGGTCTTTGTTGTATCAGCAGGGAATATGTTTTCAAAGTGTCGCACCAAGAGGTCGATGTTGTTTGAGCCATCCTCGTAGGTCATAAGGTAGAATTTCGCATCCTTAATCTCTACATTTGAGGGTACAAATTCGCCCCTTTCGAGGAGTGCCTTACGGTCGATGATACCCGAGAGGTGGCTTGCCCACAATAGGGTGTCGCCCTGCAAATCCTCCACATAGAGGTCTTTCACAGCAAGGTGTGTGAGTTCCTCGATGGCAATGGCGCCAATTTGCACCTTTACATCCGACTTTGCTTGGAGCCATTCGGTAGCCCTGTGAGCCACGAAAGTCTGAACTCGGGGTAGCGAAAAAGTCAAAGCTGCCGCCAAAATGAGCAAAATAGCAACTAAAACGACGCCCGAGAGGGTGTGAAGTAGGAGGTTTGTTATTTTTTTTGTAACTTTGCTCATTGTTGGTACTTTTAACCTACAATTTTACGAAAATTATTACCGAAAAACAAATATGGAACCCATTATTTTAGGTATAGAGTCATCGTGCGATGACACCTCGGCAGCGGTTTTGCAGGGTACAAAAATGCTATCCAATGTCATTGCCTCGCAAGCAGTACACATCAAATATGGAGGTGTAATCCCTGAACTTGCATCTCGTGCGCATCAGCAAAATATTGTGCCAGTGATAGATACGGCTCTGCGTGAGGCGGGCGTTACGGCAGATGATTTGGATGCAATAGCCTTCACTCGTGGTCCCGGTTTGCTCGGCTCACTGCTCGTTGGCGTGTCGTTTACCAAGGGTCTGTCGCTTGCAAAAAATATACCTATGGTGGAGGTAAACCACTTGCAGGGACACATACTCTCGCACCTTATTGACCTGCCAGAGGAGAACTTACCCCACCCCAAATTCCCATTCCTCTGCCTGCTCGTTTCGGGTGGGCACACACAACTTGTGAAAGTGACCTCTCCCCTTGAATTTGAGATTGTTGGCTCGACTATTGACGACGCTGCTGGCGAGGCTTTCGACAAGTGTGCGAAGGTTATGGGCTTGCCTTACCCAGGTGGTCCAGTGATTGACCGTCTGGCACACGAGGGAGATGCAGAGAAGTTCCGCTTTGCTAAACCTTCGGTGGATGGCTTTGATTATAGTTTTAGTGGTCTGAAAACATCCTTCCTCTACTTCCTAAGGGATCGTATGGAGGAGAATCCCAACTTCATCGAGGAGAACAAGGCAGACCTCTGCGCCTCGCTCCAAAAGACTATTATTGACATCCTCATAAAGAAACTCGTTAAGGCTGCCAAAGCGCTCGATATCAATGAGATTGCTATTGCTGGTGGTGTGTCGGCGAACTCGGGTTTGCGTGAGGCTATCGTAGAGGAGGGGCGTCGTCGCCACTGGAAAACATACCTTCCCCCATTGAAATTTACGACCGATAACGCTGCGATGATTGCTGTTGCGGGTTATTATCGCTACCTCAATGGCGAGGAGAGTGATTTGGGTGTGGCTCCCGTAGCAAGGCTCGAAGAATTGTTGTAGTAGAGTTAAAAGTGTATTGATTATGAATTATATAGGAATCGTAGTTGGTCTTGCGACTTTCTTGATTATAGGACTTTTTCACCCCATTGTCATTAAAGCGGAGTACTTCTTTGGTAAACGATGTTGGTGGGTGTTTGCGCTGTGCGGAATAGGTTTTGGCATTTGGTCGCTCTTCATCCATAGCCTTATTTGGGCTACCATAACGGGCGTTGTGTCGTTCTCCTGCTTCTGGTCTATACACGAACTTATAGAGCAAGAAAACAGAGTTAAAAAAGGGTGGTTCCCCGCTAATCCCAAGAAAAAATAGCGAGTCATCTTCAACTCCATTCCACTGATATTCACGGGTATCTTTTCCGATATCCGTGATTTTTTTGTGGGGTATTGGTGTGATTAAGGTCATTAAGGGCTTTAAGGACTTTAAGCCCATAGTTGGACAAAAAAGAGAGGCTCGCCAATGACGAACCTCTCTTTCGTTTATATCCTATTCGGAAATTAGTCGCAGAGCGATACGCGGTAGAAACCAACGATCTTAGCCTCAGCGTCAGCGGCTTTGAGAACCTCCTTAACGGAAGCCTTGCCGTCGCCCATCTGATAAGCCTGCTCCTCCAAAGTCTGCTCTTTGAAGAACTTAGCCAAACGACCCTTAGCGATGTTCTCAACCATCTGTGCGGGAAGGTTTGCAGCCTTCTCAGCCGAAACAGTCTTGATAATCTCACGAGCCTGCTCAGCCTGCTCAGCAGTGATCCAGCCTTTTGCCTGGTTGGACTCGATGTGGTCCTCGCTATCAACGTGTGCGGGGTTGATGCCTGCTTTTGAGAGAGCAGCATCAACAGCCTTCTGTACCAACTCGTCTTTTGTTTTCTGAGTAGCAGTTTTGAGCTCCTCATCAACAACCTCCTGGGGTACGAGGTCTGCCGAGATAGCAACGGGGTTCATCGAAACAACCTGCATAGCGATACCTTTTGCGAGCGACTCCTCAACCTCTTTGTTGAAGCCAATGAGAGCGCCGAGCTTCTTGTTGAAGTGTACATACTGTGCGCAGAAGGGAGCCTCGATGCGGCTGTAATAGGGGATCTCTACTTTCTCACCAGTCTGACCGGTCTTCTCGGTTACGAGGTCTGCAACGGTGCGACCGTCAGCAGTAGCGCAAGCGAGGAGAGCCTCGAGAGTAGCTGCGTCGTTAGCAACAGCGATGTCGAGGATGGTCTGTGCAGTAGCACCGAAGGTATCTACCTGTGCAACGAAGTCGGTCTCGCAAGCGAGGCATACGATGTATGCTTTGCCGTTTGCAGCGGTTGCTACAACGATACCCTCCGAAGCGGTGCGGTCGGAACGCTTAGCAGCTACGAGTTTACCCTTCTCACGGATAATCTCGATTGCACGCTGCATATCGCCGTTAGCCTCTTCGAGAGCCTTTTTGCAATCCATCATACCCGCCTGGGTCATATCACGGAGCTTCTTGATGTCAGTAAGTGTAATAGCCATAGTCTTGTTCTTTGTTTAGAAGATTTGACATTTTGCTTGATTACTCGGCGGTAGCCTCTGCGGGAGCCTCAGTAGCCTCAACCTCAACCTTTACGGTCTTGCGAGCACGAGTTTTCTTCTCTGCTACTGCCTCTTTTGCAGTGTTCTCCTCAGCCTCTTTCTCTTTCTCGATGCGACGCTCTTCGAGACCCTCGTTGATAGCGCCACACATTGCGTCGAGAATTACAGCGATGCTCTGTGCACGGTCGTCGTTTGCAGGAATTACATAGTCGATGTTGGTAGGATCACAGCAAGTATCAACCATTGCAAAGACGGGGATGTTGAGGCGGCGAGCCTCACGCACTGCGTTCACCTCTTTCTGTACATCTACAACGAACAGAGCAGCGGGAAGGCGAGTAAGGTCGGCGATGGAGCCGAGGTTTTTCTCCAATTTAGCCCTCTGACGGGAAATTTGGAGTTTCTCACGCTTGGAGAATTTGTCGTAAGTGCCGTCTGCGCTCATCTTGTCGATGGTCGCCATTTTCTTAACGGCCTTGCGTATTGTGGGGAAGTTGGTAAGCATACCACCGGGCCAGCGCTCGGTGACATAAGGCATACCTACTGCTTGCACCTTCTCGGCAACAATCTCTTTAGCCTGTTTCTTGGTTGCTACGAAGAGAATCCTGCGACCACTCTTAGCAATCTGTTTGATGGCTGCTGCCGCCTCATCGATTTTTACCACAGTTTTGTGGAGATCGATGATATGAATCCCGCCTTTCTCCATAAAGATATAAGGAGCCATTTTGGGATTCCATTTTCTTTTGAGGTGGCCAAAGTGTACGCCAGCCTCCAATAATTGATTAAAATCTGTACGTGGCATTTCTAATCGTGTGTTTTTTCTTTTTTTAATCTCTCTTTTTTTCAACCGTGCAGGTAGCATCACCTTGTGACGGTCCTGTCGGTTTTCCGCGAAAGGGCAATCTTCCAGTAGCACTCCCTATGCTGCCATAGGCTTTTGGCTTCCCCTTTGATTTGTTAGGCTGCCATTGCTATGCAGCGTGTAGGGGTGGTCTGGTGGATTTGTAAACCTCTTTCGTGCAGTTTCTTTTGGTGCAGAACGCTGAGAAAATTAACGCTTGCTGAACTGGAATTTACGGCGAGCACCGGGCTGACCGGGTTTCTTACGCTCAACCTCGCGTGCGTCACGAGTGAGAAAACCGTTCTTTTTCAAGATAGTGCGGTTCTCTGCATCGATCTCGCAAAGAGCGCGAGCGATACCCATACGAGCTGCTTCTGCCTGACCGTGAATGCCACCACCATCAAGGTTGATGTTGATGTCATAGCTCTCCATCTGGTTGAGAACAAGCAAAGGCTGTTTCACAACGAACTGGAAAATGTCCAAGGGGAAGTAAACCTCGAGGGGTTTCTTGTTGATGGTAATGTTACCCTTACCGGGCTTAACGTAAACGCGAGCAACAGCTGCTTTCCTGCGTCCTACGGTGTTTACAACTTCCATAGTTTTCGTGTTTACTTAATCTCGTTGAGTTTGATTACCTTGGGGTTCTGTGCAACGTGGGGGTGCTCCGCACTTGCATATACCTTCAAGTTTTTAAGAATAGCAACACCGAGGCGTGTTTTGGGCAACATACCTTTAACGGCGTTCATAACAAGGAATTCAGGCTTGTTCTCCAAGCGCTCAGCGGGAGTGTTGAAACGCTGACCACCGGGGTAGCCTGTGTGGTGTACATAGACCTTATCGGTCATCTTCTTACCCGTAAGTTTCACCTTGTCTGCGTTGATAACGATAACATAGTCACCGCAATCTACGTGAGGAGTGAAATCGGGCTTGTTTTTGCCTCGCAAGATTTTCGCAACCTGCGAAGCAAGTCGTCCGAGCACCTCGTTCTCTGCGTCGATAACATACCACTGTTTGTTTACAGTAGCCGCATTAGCCGAGATGGTTTTGTAACTCAAAGAATCCACTTCTTCGTAACTTTAATTGGTTAATACTTTGTGTGTTAATTATGTAATTCCGTTACCCATATAATTTGGGCGTGCAAAGATACTGAAATTTTTGGAAATAAAAAATTGATTTGTCAAAAAAACTCACTATTTCTCGTTGGGAGAGAGGTGTGCAGGGAAAATTTACTACCTTTGTATAATGTTCAATTTCACACGCTTTTAAGTTATGACCACCTCCACTATCAACATTGCACCTCTGCGAGAGGCTACCACCGAGATTGCGACCTGTTTGGAGGGGCTTATGAGCCATTTGATGCCTGGTGAGCGCCCAGAGATGGATGTGGAGCGACTCAGGGCTATCATCGACAATCCCCATTCGGTACTCTTTGTGGCTTGGCGTGGGGAGGAGATTGTGGGTGCGCTTACGGCTCTGCACTATACCGCCCCCGTTAGCGACAAGGTGTGGATTGAGGATGTGGTTGTTGCCCCATCTGCGAGGGGTTTTGGCATAGGCAGGGGGCTTGTGAAGGCAGCATTGGAGTGGGGTGGAGCACATTTCCCCACCGCAAAATTCTATCTTACATCCAACCCCACACGCACCGTTGCGCGAGCGCTATACACCTCGATGGGCTTTGAAGAGTACAATACGGGGGTATTCAGATTGATGAAAACAATACAATAGATTTATAATACTATGAAACGAATCGCAATTTTA